>DAISZP010000001.1:0-52223 GCA_036824745.1 Luteolibacter sp.
AACCAACCAAGCGCCGCCATACCAGCGGACCGATGCCTCGGCTCCGGTATTGAAACGGTAGCTCAATTCCGGACTAGACCACATATTGCGCGACCGCCTAACAGGCATGGATCTCGCAATATGATGGTCCAGCTCTCCGAGGGCTCTACGAATGCGAGGCATGGGCGTGCCGCCCTCCGCCCGTCGGCGGTTCCTCCCTGCGTTAGGGCTCCGCCCCGACACCCCGGAATCGGAGCCAGGCCCGATGGTAGGAAGAGCAAACCGGCATTAAGCGAGGATAATGCCGCACATGACCGCGGAAACCTCGGCAATAACGGACATAAATTACGGGCAAGAAGCAATTGGGAGGCATTTTCCCTTGGGTAATTGCCGACAGTCGTTCTCTGGGCGTCATTTAGGGCAAAAATGCTCTTTTCTGTCCGTGCCGCTGAGCGAGACTGCCTGTCCGCCGAGATGCCAAGAGACTTTGAGAAGTCTCGATTGCCCGCTGTCAGGAGGTGCTTTTCAACGCCTCCGCATACTCTCCGGCGATGTCGAAACCGATGTCTACCGACGGGTCAATCATCTTGAATCCGACGTATTCGATGCAGAGAAGCTGGAGGCCGGAGAATTTACCGGGGAGGTTGCGCAGGATGTAGCGGGACGCAGGGTTCTCGACGGCAAGCCCTTTGGAACCCAGCATGCCGATCTCTAGGGTGATGCGCTTCACCTCCTCGTCCGGCAGTGCGGCGAATAAGCTCAGCGCTTCGCGGCAGAAATCGACCACATCTTGACGCAGCCCCAGCACTCCGGAACGAAGTTTCAGACCAGTGATTCGGTTGCGCCCCAGCTCTGCTTTCTCGGAAAGCGATCCTCCGGGATCGAGGGCGATCACCCGGCTGTAAGCGATCTCCGCCTCAGTCATTTCACCGGCCTGTTCAAGATTCATGGCAAGATTCAGCCACGCCTGCGGATCCTCCTGAAGTAGGACGACAGCAGCCTTGAGGTGAACCAGTCCTTCTTCCAGCCTGCCAACTTGGGATAGGGCCGCACCGAGGTTCTTGCGGGCGAGTCCGTCCTGGGCATTCCGTGCCACCGCTTGCCGGAAGGCCAAGATAGCCTCGTCCCACCGTCCGGCCCGGCCGCGGGCCACGCCAAGCGCGGTCCAAGCGCCCGGATTTCCGGGATGGAAGGTGATCAACCGTTCCAGCAGGTCGATGGCTTCATACGTCTCGCCCTGATCGCCGAGAGCCATGCCGAGGTTGAGCAAGGCATCCGCATCGTCGGGATTGCGGTCCAGAGCGAGCCGCAGCAGGGCAACTCCCTTGCCGCTGTCGCCCTCCCGCAGGTGGGCCGCTCCCTGTTCGGTGATCGTGGTGGCAGTCGCCTCTTCTTTCCAGCGGATGATCACCCGGTCGTGGGTAACGGCGATTTCCGCCGCGCCTCCCTGCCCCACAAACTGCGTAGCGAGATGCTCGCGCACAGCATCGCGGAACGCGTCGCCTTCGAGATTGCGCTGCCCTTCCGGCAACTGCGAACGGTCAAACTCGGCGAGTGAAAACTGGATGTCGTGGGGTGAGTCAGCCATCAGTCCGCCTGCTTGGATTGGAGAGTGAAATGGTGGGCCCCGGTCAGTCCGAGGAGATCGCCCCAGCGTTCGACCAACGTCCGGTCGCCCGTTGGATCCGCTGGCACGTCGCCCAGCACGGCGAGCAGCTTGTCGGCGATCCCCTTGTATCCCAGCGCGGTGAAGGGAATGTTGAAGCGGGGGTCACCCAGCATCCCCGCCCAGTAGGACGCGAACGCCGCGTTCATCGAGGTGTTGGCATCCACGATGCCTTTCGGAAACTTGCCGCGGATTTCCGGAGCCAGGGCACGCTGGTTTTCGGCGAGCTGCGAGCGGATCTCAGATTCCTGTTGGGTGCGCAAACCCGGGAAATCGTGCCACAGCCATGTGTCCACCCGCAAACCGACCGGATAGGACCGGGTTTGGGTGCTGATTTGCCCGATCATCGCCCGGGCGAAATCGTCGTTGAAAACGTCCAGACCCATGGCGCGGATACCAGCATCCTGCTCGGCCTTGGTCGCGCCGATCTCCCAGCGTTCTTCCGAAGGCAGCGACAAGGTACGGCACAGAAAGCCCAACTGACTCGCGACGAGGTAGTCGAGATTACCCGATCCGGGTTTGAAGCGGACCAAGTGCGCGGGAGCGCCGCGGCGGGCCTGTATCACGGTTGCCCGCAGCCTCATGCCCGGTTCCTCGGCAATGTGGACCGGCAGACCGGAGGAGTCTTCGATCTGCTGGATGAGTTGCTGGACTTCGGGAGAGAATGGCATGGTGGCTCGGATTCAGACGCGACTGCGCCCGGACGGAAACTGGCAGTATGCCTGATCCATGGCAAGTCCGGCGGATTCGCTGGCCATCCCCCGCGGGTGCCCGTTAGGCTGTCGCCATTCCGGTGTTTCTCCCTTCCCGGTCCATGCAGATGAATTTCCGAACCTTTCGACAACCATGATCCAGGAAAACGATGCCGTGGTCGTGATCTTCAGCAAGGAGCAAGTGCGCCAGCGCAAGATCGCGCATTTTCTGAAGCGGTTCGGCCCTTCAGCCGAATTGCCGGAAGGCCCGGAACTCGCGGCGATGATGAACAAGTTCCAGTTCATGGTTGATGGATGGAACGACGACCCACAGGAACTCTACGCCATCCCGGAGATCCGGAAGTTCTACCAGCACTTCCACAACGTGTGGCCCTACTGGTTTTTCTTCTGCGACCTCCGCACCGAGACGCTCCAGATGATGACGCTCTGCCTGCTGCCCAACCTCAGCGGCTACAAGCGCGCGGGCGAACCTCTGGCGAAGGTGGAATACGATCCGATGGACCTGATCCATTTCATTCAGAAAAACTTCGGCCCGCTCAACGCGATGATGGAGCGCGCCGGGATGAGTGAGATGGACATCTACAACCGGACCCGGGACGTGTTCCTCTACTACGGGCTGCCGTATGACGCGCCTGCGCCATAACCTCGTTAGCGGCTCTCAGAACATAGCATTTTCTGCGAATTCCCCCGCTGAATTTGCTGTCTGATTTGGATTGTCAGCTGCTCTCCATTCGAGACAATACTTGAAAAAAATCAGGATTAGTCCTGATCCGAATCATCGTCACGAACTTCAATATTCCTCCCCATGAATGATCGGCGGCCGGGTTCCTCCATGCGCATAAAGCTGTTGATTGCTTTGCTCGCAGTCGCAGTTGGTTGCACGGTCCTCTGGTGGAAATCAGGCGATTCAAAACGGCAGTCGCTGAATGCTCTGGCACAACTTGAGGAAATCATCACTGATTCCAATCGAACCATACCTCGTGAGCTTGTCGTTCTGCCTGAGGTTGCCAAATCCAAATCCCAGGCAGAGTGTGACCAGTGGTTGCGGGAGGTTCTTCGCGAAGAACTCTCCAAAGAAGGGATCCGGGAACTGAAGCAATCCGCCCGCTTCGGACCGTTGAAGGAGGTATTTCCCGAATCCGCCGCGAAATGGGCGGAATCCGCGGGTGCCCGTGCCGACGACAGCTTTGCATTCCGCATGGACCGCAATGGGGTGACGGCAGAGGTCGTGCTCGTGCCCGGATCGGATGGATTTCGAATCTCCCGCTGCAACAATGTGAAACAAATGGCCGAGCTTCCCTGATTATGAACATGCGTCGCCACATTCTGTCCCTAGTCGGCATTCTCGTCGCCGGAGCCCCGTCTATCGGAACCACCGCAACCTTCGATGGCGCGGCCCGCCTCTCAGTGGCAGATACGACTCAGTCTCTCACCTGGCATGCCGCATCGAATGCGCTCACGGTTTCCTGCTGGATCAAGTTCAGCATCCCAACAGGCGTGAACCTCACCGAGAATATGATGATTCTCACGGATCGGAACACCGGGACCTGGTCCAGCAACCAGCTCGTTGAGAATCACTCCTATGCAATCTATTGGAGCAGCACGTCGGGAAACATCGAATTCAGTTCCCGAGGTCCTGGCGGTTACTACGGAAAATCGCTGGTCCAAAGCCCGTTCTTGGAACGGTGGTATCACCTTGCAGTCGTCCGCAATGGTTCGCAGGTGACCGGGTATGTCGACGGACGCCGGGTGTTCTTTGACGCGATTTCCGTGGGCGACAGCAAGTCCACCGACGGCATGTCGATCGGTGGAATCGGCACCGGAATGTATCTCCGGGGTGAGGTGCAAGAGGCACAGGTCTTTCGCTACGCCCTCGATCAGCCAACCATCTCTGACAACCGTTTTCAGGATCTCCTGCCCGGGGACTGGTCTTCATTGATGGGTTACTACAAATTGGCATACTCCGCCGACCCGGCCAACCATCTTCGGAACCACGCGGCAAGTCCGGCCGCGGGAACCAATCCCGCCACCAAATCCGGATCGGGAACCGTTGGATTCGAGGAATCCAACCGGGACGGAGAGCAATCCCTGTTCGACTCTACGAAGAACGGCGGCAAGGACACGATCAGCCCCCTTGCGGGTGGCTTCGACTGGAGTCAGACGATTTTCTCGCGCCCGACTCCCGGTGTCCCTTTCAATTTCGCAATCAGCTACAGCAGTGGAAACGCGTTCAATAAGGTCCCTCTCCAGGATTTCGACGCCTATGCGCCGGCCACTTTGGGCGAGGGCTGGAGGCATTCCTTTGAGATCCGGGTGCTGCCGAACCTTGCCTTCAATCCTGGAGGAACCCAACAGGCCCTTGGGTTGATGATCGCAGATGGGAGCATCGAGACGTGGGACTACGCAGGAAGTGCGGATGGGAAATCGATCTATAAACCCCGACATAAGGAGTATCGGGGAGAGTTGGAGTTCATCGGTTCCGGACCTTCGGATCCGAATGCCGTCGTTCGTTGGATCACCCCGGAGCGTCTCATCTACGACTTCAGGTCTCCCAACCTGAACGGCGCGACCGCCGGACGTCTCAAGCAAATCAGGGATCTCAATGGCAACCACCTCGATGTTTCGTTCTGGGAAACCGGAGAGAAAGCCGGTGCGGTCAAATCCGTGACCGACACTTCCGGCGGAATCTGGGATTTCAGTTACAATGCACAGAACCGCCTGCAATCCGTGAGCGGCCTCGGGTGGGCGGTCACTTTCACCTATGACGCCAACAACCGGCTTTCGGGTCGGTCCATTACGGGTCCCGCTGCCTACACAGTTCCCGCCTCCACGAGCTGGCAGTTTCTCTACACCACGGCCGCACCTGTTGGCCTGCTGTATCTGGTAAAAAACCCACGGAATCTTCGGGACATCGAAGTCTCCTATGACAAATACGGTCGGAAGACCTCGGAGGTGGACGGAGAGAATCGAATCACCACCTTCCAATACAACGTGCCAAACCTCCGGCAGATGACCACCACCCGGCAGGCGGCTGCGAGTCCGAATACCGCCAATGATCGGACCGTGGTGGATACCTTCGACCGCAAGCTCCGGGTGCTGAATCACAGGGACGCCATGGGTTTCCAGACGGGCTTCGAATATGACGATTCCGGCAATCTCACCGCCGCCATAGACTCGAAGGGAAACCGGACAACGATGACCTACGATTCCCGGGCGAATGTGCTGACGACAACGGATCCGCTCGGAAGAACGACCCGCCGGGAATACAACCATGTTCTCGCCGGGGGCATCCCTCACAACGAGCCCACCAAGGAAATCCGGCCGGCGACCGAAGAGGCTCCGAATGGCTGGGAAAACCGTTTCACCTACGATGCGGCAGGCAATCTGCGCTTCCACATCGACGACATCGGCACGCTGGCCGAGCACATATACGACAGCAAAGGACTGGTAACCAGCTCCAAGGACGGGAACGGTCACGAATCACGCTTCGGTTACGACTCGAGGGGCTTCTTGAATTCGCGCACCCTCGCCTACGGCACGCCTCAGCAAGCCACGTGGACGATCACTCCCAACGAACTGGGATGGCCGCTTGAGGAAATCAATCCACTCAATCAACCAACACGTCTCGCCTACAACCTCTACGGTCAGGTCGTCCGGACTGAGGACGCCATCGGGCGGATCTTCACCAAGACTTACGACGCCAACGGCAACCTGACCGAGCAATCCGATGGGAATGGGTTGCTGACAAGTTTCCACTACAACAACGCAGATGATCGTGACTGGATGAAGGATCGATTGGGAAACCAATGGGACTACGAATTCAACTCGTTCGGCGAGCCTACCAAGACTACTGGGCCTACTGTTCTGTCCGACGGGACTACCCAACGAGACGCATTCACCAACAGCTACGACCTCAATGGCCGCTTGGTGAAGATAACCGATCCCTACAGCGACTTTGTTTCCTTCGAATACGACTCCAACGGGAACCAGACCGCCTCCATCGACAAGCTCGGGAAGCGTTGGGAAAAAGCCTATGATGCGCTCGACCGAGTCGTCGCCGAACGCGATCCGGAAGGGAACATCAAGGGAGTGTCCTTTGACGCCGCGGGGCGGATCAAGGTGGTCACGACGCCCAACGGCCATCCATCCATCCACGCCTACGACGGACGCAGTCGCCTCAAGACTTGGACGGACGCCGAGGGCTACCGCTGGATTTATAATTACGATGGCGTTGGAAACATCCTGGACATTGAGGACGCGCTTCATGGCCATTATGTGATGACCTACGGCCCGCGCAACGAGCGACTGACCGAGCTGAATCAGGATCAGAAATCCTGGACATACACCTACGATCCACTCGTCCGCCTCAAGACCCAGCTCGACCCGAACGGCACCCACAGGACCTTGAGCTACGACGAGGTCGGCCGCCTCGCTTCTGTCGAATTCCAAACCGGCCGGATCAATTCGCTCGGCTACGACAACAACAACAACGTGATCAGCGTGATCCGCACCCAACCGGGCAAGCCATCCACCGCACTTTATCTGGACTACGATGACCTCGACCGCCTCGTCGAAAGCCGCGACACGTTCTCGAAAACAGTTCGTTATTCCTATGACGTTCTCAGCCGGATCAAAACCAAAACCTACCCCGGCGGAAAGGTGCTCACGCAAACCTACGACCGGTTGGGCCGCGTCAAGGGACTGAGCTTCGCTTACTCAGCATCGCAGAACTACGCGTGTTCATTCACCTATGACAAGGAGGGCCGCATTACCAGTCGGACCTACCCGAATGGCATCACCCAGACTAACGGCTTCGACGACTCCGGGCGGATCAAGACGCTCGATTACAAGACCAGCGGTGGCTCCAGCCTGATTGCACTCGACTACGCCTACGACCGCAACGGCAACAAGGTGGGTGGTTCGGAGCAGGACACGCTCGATTGGCAGGCGGGAGCCACCCCCAATTACGACGAGAAAACACGCTTCACGGCGGCAGGAAAGCTCATCGACCGCACCGACGAGGAACCACCTGTACCGAAGGTGATGAACTACACCTACGACGACAGCGGCAACATGACCCTGGCATCCGCTCCCGGCGAATCGTATGCGCTCACTTACGACGAGGACAACCGCACGACCACGATCCACTGGGAGAACGGCCTGGCTCCCCGTCACATTGAAAACCGCTACGACGCCCTTGGTCGCCGGGTCTCACGCAAGGCCGACGGCATCGAAACCCGCTACGTCCTGGACCTCGCCGGTGGCATGGAACGAATTCTCTGCGACACGGATACCGCCGGAAACATCAAAGCATGGTATATTCACGCGACGGACCTCTGCTTCAAGGTTTCGAATTCGGGTGCCCTGACCTGTTACCACTCCGACGCCATGGGGAATGTCGTGCGGACCACGGATGGAGCCGCGGCAACCGTGAACCAGTATGCCTACACGCCTTATGGTCGTAGCCTTGATCTGGCGGATAGCGCACCTGATTCCGATCCATTCCGGTTCGTGGGATCACAGGGCGTGATGCTGGAAATGCCGGGGCTCTATTTCATGCGGGCACGCTACTACTCGGCGGAAGCCGGAGTTTTCCTAGCAACCGACCCAGTGAAGAATATCGGCGCAGGATGGAAACCTAGCTTCTATTCCTACGCGGATGGAAACCCATTCTCAGGAATCGACCCTACCGGACTTGTAACAGCCTCGTTGAAAGGAGAAATTGATCTTTATTCCCCTGGGGCCGGTTTCAGCATTTCGGCAGGAGGAGGGTTTAATGCTGATGAGAGTTACAATCAATCCTACGAGTTTTCGGTTTCAGGGAATTACGAAATTGGCACCCCCTTGCCTGGAACCCATTTTGATTTCGTCCATTTTTCACAGGGTGACACTGCTGCAAATACCGGGGGAGGCGAAATTGATGCTAAAATAAAGGCATGCCTACACTTGGGTGTAGGCGGTTGCGTCTCATGGAGTCCCTTCAATGGCTTTGGAGCTTCGATTGGACTGGGTTTGGATGCTAAAGCAACTCTTAGTGCGGGGGGCGGGGCAACGTGGAAATTTCTCCGCAATTCGGGGAATAACTCATCTTCTGGAAAGCCCCCTCCAACAACAACTATAGGGCCTGTTTCATCGGCCCCGAAAGCTGGTGCCTACGCAAACAATATAAATTACCAACAACTGGAAAAGCCCAAGCCCCCATCGAAATCCGATTACCAAAAGGTAAACGAAAAAATTCGCGGATACCAAAACAAGGTCGATGCCGCCAACGAGAAAATCGACAAACTTAGAGACAAAATCCGGGATTACAGGAAGAAAGGCAAAGACACAGAGAAGCTTCGAAACAAACTCAACGACTTGAAGGACGACAGAAATGACTCGAAGAAGAAACGGGACAAATACAAGGAGAAGAAAAAGAACATGAAGAAATGACCGCCGTGCCTTTAAACGTTCGGCACACTTTCCAGCCATCATGCATATGAACACGCATCGACAATTCTCGCGAGTTCGGCACGTAATCGCGCTTGCCACGCTCTCCACTATCCTTTTGGGAAGGCAATCGGCGCAAGGCGCGGAATCAATCATACCACTCAACTCAACGAATGCATCCGACACATTTGTCCGCTCATCCGTTCCTGACGAAAGCTTCAACAACATACAGCTGAATGTCGGAGGCTGGGGAGATATTTATGAATCGCTGTTCAAATTCGACCTCTCGATTTTGCCTAGCACCACGACGCAGCTCAAATTGATGCTTTACAGCGACCCCACGTATTTCAGCGGTGGAACATCGGTCGGCATGTCGTTGAACCGGGTCACTTCAGCATGGAATTCGCAAATCACATGGAACACCAAGCCGGCTTACACGGCTGTCGCATCGCTTCCAGCTGCGACTGTCGGGCAATGGTATGAGGTAGACCTGACCTCACAGCTCAGTCTTTGGAAATCCGGCACAGAGAATCATGGAATCCTGCTTCATCCTGATGGCACGAGCAATCAGTGGAACCGCTTCACGAGCACGGACAACACCGATACTGCCCACCGACCTTACCTAAAAGTTACCTACCACGGTCCCTATACAGTCAGCGGAACGGTATCCGGGGCACTCGCTGGGGCCGACATCATGGTTACGGCATCAACCACTGGCACACCTCAAACGGTAAAGGCTGCCACCAACGGCAGTTTCAGCACGGCACCACTCCCTGAAGGCTCGGTGGTGTCGATTTCGGCCTATGCCGACGAGAATCACAATGGGAAAAGAGAGCCTTGGGAAGCGAAAGGATCATTCGCAGGAAATCCCATCACGCTGGATGATCACAAAACCGGCATCGATTTCGCGGTTGCTTATCCACCGGATACGGATGGCGACAGCATGCCGGACGATTGGGAAGTCGAAAACGGACTTCAGGTGGGCGTGAACGACTCCTCACAGGATAAGGATGGAGATGGACTCAAAAACGGAATGGAGGCGTTGCTTGGATCCACAGTCGGAATTCCCGATACGGACAGCGACGGCATCAACGACGGTCAGGAATATTACAGCAACGGCACCAGCGTCTTCACAGCGGATACGGACGGTGACGGCATGCCGGACAAGTGGGAAATCGACCATCAACTCGACCCCTTGCACGACGACCGGACGGAAGATCGCGATTCCGATTTTCTCAGCAACTGGGACGAGTTCAACGCCGGGCTGAATCCCTCCAGCGCGGATAGCGATGGCAACGGTGTCACCGATTACAAACAGCTCAAGGGCAAGACCTCATGGGACGCGCTGCACGATCGCACCAACAGGCTCTTGGGCGTGCGGCACGAACGGGGTGCATCGTTCGGCTACCAATACGACGGCAACAGCAACTTGATTCGCCAGGTGAAACTTGGCCGGGATGATGACAATGACGGGCTTTCGGATCTATGGGAGTTTTCTCATGGTCTCGATCCCAAATCCTCCAATGGAACCAACGGCATGGCCGGAGATTTGGATGGCGACGGATGGACGAATCAACAGGAACAACTGGCCAATTCGGACCCTTCGTCCGCGACCGACAAGCCCGGAATCAATGGTACGATTCTCGGTTCTCTTGCTGTTCCCTTTGTTCCGACCGAGTTCATCTCGGCTGCGGGGCAACTCGATGGCTCAGGTTCCCAAGAACTTCTGGTCGGTGCCGATGGCAATCCGGGCAGCGTGACGAACTTCGTGAGACTCTTCACCGAAGGAGGAACCGGTTGGCAGGGAGAAGACATTCAAATCGGAGCGTATGGGGTGACTTCAGCAGTGATCGGGCAACTTCCTGGCAAGCAGGGAGCGATTTATCTGGGATTGAGAAAGCCCGGAGGGATCGGGAAAGTTGTGGAACTGACGAGGAACGGTGCGGGAAGCTGGCAGACCCGGACAATCGTGGAAGGAACCGGGGAAGCTGCGTTCGTTTTAGGACTCCGGACCAACGTTTCGCCTGGCGATTTGGTCTTCAGCGGATCAACCCGATTCGGACCGGACGGCGCATTGTATCGGGCCGTGCCGAACGGTGAAAACTGGGATGTTTCATTATTGGAAAGGGAAGCATCTCATCGTGGCAATGGATTGGTCGCTTCCATGTCAAGCTCTGACCAGGCAATCCGGCTTCTTGATCAGGGAGGGATACAGGTTTCCGAATCGAAATCCACAACGCAGAATCTGGAGGAGTTCAACGACGGAACAATCGCAGGAACATGGGCCACCGGAGGCCACAATGATGCTGGTGGGAGCTGGTCCGTGCAGGAAACGGGCGGCAACTTCCGGTTCGCCGTCACATGGACCACATCCGGATCGAATAACGATTCGGATGCCTGGGCGGAGGCGAACCTTCTCTGGCCGGGCGATTGGCAGGCGATCCAAATCTCCATCCCGTCATCCGCACACTCAAATTCGTCTTACGGCGGCGGTGACGCCTACGTGCAAGTCGGCGACGTCACCGTCTATTCGAACGGAACCAATGCCACCCGTCAGAATGTTCTGGTTCAGATCATTCGGAATGATCAGTTGATCTACTTCCGCAGGCAGATCAACGGAGCAGCATGGGAAGCGTGGTCATCCGGCACCTTGTCCTCAAGCAATCCATCGAAACTTCGCTTCGGAGTATGGGGACAGGAACCCAACGGTGGTTCCGCAAGTCTGAATGTGGATTATGTTCGTTACCTACCATCGGCGCAAATTCTCGCGTTGGGTGCGTCTCCGGACTTTGCGAGCACCATCGCGGCCTATAATGGAACCACAAGTACGTGGTATTTTAAGACTCCAGCGGCCGTTCCCTGGCGGGAAGCACAACTCCTCGCTCACTCATTGGGTGGCAACCTCGCCACCTTGGATTCGGCCGATGCCAACACCTGGCTACAAGGAAAGTTCAGCGGAGATTTCTGGGTAGGATACTTTCGAAATTCTTCGACCAGCCCATGGCAGTGGGTCAGCAATTCACACAATTTGTTCACCCCCATCCCCTGGGCCAGCGGGCAACCGTCCACTTCCGCGGATCAGGTGTATGCGTTCTCGAATGCCGGGCAGTGGAGTTCGGCAACCGGAACGGAACTGAAGAGCGGAATCATCGAACTGAAAAGCGCAGTGCCTCAGGTGAAACCAACCGTGGTTTCCGAACCGACCTCTATCAACCGACTTCAAATTCCAAGTCGCAGCCTTACGGTCGGCAGGTTCAATTCGTCGACATCATCGGAATCATCCTTAGTTGAAGCTTTCGTTGAAGACCGGACTCCTCTCGGAGTGGTGAACGATGGGGATGAAATAGTGGTCTCCGAGCTGGTATTGGGAAGCAATCCTGCCACGCAACGCACCCTTACGCGCCGGACGCTGACAGGCAGCGGACTGTCGAGTCACTACGGACTTGCCGCGGTTCGAAACCGGACGGGAACGAGCGAGTTTCTCGTGACCGCCGAGTGTGACGGACGAGTCTTCGCATGGCTGCCTCCCTCAGCGGGGGCATCATTGGAAAGAAAAACGCTCAGCGTTGAACACATTGGTTATTCATGGCATGGTCTGGAAAGGATACCTCTCGCGGGTGGAGTGGATGGGTTGCTGGGATTGCGGGTGGCAAGCACGACGCCCCAATCGGTCGATCTTGTCTATTGGGATCCCAGCGACTTGGGTTTCTCCACTCCCCCCGTCATCCAGCAATCGCCACCCACCGCACGATTGGTAACGACATATTCCGGAGGTGGCGCGACGGCTCCCTTGTCCGTAAGGCTGTGGGACAGCGAGGGGAATCTGGCCAGAGTGGGCTTCCAGTTTAAAGATCCTACGTCGGGCTTGTGGCAGGACGCCACGGTTCCGCTCGTCAATGGAGCACCTCCTCTATCCGGCTTCCACTTGGCAACCGGGCCGGCAGGTGTGACCCATGCAGCGGCGTGGAACGCCGCCCAGGATCTCGGATCCGCATACCGTGGGAACGTGCTGCTGAGAGTCCAAGGCAGCGACAATTGCGGCAGCGGAGCTTGGTCAGAACCGTTTGCCTACTCCATTGCCGGATTGGTGGACACGGACAACGATGGCATGCCCGACGCGTGGGAATCCAGTTTCGGCCTGAATCCATCGGTGGCGGATGCAAATCAGGACAACGACCATGATGGTGTCGACAACCTAATGGAGTTCGCGCTTGGAATGAACCCCAGTTTGTCTGATGCACAACTGCTTCCAAAGATCACGCTGGAAGGCGGATATGCGACATTTACGGTGAATCGCAACGTGGATGCATCAAATCTGGTGTTCACTCCGCAAATAGCCACGACACTGGGCGCGTGGAATTCAGGTCCAGGCGTCTTCACCATCATTGAGGATACGTCCAGTCGCCTCAAAGTCCGCATGACCGACCCAATTAGCGTACGGAACCGAGCGTTCATTCGATTGGCCGTCACCAAACCTTGAAATGACTCCCAGAGGGAGCGAATCTCCGGCCATGGAAAACTCTCCCGAGAGACTGAAGGAGTTGGCGAGGCAAATGGTCCGGGATTTGGAGAGGCAGGCTGCGGAAGAACCGGATGGCCTGCTGGCCGCGCAAATTGCCATGACGCGGGAGCTTGAAGAAAAGACGCACGATTGTGACGAAAATTCACTGGGTGAAGACGATTGAGGATGCCTTGCGAAGGAAGAAATCGAATCGCAGGGTTCCGTGACCACCGCTGAATATCGACAGGCCATCGAAGCGCTGCCCTACGGCAAGCGGCTTCCAGGGGCGGTCTATGTGGTCGATCCCGGAGCGGAACCATCCATTCCCTCGCTTCTCCGGATCACCGCTGAGGAACTTCGGAAACGACTTGGGATTGGGCTGGAGTTCAACCTGCTGAAATTCCATACCGCTTCTCCGAAGATCTCGTTCCTGTCCTATCCGGATTTCGAGAAACACCCCCACCCTGCGTTGTCGGAGTCGATCATCGTGGATCTCATCACGGGAAAGACACGCCGTGACGACTACCGCGGACGCGCCAATCCACCGATCCTCCACCGCAAGGAGACCTTCCTGCCACCCGACCACCCGTTTCACGACAAGTTCGCCAAACTCACCCGGCAGGAAGAAGCCGCCGGTTTGTTGGAGGACACGGCGCGGATCGGATTCCGCCTGAATTGGGAACGGGCCTTGGCGGAGCGTGGGCTTGGGTTCAAGGGCCACCGGCTTGTGGAGACTGGCGAATCTCGCGCAGAGGCCGCGGCCGCACCGAAGAAGAAGATCAATCGCCACAAGACGGCTCTGGTCCGCCGGGAGATCTCCAAACCGGTGAAGACCTTATTGGAACTCGGCCAGCTCCGCCGGGGTGAGTCGTTCTTCGATTTCGGCTGCGGTTTTGGCGGGGATGTGGAAGCCATCGGCAAACTAGGCCATGACTCCGGGGGCTGGGATCCTGTTCACGCACCGGACACCCCGAGAAAAACCGCCGATGTGGTGAATCTCGGTTTTGTGCTCAATGTGATTGAGGATCCTGCGGAACGCGTGGATGCACTGCTCGATGCTTGGAAACTCACCCGTCGCACGCTTTTGGTATCGACCCTCATCGCCGGGCAGGAAGCCTACGATGAGATCCAGGCTTTCGGTGACGGCGTGATCACCTCGCGCGACACGTTCCAGAAGTTCTTCGAGCCGTCTGAAATTCAGGCGCTCATCGAAGACACGCTGCACACCGAGGCGGTTCCGGTTGGCCTTGGGATCTACCTCGTGTTTCGCGATACTGCCGATCTCCACGATTTCCTCGCCCAACGGTCGCGTCGTTTCATCGACTGGGAGTCGCTCTCGCGGAAGCTCGGCCTTCTCCGGGCGCTCAAGGCAAAACGCGATCCCTACGACACCCATCGCGAACTGCTCGATGCCTATTGGGAATCGGTGCTCGAACTTGGTCGCATGCCGCGCGACGAGGAATTCGAACGCCTTGCCGAAGTCCGCCAGGCCTGCGGATCCCTTCCCCGTGCGCTTCAACTCTTCATCGACCGCTTCGGCGAGCCGACTTTCAACGCCGCTCGTCAACGCCGGAAGGAAGACCTGCTCGTGTTCGTCGCAGCGGCCCAGCTTCGCCACAAGATCCCCTTCAACCAGCTTTCCCCACGGCTTCAGCGAGATCTCCGCTCCTTTTTCGGCAGCTACGCCAATGCTGAGGAAAAAGCCCGCGAACTCATGTTTGCCGCCGGCGACGAGGACGAACTGGAAATCGCCGTCGGCCAGCTCAACTTCGGCCACCTCGATCCCAAGGAAGGTCACTTCACCATCCACCGCAGTCTGCTCGACGAACTCCCGGTGATTCTCCGCGTCTACGTGGAATGCGCGGCCCGCCTCTACGGCAATCCCCGCGAGGCCGACCTCATCAAGATCCACCTGCATTCCAGGAAGCTCACCTTCCACTACTACAAGGACTTCGAGAAATCCCCGCTCCCCGAGCTGCTTACACGGATCAAGATCGACCTCAAGCGACTCTTCGTCACCGTCATCGACCACACCACCGGACCGGAACACCAACTTCTGTTTTTCAAGGAACGTTTCCTGCCCAAGGACCATCCGGACCGCCCGAAAATGACCCGCTTCAGCGCCAAGCTACGCAAGCTGGGCCTCCGCGAGGAAACCATCGGCTATGGGCCATCCAAGGAAAAATGGCAGGAGACCATGTCGATGTTGGACAACAAATCATGATGCCTCTTGCCATACATCAACGAACGCATGGTCATGGAAGTGAACCTTCGCTGTAGTCCATGTCTTCATTCATTCGGCACGCTGATTGAAATTCATTTATCCCTGAACCCAATATGAGCATAGCCCCCGACGAAGTTGCGGACCCGTTCATTCCCTCGCAAATGCTCAGGGAAGCATTCAGCTGGAAACTGGCCTCAGAGTTTCACCGCCGTCACCCTTCCGGTCTGTCCATTATTGAGACACACCCCGGGGGCGGCCAGTACGACTGCCTGACCTTGATTCGACAAGGCAAGGTTCTTGCTAACCTCAACCGGGTCGGCAGCTTCACTCCGATGGAGGCTCCCACAGCCGTCATTTCCTGGGATCAGATTTGGAAGCGGGGGCTTATGGACGATGGTATCGGCGAGGTTATGAATCAGATGAGCAGGGCTTGCGGTCTGCCAGTGCCCGCCAAACTGCCACCCACAAACAAGGAATCGCTCGCCTATCGGGTAATGGCGGGGATCATCGCCGGCGTTGTATTCGATCAAGCGAGCTGGGAGTGGCGCAATGGACAGGAAGACACTTCCGGTGATGGAAACCAGTTGGTCCGTGATTGGTGGTTTTCGTTGTTCCCCGGCATGAAAAGTCACCAACCGCTTCCCGACGGTCAGGATTTCCGCGGCAACACCAAATACCGTTTCTGGTTTTTGCTGCGTGATGGAATACCCGTGTTGTGTGTCACTAGGGACTCCATCTGTCATGGTCGGGGAGGCATCATCAACCTGATGGATCGCTACCAGTCGAATCGACGCATTTTGGAACCTGTATCATCCGCTCTCGCTTTGATCCAGTAATGCCCCGCAATCCGGTTAGAGGATGACTTCAAGGGTTACCTGTTCCCGGCAAGTGCCCGATCCGTCGCTTTGACCAGCTCTTTCAAGAACCCGATCGCCTTCGCCAAATCATCCCGCTTTACCGGGTGCGGCGTGGCTTTCCCTCCAGCATTGATTGCGCGGTGCACGACATCGCCACGCTTGGAAAGCAGCAAGTCGAGGCGCTTCTTGGCCGCTGCCGGATCGAAGTTCGGCAAATTCCAGTTGGTGGTGACGTCGATCTGAAGGTAATCCAAGAACAGCCTACGTGTTTTATCAGAGTTCGGCGTATTGAAACGCTTCAGCTCCTCTTCCAGTCGCCGGGATACGAATTCACCAATCGGGCTGCCATTGATGAGGTGCAGCCTGTCTTGCATCGCTTCACGGATCCTGTCCTCGACGTAGGTTTCCCATGCGGTGAATGCCATGACCAAGCCGGCACGTTTCAACACCTCGGCGTCATCGGGAGACTCTTTGTGGAGCCTGTCGAAGTGTGCCAGGAGGGCTTGGGAATCTTTGATCGTCTCGTTGAAGGTGTCAGCAGAATTAGACATGGATGCCCGCTCCGTTGCGGTGGCTGATTGTTGGGAGAAGCGGCCTGTCAGTCAATCAGCGGCAACTCGTGCGGATCGTTCCATTCACCGGACCGATCCGACTAGCGCAACCCCTCCACCCGCCCCGCAATCGCCACCCAATCCACCTCGGGCGTCATGTGGCACCAGCTCAGGCGGATCGCCTCGTTCGCCTCGTCGTCGCTGTAGCCCATGGCCTTGATGACATGGCTGGGAGTGTAGCTGCTGCTCGTGCAGGCCGAGCCGTTGGAAATCGCCACGAGATCCTTGAGCGCGACGATCAACGCTTCCGAGTCGATTCCGGGGAACGCGAGGTTGAGGACATGATCCATGGTTTCCTCGGGACGGCCGTGGATGCGTGGTGAAAGTGGGGCGAATGCCTTCAAAGCGGCATCCCTCAACTTCCGGCAGTGTTTGAGGCGTCTCACATGGTTCTTCACGGCCACCTCCGCCGCGGTTCCGAGCGCCGCCACCAAGGCCACAGGTAGCGTGCCTGACCTGAGTCCGCGTTCCTGCCCGCCGCCGTGGATCAGCGGTTGCAAGGGGGGGCGGTTGTAGCCACGACGCCGGGTGATCAGCGCCCCGATGCCTTTCGGCGCATAGATCTTGTGGCCGCTCACGGAAATCAGGTCGATCCGACCCTTGCGCAAGGGCTCCAGATCCTTGCCGAAGGCCTGAGCGGCATCCGTGTGGAGATACGCTTCGTGCCCTTCCAGCGCTGCACAGATCTCATCGAGCGGCTGCCGGACACCCGTTTCGTTGTTGGCCGCCATGATGGAAACCAGCAACGTTTCCGGGCGGAGAGCGGATTTCAGTTCCTCCACGTTCACCCGCCCTTGTCCATCACAGCCCAGCCAGGTGACTTCGAAGCCCTGTTTCTCCATGACCTCCAGCGGCTCCAGCACCGCCTTGTGTTCGATGCGGGTGCCGACTAGGTGCCGCTTGCCGGTCTCGATGCCGTGCGCCGCCAGTCCGAGAATAGCCAGGTTGTTCGATTCCGTAGCCCCGCTGGTGAAGATCACCTCGTCACGCTTCGCGCCGACCACCGCGCCGACCTGATCCCGCGCCTTTTGCACCGCCTGCTTGGCCCGTGAGCCGTATTCGTGGGTGCGGCTGCCCTCGTTTCCAAACTCCTCGGTTAGGTAGTGGAACAGCACTTCCCGCACCGCGGGATCGAGCGGAGTGGTGGCGTTGCAGTCAAGATAGACGGGATTCTTTGGCATTGGTGAAATTTCTTACGTTATTTTCTTGCCTGATTTTAACGTAGCGAACATTTCTTGTTCACGAAATTGTGAGCGCCACATGCCGGAGTGAAGCACCTCCGGTTGGCGATTCAATCTCAAATCCCTCTCCAACGCATGGAAACCGAACCACTTCTTACCTTTCCCGTGATTCGCGGTCTCCAGGCGCGTCGTGAATACTACGTGGCCATGTGGAGCCTCAGAATGTTGCGCCAGATTTCGATTTTCGATGAGGACGAACTCTCCGCCGAACTCCGGGCGCAACGCACCCTCAACAAAGCCCGCATTCCCGAGATGGCGGGCTACGTGCTCGACAATCCGGATGACTACGTTTTCTCGGCCCTGACGGTGTCCATTGATTCCAACGTCCAGTTCGAGCCATTGCCCAAGCAGGACCGGCTCGGATTGTTGAAGGTGCCGATGGAGGCGCGTTTCATCATCAATGACGGGCAGCACCGCCGGGCGGCGATCATCGAAGCGCTCGATCAGCGGCCGGAACTGGCACATGAAACCATCGCGGTCGTGTTCTTCCTCGATATTGGCCTGGAGCGTTGCCAGCAGATGTTCGCCGACCTGAACCGCCATGCCATCCGTCCCAGCCGCTCGCTCGGGTTGCTTTACGATCACCGCAGCGACAGGGCGAAACTCGCCAAGCTGGTGATCCTGAAATCGGACGCATTTCGGGAAATTGTCGATATGGAGAAGTCGTCGCTTTCACGCTATTCCCGAAAGCTCTTCACACTCTCAGCGTTTTGCAATGCATGCGCGGACCTGGTTTCTGGAGTGACAACCGGAAACCTGCTGGATGACGCCGAAATCGCCCGTGAGTTTTGGTCCGAGGTGGCATCGCATTTCCCCGCTTGGAGTCAGGTACGCGAAGGCAGAATCCCAGCGCGGGAACTGCGCGAAGGTTTCATCCACTCCCATGGCATCGCACTGCAGGCTATCGGCAAGGCTGGCAATGCGCTGTTGGTCCATCATCCCGAGGATTGGAAAGAGAAACTGGCAGCCCTCGGGCAAATCGATTGGTCCCGCTCCAATGCCAAGCTCTGGGAAGGGCGGGCGTTGATCGGAGGCAAGGTCTCCAAGGTCACCACCAACATCGTCCTCACCACCAATGTGATCAAGAAGGCTCTGGGATTTGCGCTGGACCCAGATGAATCCAAGGTCGAGGAAGCTTACCTCAAGAGAGACTGATTCCATCCGCCGTCTTGACTTTCACCCCGCCCCAAGCCATCCATGACCCATGACCCAGCCGAAAGCCCAGTTCCCGAACCCCGCCGATTTCGCGGCCCGCAAGGCCTTGGCGAACAGGCCGCCCGCGCCCTTGAGCAGGGTTCTGGCCCAGGCGAAGGCCTCGGAGCAATGGAGGAAGAATCAATCCTCCAGCGCTGGGCTGAGGAAAGCGGGTGCCTGATTCCACTTTCCGACCTCGCACCGCACCGGGTCGTCAGCAACCAGACCTCGGAGCATGAGGTCCGTTATCGGGAGTCCGACCATCGGGCCGTCAAACGCACTTGGCCCGGCATGTTCGGTTTTGTTCCCACCAAAGGAGCTGCGGGCTGGATGCCCAGCCCGGCCAAACCCAGTGAATACCTTTTGCGGCAAGCACTCCAAAACGAACTCTTCGGTGACGAGATCCGTCTGGAAGGAGCCATCCTCGACCAAGGGCAATCCATGATCATGGGCCGCGCATCGGCCGGCTTGTCTCTTGTCATCTCCCAGCCCTGGCTGGACGCCGCCGATCCATCCGAACCCCACCCCACGGACCACCAGGTTCGCAATTACCTCCAAGCCCGGGGTTTTGAACCCTTGTTCGGTTCCTTCTTCGGCTGGCACGTCAGCGAACTTGGCATCGTGGTCCTCGATGCCAAGAACGACAATTTTGTCGCAACCGAACTTGGGATCTTCCCCATCGACCTCCAAATCGCCCAAATCCGTCCGGCGGCCTGATCCTCTCCACAGCTCACGATTATCCTCGTCATTTCAGTTTCTCAGCATTTCAGAATCTCAGCTTTTTCCATACAAATGCCTTCAAAAGCAAAACCCGCAAAATCAACACCGGACCTTCTTCCTGACGAAGCACCACGCCCCGTCCGCTACTCGGCCTTCAATGAGTTCGGATTCAAGGAAACCATTCAGGCGCTCTGTGAGGAAATCCGTGAACTCTACTTAGCAGATCAAGTGCCTTGGATCATCGGCTACTCTGGCGGAAAGGATTCAACGGCTGTGCTCCAGTTGATTTGGCTGGCCATCCGGGAAATTCCGCTCGTGGAGCGGACGAAGATCATCAACGTCATTTCCACCGACACGCTTGTGGAGAATCCGATTGTGGCGTCTTGGGTGTCTCAATCGCTGGCGGTCATGAAAAAAGCCGCTGTCGAACAACAACTTCCAATTCGTCCTCACCGACTCACTCCAGACGTATCCAGCACTTTCTGGGTGAATCTGATTGGCAGAGGATACCCGGCACCGCGGCACAAGTTCCGTTGGTGCACTGAGAGACTCAAGATCAGGCCGTCTAACACGTTCATCAATTCCATCGTGAAGTCCAGTGGCGAGGCCATCCTTGTTCTTGGCACTCGCAAGCTTGAAAGCTCACGTCGTGCGGCAAATATGAAGCGGCATGAAAAAGGACGAGTCCGTGAACGCTTGAGTCCGAATTCAAGTCTGCCTGGATCGCTGGTTTACACTCCTGTCGAAGACTGGTCGAACGATGACGTCTGGTTCTTCCTGATGCAGGAGAAAAATCCGTGGGGATACAACAATCGTGATCTGTTGGGAATGTATGCGGGAGCAACCGCCGATGGCGAGTGCCCGCTTGTTGTCGACTCTTCTACTCCCTCATGCGGTGATTCCCGGTTTGGATGCTGGGTTTGCACGTTGGTCGAGCAGGACAAGTCGATGACTGCGATGATCCAGAATGACGAGGAGAAGGAATGGATGATGCCGTTGCTGGACCTGCGGAATGCTCTGGACTTCAGAAATGGTGATTCTCGTGAAGAGCAAGAGAACACAGACCGACACCTTCGGGATTTCCGGAGAATGAGCGGAGCCGTCAACATGATGGCGGGAGGCCGACCGATTCCCGGCCCCTACACCCAATCCTCCCGCGAAGAATGGCTTCGCAAACTGCTGGGAGCCCAGGTCCACATTCGCAAGCACGGCCCGCCGGATGTCCGTGGCATCGAGCTGATCACCATGGAGGAACTCCAGGAGATCCGCAGAATCTGGGTGGTGGACAAACACGAACTGGAGGACTCGCTGCCGCGGATCTATCAAGATGTGACCGGCGAGGTTTATCCTGGCGCGCCCCTGGATGACGATCTGGTGCTCGGGGCCTCGGAGATGGCGATCCTGGCAGAGGCCTGCGGCGACGACCGGCTGCATTACGAGCTGTCCCGCGAACTACTGAGCATCACCCGCCAGCAGCGCAACGCCGCCCGGCGCTCCCGTCTCCATGAAAACATGGAGACCACCTTCAAGAAACACTTCTACGACAGCGAGGAGGATGCCCTCACCCGAGCCCGTACGATTGCCGAAGAGCGGACGCGCCGCAAGCAACGCGATGCCTCCCTGCCCGGCCAGTCCGGAGAAACCGCCGCCTCCGAATCCACTTTTGAACCGATATGATTCTCGACACCATCCGCCTCGAAAACTTCGGGGCTTACGAGGGCACGCAGGAGGCCCAGCTCACCCCGCAGGACGACAAACCCGTGGTCCTGTTCGGCGGGATGAACGGCGGCGGCAAGACCACCTTGCTCGATGCCCTGCAACTCGCGCTCTACGGCTCCCGCGCCAAGATTTCCAACCGCGGCCGCATGGGCTACAAGGACTACCTTCGCGAGTCCATCCACCGCAATGCCGATCCCGGCGAGGGGGCCGGGGTGATCCTCCGCTTCCGCCGCACCGTGCAGGGGCAGATCGCCCAGTTCGAATTGCAGCGCACCTGGCGCGTCGGCGTGAAAGGCGTGGAGGAAACCTTCCGCGTACTCAAGGATGGCGAGTATGACTCGATCTTCACCGACCACTGGGACGAGGTGATCGAATCCTATCTCCCGGTGGGGATTTCGAACCTGTTCTTCTTTGATGGTGAGCAGATCAAGGATCTTGCGGAAGGAGGGAACGCAGCGACCATTCTCGGCACCGCGATCAGCTCGCTGCTCGGGCTGGATCTGGTGGACCGCCTGGATTCCGACCTGCGCGTGTTCGAGCGTCGGAAACGGGAGGAAGGATTGGATCCAGCCACAGCGCGGCAGCTCGCCCAAGCCCGACAGGAGGTGGAACAGCTCGACAGCGAGCAGGAACGCCTCGCACTTGAGATCGGCGGGCTGGTGAATGAATGCGGTCGTCTCGGCAAGGATCTCCGGGACAAGGAGAAGCGCTTCAAGGAAGAGGGCGGCGAACTGTTCCTCAAGCGCACCGAGCTGGAACGCGAGCTGAACGAATTGATCCGCAGGAAGCAGGACGCCGAGAACTCGCTGCGCGAATCGGCCGCCGGCCATCTGCCCTTCCTGATGGTGGACTCCCTGCTTGCGGAGGTCCAGACGCAGGCCGACAAAGAAGGCGAGATCCGTCACAACCAGTTGCTGGTGGAAGCCATGGAAGAGCGGGATGCCGAAATTCTTGAACTGCTGGAAACCGAGAAGATTCCCAAGGGCACCATCCGCAGTGTGGCATCTGTCTTGAAAAGCGATCGCAAACATCGTCTGGACATGGCGAAGGAGGAACTGTTGTTCGATGCGGATCCCCAGTTCGCCGCGCACGTCTCCTTGCTGCGCTCCAAGCTGCTGCCGGAGGCCGAACAAAACGCCCGCAACCTCATGCGGGACATCGGCATTCTGGAGGAGAAAATCGCCCGTGTGGAGGCGGAGAAATTCCGTGTT
Organism: Luteolibacter sp.; assembly: GCA_036824745.1. Taxonomy (GTDB): domain Bacteria; phylum Verrucomicrobiota; class Verrucomicrobiia; order Verrucomicrobiales; family Akkermansiaceae; genus Luteolibacter. Next base: position 23,066 of record DAISZP010000001.1, read on the forward strand.
CCAGCAAAAGAGAGTATCGAGCAGTTGCAAACCGATGTGGACGAGGCCCGCAAGGCCCATGCCACCAAGATGGCTGAGCATGACGCGCTCAAGATCCGCGCTGATGTACTCGCCCGGCAGCGCAAGGAAGCCGAGGCCCGGCTGGATCGTTTCGGCGACAAGGAGATCGACGCGAAAGTGGCCGAGGACGACCGCCTGCGGATGCTCCGCCACTCGGCCCGCGTGCGCGAAACGATGGCCCGGTTCCGCACCAAGGTGATCGAGCGCCACGTCTCCACCATGGAGTCGCTCATGCTGGAATCTTTCCGCACGCTGCTGCGCAAGAAGGACATCGTCCACGGGCTCCGCATTGATCCGGAAACCTTCCAGGTTACGCTGACTGGTGCCAACAACCAGCCGCTGCCCTTCGACCGCCTCTCGGCGGGCGAACGCCAGTTGCTCGCCACGGCCCTGCTCTGGGGACTCGCCCGCGCCTCTGGTCGCCCCATCCCGACGGTCATCGACACACCGCTCGGCCGACTTGATTCCTCACATCGCCAGCACCTGGTGGAGCGCTACTTCCCGTCCGCCTCCCATCAGGTTCTCCTGCCCTCCACCGACGAGGAAATCGTCGGCTCCTACCACAAGTCTCTCAAACCGGCGGTGGCCCGCCATTACCTGCTCGCCGCATAAAGATGGTGGCGCTGAACGGAAATCCTTTCGCCTTTTCAAAACGCCATGAATCCGGATGTTGACTCTCTTCAAATAGGTAAGCCGTCACAAGAACCGCCATCCTATCCCGGCATTCTTTCGATCGAGTTTCCTGCGATTGCATCGCTTCATGGAAACCGGAAACAGTTTATCGCAACCTGGCCATTGATCGTAATCCGCCGCATACTTGGAATCTTTGCTGAAGGATTGGAGCGGGATACGTCTTCGCGCTTGGATCTTCGTCTGGCTGAAAATCTAGCCAAAGTTTGGCGCGATAAATCGACTGCGTTTAGTCCCGATCCGCTTTGCATCGCTGTCAACGAGACCATCGCCTTCAACCCATTGGATGAGAATCCCATTAACTGCATTGGGACGCTGCGCTTGCCACAAGATGCGATTCTCGACGTTTGTGATGGCCTTCACCGGTTGGCGGCACTCAATCATTGCCAGCTCCTTTCCTCGGAAATGAAGGAGATCAGCTGGCCTATCCACTTCATCAGTGTCCGCAATACGGAGGATCTCGTGGCCGTGAAGAAACACTACGAGTTCCTCAGGAACATCTCGCGCCCCGTGCAAGAAACGAAACGAGGGGCCGCAAACCGCTGGGTTCGCGAGATTGTGACGGGATCACGTTTTCTCTCGCATGCAGTTGCGATTGGGAAAACATCACTGGCACCGAAGAATGCGAAACTTTGGGCCGAATCAGCCCTGTCGCGTGCGATGCGGAAACAATTAGAGAAGACCGTAGCGGTGCCCTCGAGTGTTTCCGCAAAGAATTGGTCAACTGTTTGGGATGCTATCGGCGAATCGGTCGATGAACTCAAAAAATATTCAGGCGGTGAGCTTCGCGCCGAATGCATCCGCGCTAACACAATCTTGGCATCAGCGTCGATAGTCGTGGCGCTCTCTGAAGTTGCTTTTGAATTGCTCAGCCACGATCCGACCTGCATCGGAAAAAAGTTGGAAACGCTCAATGAACACGATTGGAGCAGGAGATTCAAGGAATCGGAGTTCGATCTCCCGCGGGAAGAGCGGGAAGCCATATGGAGCCGGAGATTGCTGGACGTATGCGGATTATCCCCTCAGGAATGAACAAGTAACGCCACCAAGTATGAGCACCCCGGAAGCAAGGCAATTTTGGCTTGGAAAACTCGCGAACCTCAATACGGCCCGGCCCGACAAGGGAGGTCTACCACCACACAAGCCGATCATGCTGCTTTGCGTGATGGAGATGATCGAAGATGGGATCATCAAGGACCGGTGGGTGCCCTACGGGGCGGATCTTGTGATGCGGTTCAAGAATTTCTGGCCGCTTGTCCAGGAACGCCGGGGAAACAGGCCTGATATCCCGATGCCGTTTCACGCTTTGGGAAGTCATCGCGACGCTATCTGGAAAACATGCGCCGAAGATGGCACGCCGTCCGGATCTCGGGATACCACCCGGTTGTGTTGTCTTGATCCGGTGCTTTATGATCTGCTGCAAGATCCATCTTTTCGTGCTGAAGCGCGGAAGGTGCTGGTTGAGGCCTATTTCCCCCCTTTGGAGAAATTCGCCTTTTATGTCAGGCTCGGCATGAAGGAACCAGAGTCGGACGACCTAACCAAACTGCGGGAAGATTCGGTCGAGTATCGAATTTCCATCCACCGGGCAAGAGATCAGAAGTTCAAAAGCTTGGTGCTTAACGGCTACTACCAGACGTGTGCACTGACAGGTGTCAGACTCATATCCGAGGAGGGTTGCATGGTGCACGCCGCTCACATCCACCAACATGCGAGAAGCGGCAACGATGATCCCAAAAACGGATTGGCTCTGACCCCAGACGCACATTGGCTTTTTGACGCTGGTCTTTGGACTGTCGTTTGCCGCGATAACGGCTTTTTTATTAAAGTCGCGCTGGACCGATTCAAGGAGTCCTCTCCCGCAGGTCCCCGCGTTGCCCCATACCACGACCAGCCGCTTAAATTTCACAAGCATTCGCTGCTCCGGCCGGATCCCCGGCATTTCGAGTGGCATAGGCGGGAACACCGATTTGAATGACACTGGTCAGCGCATGATCGACGCTCCAAACGACCAAGCCGCCAAAAGGGAAACCGTCTTGGCTTGGTTGCGCAGTCCTTGAAATCGGGATTTCGGCATGGCATGCGGATTCACAACTCGCACGTAATCAATGAGGCCGCAAAAAAACCTTTTTCCCCGGCGGGCGGATCTTTTGTCTGCCGGGCTAGACCCAGCCACCGGAATTGCGACCTTTTGTCTGCCGGGACGGACCCGGCTACCCGGAGTGTGGAGCATCCGACCGCCGGGCATGGTCCGGCATCCGTTTGCCGAACCTTTCGTCTGCCGGATCCGGCCCTGTGTCCCGGAGAGCGGCCCGTTTGTCTGCCAGAGGCAGACAAACGGCCCATTTTGCGATCCCCGGCGCTGCGGAGGCCGACCGACTGCCTGAATGCCCGATGCCGTTGTCTGTTCGTTGTGAACATTTGCGGCGCTCAGCCACCAAGGAGGCTGGTGCACGCTTGACAACACGCCATCTAATTTGGGAGACAATTCTAGCATTTTGGTGAGTTCGCCAACATGCCTCAATTCGGACACTGACAACACATCACCTACCACCACCATGCCCCTATCCTGGCAAATTACCGAAGCCCGCGCTCTTCAAACTCAAGGCGTATGGGCGCTATCAAGTGCATTCACAGTCGCCGGTTCCGGTCTGACGGATCATGCGAATCTCCTTGGCGATCTGAGGAACAGCGCGGTCGGCGCCGAGAATGCCGCCAATCTGCTCGATACCGAAGATGGAATTCTCCGCACGGAATACGAGTTCTTCCGGAAGATGAATGTAGCCATTGCTGGACGTCTGGACAGCGAAGTTCCGGATGAAGATCCGCTCCAACGCGATGTCGATCAAATCCGCACCGCGCCTGATAGTCGTGCCGCCATCGACGAGCGTACGCTGAAAACCATTGCCTGCTGGCAAAAGGTCAATGCGACATTGCCGAACCCGATCGTTGTCCGCGGCACGACTGCAGCGGTCTATGAAACCCGCTGGAACGCATTGCCTCCAAAGCGGCAGTCCCGTGAGACCAAAGCAGGCGACTGGCGGGTAGCAGCTAGCAACCTTCGCGCGGTGGACCGCAGCCTTGATCGCCTCAACAAGACTTGGTATCAGGCATGGGCAAGCGAGTTTCCATCCGGCACACCTGAGGGGGATGCACTGGCAGGCGTTGACACCGAGTCCGGCACGGCAGCGCCCGAGATCTTGGAGATTGCGGCCATCGTTCAGCAGGGGCTCTCGCTCAAGGTCACTTATGTTCCCGACACCGGTGCCCACGCCACGGTCCTGAATTTACAATTCTTGGTGGAAGGAGTGAACGGTGATTTCCAAACCGTGAAAGCAGAACCGGCCACTGGAAATGTGATCGGCCCGTTTGCTCAAGGTCAGATTGTCCGCATCCGCACCGACGTCGGCAATAGCCGTGACCACTCCGAACTCAGTGCCGAACAGGCGGTTACCATCGCCTGAATAGGAAGCGATTCGTCTCAAATGCCCGCGAATGAGTTGAATCTCAGGCGCGGGCATTTCTGTTTCTGAATTTGGAACCTCAATCAACTTATGTTCCATGCACTTTCACTGCGTACCCATGCGCTCTAAGCGCCTTGCTCGTCCGTCCATTTCTTTGTGGATAGCCGCGACTACACGATTGCGTCCTTTTACTGCTACGTCGTTGATGCGGTCGAACCTGTCTTTTTGCAGAGGTCCGATAAATTCCATGGTTCAGTCCCGTGGTGTTTGGTTGCTGTCGTGAGATGTGGGGCTTCAGCGTTTCCCGCACATTGTCCGGCCAGTTTTGTTTCGCGAGAAGCAACAACATCTGGGGAGCCTTGCCCGGCAGGAACTCGGCAATGGCTTTCATGAAGTTCGGATCGGCGCTGGTGAAGGGGGAATCCAACACGAAGGATTGGTCGCCTAACAATCGACCGCCGAGGCCGACTTCCGTCATGTCCTCGTTGATCGCGGTGCGGAGTTCGGCCAGGGCGATGACGAAGGCGAGATGCAGCACCTGTTGTTCCCCTCCCCCGGGATTGGTGACCACCAGATGGTTCCGGTCGTGCATGGAGGGCAGGAACGTTTCCCGGTCGATCCATGCGGTATTCCCGCTGGTGGCCACGCCGAAGTAATGGGTGAGCCGATCCTGAAGAATCCCGTGGACCGCCTGACGGAATGCGGTTTCGCCCTCCGCCAGTTTTTCGCGGACGTTTTCCGCCAGAGTGATGGCTTTGGAAATCTCCTCGATCCTGCCAGTGCCGCGTTTGGGGCGGGCTTTCTCGATCTCCGCGGCGATGCTCTTGAGCGAGCTTTCCTGGGTGCGGATGGAGGACTCCTTTTCCCGCTGCGCGGCTTCGTTCTGTTTGATTTTTGTCTCCATGCCGCGAACCGCGGCCACCAGTTCGGAAAACCGTTTGATGGAGGCAGCCTCGATTTTCGGATCCAGACCTTCGATAGCGGTCTTCGCATTCCGAAGCGACGTGATGGCGTCATTCTTTTCCGCCTTCAGTTTCGCGAGGCGTGTGGCGAACGAGGATGCTTTTTTTCGCAGCGGGCTTCCTTCGCCGCCTTCCAGCACATTCGCCAGAGCCACCAGGTCCTGATTGGTCTGGGCCGCCAAGGTCTTACCGAGATAGCGTTCCAATTCCGCACGCTTTTCGTCGTCGAGGCATGTGCCGCACACGCAGTTGGTCCCCTTGAGGAGGCGTTCAATAAAGCCCCGACTGACATCGGCCGGAAGCAGGTTGCGGTTTCGAAGGTCCTTCAAATGCTGGTCCACCGGTCCGAAAGCGGGCGTCAGCAATGGGAGAGCGAGGGAAGAACGGACAAGATCGGCGACCGCCGCGTCCGCGTCCAACACTGCGCGCTCCGCCTTTTGCTCGTCGAGTTTGTGCTTCTGGAGCTGGGCGTGGAGTTCCTGGGAGGCGGTGGCCTTCGCACTGACTTCCGCGAGATCCGCATCGAGCTGCACCTTCTCCCGGGAGAGATCGGAGTGGATCTTTTTCAGTTCATTCAGCTCAAGGCGGTTCTTCTCCAGGCCCCGGCGTACGACGTCTTCACGGTTCCTGGCTTGGATGTAGGCTTGGTTCGCACCCGCTTCCAATGCCTCTTTTTGGCGCAGGGATCTGATGACTGCATCGAGATTACTGCGGGCGTCCTTCCATCGACGGATCTGGATGACCTTTTTCAACGGTTCAAGCACTCCGGCGCTTGCCCCGTGTCCCATACGTCCCTTGGCCGGTTCGCCATGGAAGTAGAACCACGAAAACAGATCCTGTGGTACCGCATTGTCGATTTTGACTTGAAAGTGGCCGTCGTCATCTTCTGTGAACCTGTCGTTAGAGCCGTCCGTCTTCTTCCACAACAACTTCGGTGACTCCGCCATCCAACGGGCTTCGGTCGGACGCCTTGCGACAATCTGCCGCCTGACGGTTCGGACCTCGTCGTTAGGCAGTCTGAGGCGGGCTTCCACCCATGCCTTGACCTCGGTGCCGGGTTTCGTTTCGTCCCGCACGACATTGGTGACGAGTTTCCACGCCGTTTCCTGGGATTCGCCGCATAGCGAACCATAAAAGAGGAATTCGATAGCGCGGAGGATGGTGGTTTTTCCTGTGTTGTTAGGGGCAAGCAACACGACCAGCGAAGAATCCTCGTCGTTGGGAAACTCAATGGTGCTGCTGCCGCCGTAACGCTGGAAGTTGTGCAGAGTGAGACGCTCGAAGATCATGGCAGGGTTTCTACTTCGCTCTCCGAAGCAACTCGGCTTCCAGCTTCTCCTGTTTCTCGCGGGACGAGAGTTCCGTATTCGCCTCCATGTTCAGGGATAGAAGCAGCAGGTTCTTCGTGCTTTCGTCGAGTGAACCGAAGAAATCCCTCAGAACCGTCGGTTTGGGGGCTTTTCGTGGCTTTGGTTTGGCGGGCATAGCGATTGAAAACAACTTTCGGATTATTCGGCAGCTACCCGGTAGAACCGTTTTGGCGCTGTCAAGGAACCTGCCGGTATGTTCGCGGAACCGGTGGGAAGCCCGGTTTGAAGCGGCGTCCATAGGCTTAGATCAAGACTCGTTTCCAACCGATAGGTATGACCCGCGGCGGATGGCCAGGTGAGTTGGAGACTGCCATTTCCCAACCTCGTCGCCGTTAGCAAGGGACGGCTTGCCGCCGAATTCGGATCCGTGCCGAATGCCAGTTCGTTGGCATTGGTGAAACCGTCGCAGTCATCGTCAAGCGACGATGCCATGTCCACGGTGTAGGGCATGGCAGCCGACCACGCACCCGCATCTGCATCGGTGGCCATCGTGCGCAACAGGACTGTGCCGACGAACGAGGGGCCGAGGTCCGCGGCGGCATTCCAGATCAGGGTATGGCTCTGGCCGCCGGGAGCTGTGGCCAGGCGCTTGGTTTTTCCGATGACATCGAGATTGCCGGCTGAACCATCGGCGGACAACAGGGTGGCAGCCGACCAAGTGGACTGTCCGGCTTTCTGATATTGCAAGGCAATGGCCGATGCATGCGCTTCCGCATCCCAGGTCCTCACGCCAACCGTGCTCTGCGCCGCGCCGGACGATGGCGAAGCAAGGACCTTCGCCAATGGCAAGTTATTCAAAACAAGAGAGGTGCCACCAAGCAACGATTCAATCGCATCCGGTCCCCAATAGATCAGTTGGGATTGTGCCGGATTTGCCGGGTCCACCACCAGGCCGACCAATCCTTCCCTGCCATCCGCACCCTTCAGAGCTTCGAACTGGTGCCATGTTTTCCCTTTGAATTCCGCTGATAGAACGGTCCGAACCAAAGGCGAATAAGGATCCGCCGCGGACCAAACGGATACCGTCCCATCCGGCTCGCCCACGAGGAGCGCATCTGGTTTCGACGAATCCATCCTATGTAGACAGGTGAGTGCATACGCACCTGAGGAAGACGGTGATGTGATGGAAATTCGCGTCAAGGTTCGCTGGATCGGAGTGGCAAGCGCAAGGTCGTATTCAGCGATCACGAAATCGTCTCCGACATCAGCGCCGCCGGATGTGTTCTTGTCATCAATGAACGCAAGAATAATGGAAGCGGGCGTTCCTCCACTTGCCCGGAGATTTCCAAGAGCGAGCGAATGGCCCCGCCACACGAGTTTGGCTGTGGCCGCTGGCTCAGCCAATGTCCTGGCTCCGGATGACAGCCCATCCACCTCGACCAAACCCCTGTAGGAAGTACTGCCTATGGCATCGTTCCAGAGTCCATTGGTTCCGAATGATCCGTAATATTCACCGGCACCTCCCGCATTGTTCGGCTCCCCGGATGCCCAGCTTCGATACGATGAAGTCAATCCAGACGACCATTTCCAGCCGGCATTGAGATCGCTTCCAGGATCCCTAAACAAACCCACCCACATCGGAAGTGAGGCATAATTGGATTGAATCCACTGGTTCTCGGCCGAGTCGTCGATGGTCACCAAATGCCCTCCGTTCTGGACGGCATACGCCTCGGCATCAGCCCAACTCATGCCGCTGGGTGTGAGGAAATACCAGTTCGAGGATCCAGGTCTCTGCACAGCGCCCAAGCCGCTTGGCGGCCCATAAGAGCCGAGAACCTGAACGCCGCCCGAATCGAGCCATCGGGCGATCAGGCCTCCTTTCGTGACAGGCCAATCACGTTTGCCTCCGGTGCCGTCCAAAAGTGAGGGGCTGCTCCAGGCATTGTTCGACAAGCTCTGGCGATAGATTGCATCCGAAGACATCCCCGATGGTGAAGCCAGACTGACTAGCCCTTGCGACGAAAAGCCCAATACTTGGGACAAGGACGTCCCGGATCCCGTGGACACCGGGTTCGTGGATTTTGTCCATGATGATCCGATACTCCCATACTCGGAAATGTAGCCCGCTCCGCTTGGCGGGCGCGCACCGACAAACAGGCTGATTCCGATGCCGCCAGGGCTCCTGCCGGCTACCAGAGAGGTCACGCCGATATTTCCGGCCGAGATGGACTGTGAGGACCATGTTCCCCCGTTCTGCGTCAGCAACGCGAGGGCATTGTTTGAAGTTCCGATGCTGCCATCCGCAGCGACCACCACTTCATCAGCCCCATACCCATCCAACTGGCCCGTGGCCATGACCCAATTCGACGGCACGAAACCAGAGACGGCGTTCAGGTTGGATGCTATTGCCAGTGAGCCGGTTCCCGGATGGCTGGAAGACGATTGCGGATCCGTGCCAGCCTTCCATTCCGCCAAATTCGTGAAGCCGTCCTGATCGGGATCACCCAGAGGGCCATTGCTTCCGGTGGCAGCGTTTGTTCCGGAATAGGCAAGATTGTGGGTGTATTCCCAGGAATCCGGCAATCCGTCATGGTCGGCGTCCAAGCTCACCGAAAGCACATCCTTCTCTTTCTGGCTGTTGCCGTCATAGCGATACAGTTGCATCAACCCATTGTCCCGTTCCGTCGAGATCAGGCGGTCGTTTTTGTCATAGCCGCGCTTCACCCATCCCTCGTTCTTCAATCGCCGGTAGTCCCCCTGCTGATCATCACCGGGACTTCCCGCGGTGGAATTGAAAGCATTGGCTTTGTAACCGTTCGCACGATTGTCATATTCCACCTTGTTCGTCAGTCCATCGAGATCCTTGTCCTCATTGGCATCGTTCCACAAGGGATTGAGTCCGTTGGAAATCTCCCAACCATCATCCATCCCGTCACCGTCCGTGTCAGCAGCCAAGGGATCGGTCCCGTATGTGGAAAGTTCCAGCACGTCGCTAATTCCGTCTCCATCGCCGTCCGTGCTCTTAGGGTGGCTTCCAGCACGGTATTCCTGAATGTTCGACAATCCGTCCTGATCCGGATCGTCGTTGGAATCCGGGATCGTGGCTTTCGTTCCAAAGCGGACCTCCCAGCCATCGGGAACTCCGTCACCGTCGGTATCCGGATTGACTGGCGAGGTACCGGCCTGAAACTCGCCGTAGTCATCGAGACCGTCGTTGTCGGAATCATTGTAGGTGGCGAGGAACGCGTAGGATTGGTTGTCGAAATAGCCGTCGCCCGTAGAAGTCGATGCCGGCGACGTCGTGGCGGTCCCGCGTTCAATCCTCACCTTTCCCGTAGCTGCGGAATCCGAAGCGGCCGAGATCGTACCGGAACCGCTGATCCGGCTAAGCAGGAACAGCGAACCGCCAGCGCCCCCGCCACCACGAGATGTGAAGGTATTACCTCCGGAATACTCGGATTGTCCATCTTCACCTCTTGCGACCAAACTGCCGTCCAATCTTAGGGATCGGCAGATAATCATGCACATCCCGCCCCCCGCTCCTCCAAAACCTCCGGCTTGATTGGTCGTATACCCGAATCCATACATGTTAACGCCGGCCGAACGATTGCAACCACCACTGCCTCCGCCGCCGCCGAATGAAAGATTGCTCCCACTCGTCTGGCTTCCTCCAGCACCAGACGGACCCGGTTGATACGCTGATGCACCTGTTCCGTCCGCGCCTCCTGCCCCGCCCCCACCAACTGGCGCAACGCCATTCAATGGTGGCCACGCATTTGTAACGAAACCTTCGCCGGGCTTTCCTGGCAATCCACTATTCGAACCAGAAATCGAATAACCAGGACCACCACGGAATCCGGCTCCTGTAGCGTAGATCTTGCCTCCAGATGCGACCACGACATCGTCGGCAATCAACGCAACAATGCCTCCGGAGGTGCCATTCCACGGACGGGCCGCCAGGGTGCCATCCACCTGCACCTGATCATACTGTGGCACACGGATACACTGGATCTTCGCTCCGCTCGTGGGATCGTAAGTATGTTGAAGCGGACTCCGGATTCCAACCTTTCCCGTGCCGAGGGAAGTGACTTGAACCAAATCAAATGATCCAGCCGGAGAACCCGCTACCGGCGTTCCTTCCTGAGTGACATGGAGCAGGAACACATCCCCCACTTTGATCACGGAGGGCAAGGTTCCTGAAATCTCCCGGCTTCCCGCGGTCTGAACGGCAACGATACCGATCACCGTGTCGTTCACGTATCCCGTCTGCCCGACCGGAACGGTGAGAGAGCCATCGAGCCGATTGCCGACGTGGAAGTTCTCTCCGTTCACATTGAATCCGAACTGGGTTTCCCAAGCATCCGGCAGCCTGTCCAGATCGGCGTCCGGATTGGATTGAGCGCCTGCAATGGAAGCGCCCAGAAGGAAACTCAAGAGAAGCGGGGCAACCGGAAGCGAACGGGTTGAGTAGAGGCAGGAGATCATGGAAAAATCGAAATGATTGGCTAATGACAAAGTCTTCATGTCGTCCTTGGTTATTTCTTGCCGCCCTTGCTGGAGCTGCCTGTGGTGCCAGGTTTTGAAGTCGATCCAGATTTGTTCGCCACCCCTCCAGCGGCGGAAGACGGAACCTTAACAATTTGATTCACGGTAATGTGATCGTAGTTGCTAATCTGTGGATTAAGAGATCGTAGCGCGCTTGGGCTAATTCCGTATAGTTTTGCAATTCCATTAAATGTCTGTCCAGATACCACTGCATGTTGACCAGATCCAACACTGGCCGTTGTTCCAGCCCCTCCAGAATTCGAGGGCACGGACCCAGCAACACTTTTTTGATTAATTGAACTAGCGGTTTTCGACGCGTTAATTGATCCGCCAGCTGAGCCGCTGGTCCCACTCGATACATAGTTAAATATTTTTGTTCCAAAATAATCGCCGGTTCGAGTCAGCCCGCCCCAGTAAGCATTCATCATTGCATTCCTAATCAACTCCAAACTCCGATAGGTTTGCGCACCGGGCACATTAACCATCAAAGCCGCAAGCGGATCGTCTTCTGTTAAGGTATTTTCTGCTGCATCGACGAGGTAATTTATTCCTATTTGCGCACCTCCCGTAGAAATGCCCAAGCGAACACCAATGGCTTCAGCCGCGCCTTCGCTGCTCAATCCCATCGACTCTTTTGAAGCATTCCAAGCGAGATCATTTGCTCCTTTTTCACTCAAAAAACTCTTTCTGCTAGCCACTTGATCTGCCGTCATATTTCCAGACCATTGGTCCAATCCTAGCGTCGCGTATTCCAATAGATCATTGATTGGCTCCGCTTGTGAATCATACGCCGCCAGCGCGAGCAAAAATGGCATATTCCCGTCCTTATCCATGTAGGAATTGGGATTTCCATACGCATATCCATAAGCTCCAGGTTTCCATCCCGGCCCGATGTTTTTGAGAGGATCCACGCTCAGGAAGACCCCGGCATCGGCGAGGTAATACCGAGCCCTCATGAAGATCAGCCCCGGAACCAATCCCTCTTCCATCACACCTTGGGAACCGACGAAGCGATAGGGATTCGAGTCCGCGACTCCCGCTGCAGCAAACGTGGCCATGGAACGCCCGTAATCGGAATAAGCATACTGGGCGGAAGCGACGCGATCCTTGTCGGTGAGGCGGACGATGTTGCCGGAAGCATCGGAGTGGAAGCAGGTAATGTTGGCCGATGTCGTGGGATCCACCTTTACCGCGAGATCGGGACCGTGAATATAGAGAGCGGTGATCTGGCCGGAGGCAGTGGTATCCGCGAGAATCCGCTCCATTCCGCCGATCAGGTTGAGCACGTAGCGGGTTTCCACCGTGTTGCCGCCGCTTGTGAGGGAGCGTGAGATCCGGCGGCCAAGGGCATCGTAGCGGTTTTGGATGGTGGATTTGGCGTTTTGAGGATTCGTCAGCTCAAGGCTCGTGGTCCGATTGTCCTCATCATACGTCAGCGCAAGAGAACCAACCGTCGGGCAGGTGGCTTTGCTGAGGTTGAAGGATGGGGTGTTGTCGGCATTCTTGAATTCGTAGGCCCAGTTTTTCGAACCCGTTGGATCGGCGGCATCCGTGCGAGTCTGAAGCCTTCCTCCCGGAGTGTAAGCGGACGATTCGTCGTGGGGCGCCGGAGGCTGATAGGCCAGCAATCCCTTTTCCTTCGCGGAGGTCTGATTGCCATTCCTGTCATACGCGTAGCTCAGGGCGATCTGGATCGTGTCATCAGCGGTATCGGCGGTGCCGTTGCCGTCGGTGTAGGTGAGGGAGGTTTGTCGTCCGGATTCGTCGTAGGCGGCGGCGCGGGACATTCCATTCGGGTAGGTCTGGCCCACCAGACGGCCTTGCTTGTCCCACGAGTAGTTCAGGACATGGCTTCCCCAAGCGGCCGAAGTGGATTGGCGGACCAAGCGGCCGAGCTTGTCGAACTCCTGGGTGAGCGGGCGATTTCCCGGATAGGTGACTTTGATCACACGACCAAGAGCATCGTAATCGTAGCTGACTTTCTGTCCAAACGTATCCGTGGACGAGGTGGGACGATCCAGAGAATCATAGGTGAGATTGGTGAACGTGAGCTGCACGGTTCCCGCCTCGACGCGGATTGCGGAAGTGGCGTTTCCATTGTCATCGTAGCCGAGGATATTCTGGCGGCCTGTCGAGCATTGTGCCAGGAGCAGGCGTCCGGCCGGATCGTAGGTGAGGGTGCGAGTGATACCCGTGGGCTCACTCTGGGTCTTGAGCCGGCCGAGTTCATCGTAGGTGTAGGTCCAGTGAAGGTGGTCCTGGTTTTCCTCGGTTTTCCGAAGCCCCCGTACATCGTAGGTCATGATGTAGTGGCCGTGGAGTGCATCCTCGATGTCGATGATGTTCCCCAATCCGTCGTAGGTGTAGATCCAGACGAAACCCTCGGGATCGGTCCATTTCTTGAGGCGTCCGCGACCATCGTATTCGTGCCGGGTGACCGTTCCGTTCGGGCTGGTGGTTGCGAGTACTCGCCCCGCCTGATCGTAGCTGGTTGTACTGGTGTTACCGAGCGGGTCGATGCTGACCGCAAGGCGGTTCAATGAATCATACTGCTTCCGGAAGATCCGACCGAGCCGGTCACGGGTGGCGGTTTCGTTGCCGTTCGCGTCGTAGGTGTGCTCGATGTAATCGCCGTTCGGGTCCGTTTCCCGGAAGAGCCGTCCCGCATCGTCGTAGGACCGGTAGGTGGTGATCTGCTGCATCAAGGGCGCGCCCACGGTTTGGGCGATAGGGACGCTGGGACTCGTCGTGGAAATTGGGAGAGAACGATTGTTGTAGGCTGTGGTGGCGATGTTTCCGCCCCGGTCCTTGTTCCAGATGGCAAGATCACTGCCGTCATACTGGATCTCCGACTGCTGAAGCTTCGCATCCTTGGAAAAGCGCGCGTTTCCGACTTCGTCGTAGGTGGTGGTGGTCACCTGCCCCATTGCATTGGTGCTGCGGATGGCCTGTCCGTTGATGTTGTATTCCCTGGTGGTGGTCTGCTGGAGCGGATTGGTCGTGGATTTGAGCCAGCCGAGTTCGGTGTAGTCGAAGGTCGTGACATTTCCCGCCGGGTCGGTCCGCGATTGCAGGAAACCCGTGTTCGGAAAATAGCTGCTGGTCATGACGCTCTGATTCGTCGGGCTGTAGTTCGCATCCCTGGCGGTCTCGACGAGTCCCCGCGAATTGTAGGTGTAAGCGGCCAGAGTGCCGATGTCGTCGGCATGGGAGAGCAGATTGCCCCGGGAATCGTACGTGTAGCGGTTCACCCAATCACTGGCTTCATTGGCCACGCGTGGGCGGGTGTCGGTAAGCGGGCGGTTGAGCACGGCGGTCACCGGCGTTGCCGTACTGTCCGGAGGCAGAGTCTCGGTGAGCTTGCCATTGGCTCCCGCCGGGTCACTGGCCTTGGCATAGGTCCATTTCCAGATATTCCCGAGGGCATCGGTCTTCTGGAGAAGATTGCCGCGTTCGTCGTAGGCGTCGAAGGTGGTGATCCACCCAAGCGGCTCGATCTGGCGTTTGAGCACACCAAGAACCGGAATGGTGTTGTTGAAGCCGTCCTTCTCTCCCGACGCGTAGAATTCGTAGCGAAGCGTATTGCCCAGAGGATCGGTTTTAGCGACGGCATGGCCTTTGCGGTCGAATGCCTCGATCCACTTCTTGCCGTCACCATCGGTGCGGGTGATCTGCCGAGGCCCGGGGCTGAGGTAGGTGTAGATGGTGGAGCGGCTCCCGCCGTCGGTCTCCGAAGTTTTCCGACCGTATTTGTCGTAGCTGACAAAGACATCCCTGGTCCCGCGGGGTGAGGTAACGTCCTCAAGAAGTCCGCTCGTGCCATTGTAGGCGAGTAACCAGGTGGTGTTCATCAGCGGGCTGGACTCATAGACCGCGGGGCCGCGGTGGTAGAACGTCTGCAAGCGGTTCGATCCGTCGTAGGTGAAGGTGATCGTCCATCCGAGGGACGAAACGCTGCTCAACCGAGATTGGGCGTTGTAACCAAACTGCCAGATAGTCCCGGCGGTGTCCGTTACAGTATCCAGCAAGCCCTGGTTCGGCTCGTAGGCGAGAGTGACCCTATTGCCGTTGAAGTCCGTGATTTCCTTGAGTTTCCCGACAAGATTCGGATCCGTTTCATTATAAGGGTGGCAGAAACGATAGATAAGACGTTCCGGAGTAATCCAATTAAGCGTGTCTCCCTCTATGCTTTCCTGAAGTTCTCCACGGTATTCCCCGTGCATGGTCTTGTAATTCCTTGAACCCGTCACCCGCTGCCAAGTTTCCAAGCTGCCGTCCCACAACAGCAAACCGACAAAGCCAGTGCTGTTGTTCAGAAACTGCTGACCGGGAATGATGCGTGTCTGGAAGCTGTGCCGCCAGCCCGATCCCAGCACCGCCTCGTTGAAGAACATGTCGGCACCATTTTCGAGTGCCTGGCTATTGAAGGAAATGCCACTGTTGTAGCCGATCCTAAACTCGAAGGGCACTCCGGCGGTGGGCCGGGAAATCAGAGTTTGCTGCCATGTGAATGCTCCGGACAAAGGCGATAGCGCGTCACGTCCCTGGTTCTTCTGGGAGTCGAACAACGACTGCTCACCCTGCTTGTCGGTTTCGGGAAACTCAATGGTGCCGGAACCTTGCTTCGAAGCGTCCGGCACAGGAGTGAGTGGCGACGGCGGGGAAGCGGCGAAGTTCTTCAGGTTGTCCGAAGCCGTGGTGGAGTAGCCGAATTTGTAGTAGCCGCGAAGCCCCGTGAAGTTCGTCGGGATGTCACGAAGCCGGTTCAGATTAATATCGCCCTGACTGAGGGCTCGCTGGAACACCGAAAGCTCCTGGATTTCTCCATAGAAACGCTGGCCAGTGAGCAAACCACCTATCGAAACTCCATCCACATTTCCCATATTTCCGATGTCAGGCAAGCTGGCAGGAGGAGCGATGGCGCGACCATCGACGTAGAAGGCCCAAGAGGATCCGCTCCTGACAAAAGCGAGGTGATACCAGCGGTCGAGGTAGGGACGCTCGATAAGTTTCACCGCGGGCAACGCCCCTGACGCCCCTTTGGCCGTGAACTCCAGATTTCCGGTGCCGGCGTTGAAGTAAAACCGATAGGCGTGATTCTGGCTCCAATCTCCGGTCCTGCGGTTTCCCACCAGAGTCATGTCCTCCGTCAGTTGGAAGTTCGTGACGTCCGGAATCACTATCTTGGCCCAGAACATCACGGTAAGCGCATTCGGTGCGGGAGTGACCGCGCCCGGATTCCAAGAAAGGAGACCTTGGCTGTCATTGATTTCTAGCCGGGCAGAGGTAGCGGAGGGTGCAGGGAGCACGGCTCCAGCAGTAGAACCGATCATGCAAGCTGACATTGCAACAAGCGTCACGAACCATCGGTAGAAAATGGCAGTTTTCACGATGTGAAAAAATCAGAAGTGCTAATCACTTACAAGGTGAAATCGGACACAGGATTTGTTGCGCATGGTTTCTGAAAGAATATGCATTTCTGATCTTGATGGAACAAAACGAAAGAACTTGATGAGCGGCGTTCGGGTCAATTCGCAATCCGACGGAACGCGCCCCCCGCAAAACAGGCGGTTCGGCTGTATTCTAACGATATGGTCGAGACCTCCGCCATGTTTTCAGGAAGCCTGGATTGATTCGTTTCCGATGATGTGCCGTTGCCCATCAGAATCATCGCGTGGGAAAGGTGGTGCATGCCTTCGCCCCCCAGCTCCGGGTACCCGTACCCGGCGCATGGCCTTCCACGAAAGCCCACTCCGCAGTGGTCGTGCCCGGAAATGCTTCCAGGCAGAATTTGTGGCACAGCTTCACCGTCTGCTGGTTCGTGAACACCTTGTAGCCGGGCCGACGAGCCCACGATGACGCCCGTATCCGCCGCGATCCGGGCTTTATTATTCGGCACCCGCACGTCCCCCTCCACGATTTCGGCCGATCCACTGCATGAGGCGTGGATTTCTTCATTCGTGCTGCCGGCGGCCGTCTTGAGCCGATTTCTGGCAAAATCGCATTGGGAGCCATTTCCGGAGTCCCGTTTCCGGGACTCCGTCGGGGCGGCCAAAATCATCCTTTGTCTGACGGGACTCAATGACAGGTCCTGAGAGCAGACTGCCCTCTCTAACCGATTCCAGTGTGGCGGAGGGATCCACCAAGCAACAAACCAAGAAAGACCAAGACCATGAAACCAAGAAACAAGATTGAATTCGCCCCCGCGCCCGTGAACGGCCAGCAGAGCGCTCCCTGGGAATACAAGCCTGCAACGATCTACGAAGACCTGATTTTCAAGAATGAGTTCGCAGACCGAAAATTGAAACTTGAGGCCGGTCCCAACTGGCTTCGCATCGTGCCCGCCCTGATGACTTCGAAACACTGGATGCTCCACGTGCCAGCAGTGTCGATGAAACACGGACGCTTCGCACATCCCCGCACCTTTCAGAGGGGCGGCCAATGCGTCTTTGACCGGGCCTACCGATGGTTCGCGGCGAATGAACCGGACAAGCTCTACAACAGGGCCAATCCATCCGGCCATCGCTTGCTTTGCGACTCCCTCTGCGCCTTCTGGTGCCTGCAGGAAACCAAAGCCGGAGCGGTGGAGGCTCGTTTGTTCATCGGCTCCTCCTTCCAGGGCTCAAGAAAGAATCAGGCAGGACTCGGCTTCCGTATCTGGCAACACTTGACCGAACGGGATGACGATGTGGACGTGGTTTCGGATCCGATGCATCCGAATCACGGGACCATGATCTGCATTGAGAAATCCGAACCGGGGGCTTCCAGAACGCCTGTCTATCAGATCCGCGTCGGCAGGAGATCATCTCCGATCCAGGAACTCCTCGACCGCATGGAACCGTCGGAATTCGATGCCCTTTGCCCGATCGAGGACACAATCCGTGAACTGAGTGACGAAGAGCAATGGGAACACCTCGTCCGCGTGATCGGAGAAGAGGCGGCAGCCAGAATCCGGGACGCCGGCACCTGATCCAAGCCCTCCCAATCCTCTCAACCATGTCGAATAGGGAGGTAGATTCTCCAGCAGCATCAACAGTTGGACAATCACCAAGAGGGGCGGCCGCAATGGCCGCCCCTCACTCATTGTCTTTTCGTCATCCATTCTTCCTCGGCAACCAGATGGAAACTTACGCCTCGGAAGATATGCATGCCCTCAGGGCCATGCTTCGCCCAAGCTCTTGTCAATCCGGGATTGGTGGCCCGCCGGAAAGGCTCGTAGCAATAGACACCCCACCGGTCGGCCACCGCCCTGCGACAATAGGCGATGACAAAATCGACACCCCCATGAGCTACCGTGATGGCCAAAACGGCCCCGGGATCGCTTTCGATCAGTTGGCATCGGTCTTGTTCGGACATGGACTGGCCACGGCCATGGAAACGGTAGAATTCATCGTGCATCACCATGATCACGCCATCTGAGCTGATTTGTTCAGGTGCCATCCAGTGGAATTCCTGTCGCCAGAATAACCCGGAATCCCGCCTGAACAATCAGCGGGAAAGCGCGTGAATGGAATAGAGGGCCGACCACTGCCCGACATTCGAACCATGCACATCATGTCCTTTGGAACAACAGCCCCATCAGCAACGGCCCTTTGGTTGTCGGATCTTCATCTGGACCAAGCCGACCGTGCCGGAATCTCTTCACTTCTCGATAAGATTTCCGGAATCAACTATTCGTCCCTGATCGTAACGGGCGATATTTCGCAGGCCTCCCAATTGTCCCGACATCTGCGCATGTTGGCCGCGGCCTGCGCCCCACGACCGATGCATTTCGTGTTGGGCAACCACGACTACTTCGGCTCCGGTTTCGATGAGGTTGACCATGCCGTTGCTGACCTTTGCGACAGCACAAAGAACCTCTTCCATCTCGGAGGAAGGGAAATCATCAGCCTGGACAACGACGTGGCACTCATCGGGGTGCGTGGATGGGCGGATGCGCGTGCGGGATATGGAAAACGAACCGTCATTGACAGCCCCGACCGCCTGCGGATCGACGACTTCATGCACCTTGGCGCGGAAGCCATGCTGGATAGGATGCGGGCCCTCGGAAGCGAATCCGCCGCCCTCATCAGACAAACCCTCCCATGGGCGTTGAGCAGGCACCGCCATGTGGTGATCGCCACCCATGTGCCGCCATTTCCCGAGTTGGTTAGATTCAACGGCCATGGATGCGGAAAGGCGCGCCTGCCCCACTTCACGAACTTGTCCATCGGATTGGCGATTCGAGGCATCACACGGTCATTTCCAACGCGACGGGTGACGGTCTTGTGCGGCCATACGCACAGTCCGGCCCGGATGATGGTGCTGCCCAATCTGGAGGTGCGCGTGGCAGGCGCGCAGACAGCACGTCCCGGCTTGCAAAACCTGATCCACTTCACTTCCCGCGAATGATGTATTCTCCCGCCGATTGCCGCCGAATCCAGGATGCCGGGTTTCTCGTCGCAATAGCCGAGCCCCGGCGGTGGTGGGTCGGATCCGGCGGAGTTTTCACTCCGCGCGGCTCAACAAACAAAATCATGGCCTTTGCCATGACACAAAAGAGACAATACAAAAAACCATCAAAATCATCGAAGCTTCCATCCAATCCGGTCAATCGATCGGATGCGGAGCATGAATTGAATCTGATAGCCGAAGAACTCAAACAATTGTCCCGCCGGTTTCTGCGGGACAATGTACTTCCTGGTGATCTGGCGGGACTTGAGGATGACATTCGTCAGGATGCCATCCTCACCGCCATGCGCTGGTATATGAGAGGTGCACGGAACGAGTGGCATGCGCCACGTTCGATGGCCGCGGCCCTCCGGATCCAGAAACTGCGCTACGCGAGGAAGTGCGGCAAGGAGGGTTCGTTACGGAACAAACTGGAACAACAAAGCGATGCTCCGCAATACCTCCATCCGCACGAGCTTCAGCCTTGGCAGTGGCCGGCGCAGTCCCAAGTCGAGTTTATCCGGGTTGGTATCCGCCTTGCTGCGAAATGCGGTCGGATCAGCCATGCGAACGCAAGCATCGCCCGACTTGTTTACTGCGACCAAGTACCGGCAAGCGAGGTGGCCCAACGCCTGAAGGTCAGTCGAGGCGCCATTTCCCAACAACTCAGGCGGGTTCGCCATGCGCTGCCGGAAGTTCTGGCGCGCATCGAACCGACCTTCGATTGAGACAACCGGTGGCCGTCCCTCCTCGGACGGCCCGCATTCAAGATCCATCCCATGAAACCCAAGAACGCGAAACAGAAACCCGAGAAGATCCAACATGTGATCCTTTCCAACGGATACCGCCAGACTCACTGCATTTCCACGATGCGGGCCAAAGACCTGGAACGATGTCGTCGTCTCCTGCCGGGTGGGGGGCGGATCCCGAAGATCGACAAGCGATTCCATGTCGTGATCTCGGGTGCCAAGTTCCTGGTCATCCGGTGCGCATGCCCCATTCTCGTTGGCGGCATTGGCCGTGGACAGGATTCGACATGGGATGAGCTGACCTCTCTCCTGGATGACCTTGGACAAGATTATCAAGGCTGCCCCCATCCGCGACTCTGGCTCGCCGTGGTTCTTCTCCCGGCCATCGCCGCGTTTGAGGACGATGAAGTGCGTTGGATGTATGATTTCCAACGGCATCTGGCGGCAGCGATGTTCCAATCCGGCATTCTCGGGTCGGCATGACGTGGCGATAACCAATCAATCCATGATCAAGTCCATATCCCGGCAGCCTCAACTTTCCAATGACCGAAAGCGACATCCTCATTGACACCCTGAACTACGAGCGAACGGGCTCCATTTCACCTCGCATCTATCGATACTTCGATCAGATGGGAAGGTGGATCGGCGACCGGAGGAAGTGGCGTCGAAGCACTTTCGTGATCGCGCTCAATCGCATGCGCCATTCGATGCTGCCTGCATCGTACCGGACGCGGAGAAGCAGGGAAGGGACCCATCTCCTGACGTCGTTCGTATGGAGATCCGATAACGATTTGACTCTTACTTGCTGCGAAATCGCGGGCAGTCTTTTGATCCGCTCGAAGGTCGCCAAGGTTGCCGCCCCGAATTTGCGCCTTGTCGGGAACCATGTCCATTCGCGCTCGCCCTCCCTCTTCAATCTTCCCTGTCTGCGAGAAGTCCATGGCGATTTCGACTTGTTGGGAACCCGATGCCTCCGCGCGCCGCGGATCAAAACCGTCGGCGGAAACCTGCAGGTCTATGATTTCCAGCTCTCTACCCTCGCCTCGGTGGGCGGGAGATTGTCCATGCGATGGACCATCCGGGCGATCGCTCCGAGCTTGCGCGAGGTTGGAGGCGCCATCCATGCCCACGTCGCCGATGAGTTCAGTGCCATCCGATTGGAGTCTGTCGGAGGCGATCTCGTCATGAGCAGCGAGACGCGAAGGGTCCGGATCCCCACGCTCACCGCCATTGGTGGGGATTTCTGGGCGGAATCCGCAACGGTGATTATCGCCGCGCGGCTCAAGTGGGTTGGCGGTTCGCTGGTCACCGCGTCGGCCCGGTATTTCCATGATCCGGATCTCGTGTTTGGTGGGAAGTGGCTGTGCCACCCTGAGGCAAAATCCGTGGCCGCGGCTAACAGGGCGCTGAAAGATGTCGCACTCGAACTATGACGAGGGTTTCAGGCTGGGAAGAAGTCTCTTCCCACGCGGCGCACGCCGCAAGCTCCGTTGCCCGCTCCCATCTCTTCAGGGTCTCCAACCCCGAACCCCGGGTTTGATACCGCGCCCGTCGAGCCGGGCGTATTTTTGACGACGCCACTTCCTCATCCCTGCGGGATCGCTTGGAGCCGGGTCCCAGGCTCCCCCGAACCCCCGCCGTTCTCCTCCGGAAAACAGGTTTTCCGGCCAGCCGGAGACGGCAGGCTGTCAGGGGCCTCCCACCTCAAAGCGCTGTCCTCTCGATGCCGGGAACCTGTTCCGTGGCTACCGATTTGGCAGGCAAGGCAAGCCCCCTCGGGCTTGGCTCTCGCACTCCATTGGATCCCTTTTATCCGGAAAGATTGATTTTTAAAATTTTCAAAAAAATTCCTAGACACGAAGCGGGCAATCCAATAATTAGTTATCCGATGGTTAAAGTTCCGTTGAGTCAGGATCCGATTTTTTCCCATGAACCCGATGGGTTTGGGGGAGAGGGTGTGAATCTGTGCAACGCACTAGCCACTTCAAATTCCAATCAAAAGCCACGAGAGGCAAACAAAATAAAAAAATTAAAAATTACAAGTAAGCCAGAGAGGGCAATTCCAGTTACATTTGAACGGGTCGGCGATCAATCGCAACGCTCGGCTAGCACTAAACCGGGGGAAGAGGCTGCGCACATGGGTGTGGCCCGCCGATCAATCGGGTACTGGCCCGAGAATAGTCGATTAACGGTACATGGAGATGAATTCCGTGGCCATGCTTCCCAGGCCGAGCGGGTCGCGCCCGACGTGCGTGGATGGCGTAGCACACACCCACCTCCATGGCTGTTTCCAAACACAAGCCGACTCAAGGAGAACTTCCGGATCTGAGTTCGCAATCGGATTTTCAGCTTCTTGACTCCTTTGCCAGAATCGCCAGCAGGCAGGCCTCAGCCGAGATGATGCCCATTATCTGGGAAATCATGAGGCGTTACACTTCCTCGCTTGCCAAAGTTGAATCAAGGCTGCTTCTCAGTCTCAACATTGCATCAGGCACCTCAGGATTCGAGAGTCCGAAATGGGGCGACTGCAAGGCGGTTGAGGCTCGATATGGTCTGAAGCGTGGCGTCATCAATGGCATGATTAAAAGAGGCGAGATCGTCAGTTCCTCGAATTCCGAAGAGAAACCCGGAGGTGGGCGCACGCGGGGAAAACTCGTCATCAACTTTGAGTCCGTGGAGAAACACCTGAATTCCAGGGCAAACGGGATAACGTCCATTTCAGAGCGTCCAGAATCGCCAGAATCACATCAGTCCAACCTCAAGAACACCCAATGAACCTGAATCTAAAACTGCTAGTGGCGACCGCTACTGGCAACGCCAGAATGGTCGAGGCGCTGCTTTCGGAGGGCGCTGATGCGAATTCCTCTCAGGGCACACCACTGTTGTATGCGGCGAGAAGTGGATGCGCACCTTCCGTTTCTGCCCTACTCGATCACGGGGCAAAGGCTGAAGTGAAAGCACTAATTGAGGCCGCTCGGTGCGGAAATGCCGACTGCGTGGCGATTCTCGTGATTCGCGGAAGGTTCTCCAATCGCATAAAAGCGTATGCTCTATCAATTGTGGCGACATTTGGCAATGCCGAAATGGTCGGCCAGTTAATTGATGACGGGTTTCCAATGCATAGCAGTTCTTGCCACCCGCTGGCAATGGCGGCCGCCAGTGGCCACATGGAAACCGTCAAACTATTGATCGCCAGACGAGCCCCTCTTTTCAGCCATAAACACAATGCGCTGCGACACGCCTTCAAGAACGGTTACATCGAGGTGGGGAAATATTTGCTGTCTCTATACACAATACACCACCTTCGGATGGTAAACCGACTACCGGACGAACTCGACGGCATGCCTTTACTGCGCATGTTCATATATGAGAAAATTGCGAGGCAGCGAGCCCGTCGGGCACTCCGTGAAAAAGGTCTCGAAATCTAGCGGGGAACCTTGATGACCTTAATGGCTTGGTAATTCCTTTGGAGGCGGGAACTGCAAAGAACCCGGATGCCCTTCTTATGGGACTGGGGACAGGTCCGGTGCTGCCTTTTGTCAAATTTCGATGCCGGCTTGCCGGCTTCGCACAGCGCCTTACGGGCTTGCAGTCGTTGAAGGATGAAGTACATCCATTGTCATCGGGCATGTAGGATCAGACGGTTGTGGCACGTCGGATCCTGGAGAATCAGATCCAGTGAATCAGCCGAGTTTGGAAAATCATGGGTGGAAAAACGATGGTCTGCCAAATGAAATGACCTGAACGCATCGATGCCAATTCATCGGGCTGGAGCGCCTGTCACAAGAAACCGCGGAGAATTATGCCTCGGTCCAAGCAACTGATCAATGTGCCGGATTGCTTGGGAAAGTCGGGACTCAGGATCACCCGTCACGAGAAGCCACGGGGAACTTTGCCAGCCCAATTCCTGTACGAACCACCCGTGCATGTCGTGGCGGATGTGTTCACCATCGCGGAGACCGTCTTGGACGAATGGGATTTCGTCGCCTGTGAGTAGGTAGAGGTCAGCCCGGGAGGCCGAGGAGATTTTGGCAAGTTCCGGCAGGTCGAAGCCCATGTAGCGTCGGTGCCAGAGGTGGGTGGCAAACGCGTTGGTGTCGCAGACGAGGACGCGGTTGGCACGGCGCGCCGCTTCCTCTTCACGGCGGGTTTGCTCGCGAGCGATCATCAGGAACTCATCGCTGCGCCATTCGGTTTCCCCGCGTGCCTGCTTTTCCACGCTGTAATCTCGTCCGTATTCCGGCACCCATACGGTTCCCATGGCTGCGGCCAGATCGCGAGCAAGCGTGGTGGTCCCGGTGGATTCCGCACCCACGATGACGACACGTTTCGCATACCAGGCACGCACCGGGGGATCGATGTGGTCCCACATGGCGAATGGATCATTTCGCACGGCAGTTCCACTGCACGGAACTTGCACACGGGCGGGATCGACGGATTCGTGCACACAGCCGAGGTGAGCCGCGTAGGCATCGCCGTAGCCTTCGGAAGTGAACACGGCATCAGGGGCGCGGCCGAGCCAGCGAACCGTGTTCTCCGCCCAGATTCGCGAGTCGTTTTCATCATACCGGTCGTCAATGAGCATGACTTCGGCCGCCGGGATCATTTCGTGCAACCAAGCGGCGCGGAGTTCGCCTGGAATGGGATCGGTCGGTTTGCCGCAGACGATCACGACAACCCGTTCACTGCGGGAGACTGCGGCTTCGATCAAGTGGCGGTGGCCTCTGTGTGGTGGCAGGAATTTCCCGATCACAACGCCGAGATCATACCGGGAATTGGCGTTCATCTTGGAAGTTCCTTTCTCCATCGGTGCAACCCGACCCAGCACAGGATCAGGAATCCGGCGTAAAGGATGGCGGTGAGGGGGAGTCCTCGTGAAAGATAGAGCGGCACGTAAATAATGTCGGCGGCGATCCAGAAGAACCAGTTTTCGATGCGTTTGCGGCAAAGCAGATATTGGGCGCAAAGACAGAAAACCGTGGTGGCGGCATCCCAGAATGGGGCCGCTCCGTTCACGGCGATCAAGAGTTCACGGAGTCCCCAAGTGCCCGCCGTGAGGGAGCCCAGCAGGTAAATCCACTCCGTTCGGCTTGCGCGCGAGACCCGCAATGGTGCCCGCATGGCTCCCCCATAGAGCCACGACCACCAACCGAAGATGCCGAGCGCGAAATAGACGCCCTGCAAGCCGAAGTCGGCGAATAATCGAGTACGCCAGAAGAGAATGGCGAACACGATGTTGTTCGCCAAGCCGATCGGCCAGTTCCAGATGTTGCCTTTGGTTACGAGCCAGACGCAAATCGCACCGGTCGCGAAGCCGAAGGCCTCGGTCATGTCCAGAGGCAGCCATTTCCACCAAGCGGTTAGGAGCAGCAGGACGGAGACGGCGAATACCGCCATCGACTCCAGCGACATCGTCCGATTGACAAGTCTCATGCGAAGACCACTCCGCGTTGTTTCATTTCCAGTATGGCTTGTTCGACATCACCGGGCCGGAGGTTCACTCCGCGGCAGGCATCGAGCGCGAGAGTGGCATGGAAACCTTCGTCGATCGCATCGAGAGCGGTGAATTTCACGCAGTAGTCGGTGGCGAGCCCGCAGAGGGTGATGCGGGTCACGCCGCGACCTCGCAACCAATCCGCCATGCCTGTGCTGTGACGGCGACCGTTGTCGTGAAAGCCGCTGTAGCTGTCGATTTCCGGGCGGGTTCCTTTGCGGAAGATTTTTTCAATGCGGGCGACATCGAGGGTTTCAGCGAATGCCGCGCCGACTGTATCCTCCACGCAGTGGATCGGCCAGAGGGTTTGCGGAAGCCCGTGAAGTTGGATGATTTCAAACAAGACACGGTCCGGGTGATTTGCGGCGAAACTCCCGTGATCGGGCGGGTGCCAGTCTTGGGTGGCGACGATGATGTCGGCATTTCGCATCAGTTGGTTCGCGGCGGAGATCACCGCGTCGCCATCCGGCACGGCAAGTGCGCCGCCGGGCAGGAAGTCGTTCTGGATGTCCACAAGGATGAGGGCGTTCATGGTTGGAGGATGTTTTCGTAGATGGAGAGGTCATGCGGTGAGAAGCAGCAGAAAATCACCTGCACCAATTCGCTGTGGGATGCCAGGAATCCGCCGCATGTTTCAACCGCGATTCGCGCGGCCTGATCAATGGGATAACCAAATATCCCCGTCGAGATGGAAGGAAACGCGATGGAACTTATCCCTTCCGCGCAAGCCAGAGTCAGGGAATTTCGATAGCACGATGCGAGCAGTCCAGCTTCGTTATTTGTTCCCCCATTCCAGACCGGCCCTACGGAGTGGATGATAAACTTGGCCGGCAATCGATAACCTCTGGTGATCTTCGCCTCGCCCACCTTGCACCCGCCCAAAAGGCGGCACTCGTGTATAAGATCCGGGCCAGCCGCACGATGGATCGCGCCATCCACTCCGCCTCCGCCGAGCAGGCTGGAGTTCGCGGCATTCACAATGGCATCCACATGGAGGGTGGTAATATCGGCGCGGATTGCTTTCATGGGTTCAGGTGGTTGAGTTCGGCAGAAAAACCGCCGCTGAGGATGGGCCAGCGGCACCAGGTTTTGGGATCAAGGTTTTCGTCGTCGAGATGGAAACCGGGAGCATAGCGTTCGCGCTTCCATTGGTTGCGACTCCAGAGGGAGAAGAAACGCTGTGTCCACAGGCGACGGTCGGCGGCAGACCGGTCAGGGAATCGTGCTTCCAGCAGTTCGATGATGGAGGAAGGCCCTTGGTGATCCCGAATGGCCGCGCGCTCGATGAAGTCGAGCACGTCGTATGGCATGAGATCGTCCTCGTCGGTTTGCACGGCATCCGGCGGGCGGAGTTCAGCTGTCGGGATTTGTTGGTTCACGAAGGCAAGTTCGGGGATGGCATGGCGTTGGCCGTTGATCTCCGGACCAGTGGTTTCCAACCAGCGCAGCCAATGGCGGAGGAAGACCTTGTCAATGCCGGAGACCGGGGCAAGACCTCCGGCGGTATCGCCGTCCATGGTGGCGTAGCCGACGGCGGCCTCGCTGCGGTTGCTGGTGGTGAGCAGCAGGGCGTTGCGGAGGTTCGCCAACATCCAGATGCCGGGAGCGCGAACGCGGGCCTGGATGTTTTGCAGCGCGATGTCGTGGTGTTCCCAATCGAGGGGAGAGCCTTGCGCCCCTGAAATGAGATCGAGGTAAGCACGGTGAATTTGGGTGAGGTCGAGTTCGTGGTGAGTCGCGCCGAGCGCATCTGCTAGAATTCGGGCTGCTTTCCGGGTGGTGTCTCCGCTGTTCTCGGTGGCTTGGTAGGCGGTGAGAAGCAACTCATTCAAGCCGTAGGAAGGAAGCTTCTCTCCGGCGCTCTCACCGAGTTCGGCAAGGGCCAGATCGCGCATGAGTTTTACGAGACATGCGACCGCCGAAGAGTCGGCGCCACCGCTGAGCGAGACGACGTATCCACTGGAGCGGCTCTTGCGCAGATAGTCGAACAAACCAAGCGCAACTGCACGGGTGAATTCCTCCTCTTTCGTGAGATGCGCATAAGCTGACTTGCGCCGGAAATCCTCAGGCTGCGACTTCCACGGGAAATCCTTCTTCACGACTCCATCATCTGCGGCAGCAGGCAAAGCAGGGCGATGGCTCGCGAGGCGTGATTTGGCGATGCGTCCCGCCTCGGGATCGATGATGGCGATGAGAAGGCGCGCATCCTGAAAAGAGAAGCGCGCGCTTTCAGCAATGATCTCGCCTTGTTGGGCGATGAGCAGTTGTCCGTCATAAATGATGCGGCCGGATTCATTGCCCAGAAGGTTGGCATAAAGATAGGCCACCCCAAAGGAGCGCGATCCTTCGGCAACGAAACGTTTCCGGACTTCCGCCTTGCCGAATGCGAAGTGGCTCGCGCTTGGATTCAGGATCACATCGACAGCCCGGGTGACGAGCCGGGAGCCGGGACGACCCGACACCCATGCGTCCTCACAGATTTCAAAACCGATGCGGACGCCACCGATGTCGAAAACCAGATCGCCGATGGGAACCGCATCCCCCGCCGGTGCTTGAAATACATCCGAAATTCCGGTCGGCCATGGTTTGAACCACCTTGGCTCGTAATGGATGCCATCACCTGCGAGGTTTTGCTTGGCGGCGAGACCTACTAGAGCACCATCCACCGCCAAGGCGGCGATGTTGTAGAGTGCGTGTTGATGAACCACCGGCAGTCCGAACGCGACCACCATGCCGCGGCTTTCGGGCAACAATTCAACCAGAGATTGCCATGCGCGGGCACAGGTATCGGGAGCGAAAAAAGCATCCTCACAGCCGTAGCCGGTGATGCAGAGTTCCGGCAGGCAGACAAGTTCGGCACCTTGCTCACGCGCCTCCTTCAAGGATGCTCGGATGCGTTGGGCATTTCCCTGCCAATCGAGGGGAGTTTGGTTCAGGGCGACGACGGCTGCTTTGATGCGTGACATGATGTGGTTCAGTAAGGTGGTAAAAGTCTCCGGAAACCATGCGTGAGGACGATGACGAGGAATGCCAGGTTGCGGATGACGAGGAGTGGCCAGCGGGGGAAATTTCCGTTATCGCTTTCGGCGACGGTTTTCAGATAACCAACGCTGAGCGGCCAGTCGGTGAGCTTGGCAAGCCATGATGAGTTGAGAGCACCGATTCCGACTTCGGCCCCTGTGATCGACCCCGCAACGAATGCCACGGTATCGGTGTCACCGCCGGCTCGGACGACAGATTCGACCGTGGCGGTGAAATCGCCGCGATGAAGCAACCATGCGTAAATCGCGACGGCGGCCGTATCGGGAGCAAAACCCGAAACGAAGCCCGGTTTCCGTGAGAATGAATCCGCAAATGCCCGCACGCTTTGGCAACCAGCGAGATGTTCGCGGAGTTTCGCGAAGCGGATTCTCATTTCCTCGCTGACCACATGCCTCTCCAATCGATTGTGAAT
>DAISZP010000274.1:0-7700 GCA_036824745.1 Luteolibacter sp.
GTCAACGGACTCACCATCGACGAAGCGCGTCTGGCCATCGAGCAAGGCCTCTCGGCCCACTACCATTCACCCCGTGTCATCATCACGCCGCAGGAGGTCGGTTCGAAGCGATACAGCGTGCTCGGCAAGGTGATCAAACGCGGCGTTTACACGCTTGAGCGCCCGATCACCCTAGTGGAGGCGATTTCAAACGCGGGCGGTCTCGAAACCGGACTCTTCGAACAAAACACCGTCGAACTCGCCGACCTCGACCGCTCCTTCCTCTCGCGCAAGGGATCGCGCCTGCCCGTGGATTTCCGCCGGCTCCTTCACGAGGGCGACATGAAACAGAACGTCGAGATCGAACCCGGCGACTTCATCTACATCGCCTCCAACATTTCCAACAACTACTACGTGCTCGGCGCGGTGGAGAACCCCGGGGTGCAGGGACTCACCGAAGACGCGTCCGTCGTCGCCGCCATCTCGCGCCGCGGAGGTTTCGGGCCGAAGGCATGGCCGGACCGCGTGCTCGTCGTGCGCGGCAGCCTGGACAAGCCGCAGCCGATCGTCATCAACGTCAAGAAGGTGCTCGCGGGTGAGGAGAAGGACTTCAAACTCGAACCCCGCGACATCGTTTACATCTCGGACCGCCCGTGGGCGAAAGCCGAGGAAATCCTCAAGGTGGCCCTGTCCGCCTTCGTCACCAGCGCCGCTTCGAGCTGGGTGAACATTCAAGTGGACAACACCAGCGACTGATACCGATGTTCCGACACGCGCCACGTTTCATCGCGATGTTTGCCAGCCTGCTCGCGCTGTCCTGCACGGAAATCATTCCGAAGGCGGATTTCGACGCGCGCGCGGCGGACAGAAAAGTCAGGGAGTTGGGTTTCACCAAGGTGAAGGTGAGCAGGAAACCCGAAGCCGCGCTTCTCAAGGCGCCGGACGAGACCTACATGTTAGGTCCCGGAGACGTGCTGGAGATCGAGATCGCGGAAATCAAGAACACCCTGGCGCGCACCTTCGTGATGCCGGATGGAATGGTCTATTACAACCTCGCCGGCGGCGTCCGGGCCGAGGGACTCACCACCGGACAGTTCGCGAAGGCGCTCACCGAAGTGCTGAAGAAGGACTATGCGAATCCGCTGGTGAACGTGAGCCTCGTCGAGGTCCGCTCGCGCCGCTATTGGATTCTCGGCAGGGTGTTCAAACCCGGAATCTATCCGTTGCGCCAGCCGACCACTCTGCTGGAGGCGATTTCCGAATCCGGCGGGCTCTTCACCTCGCGTTTCTCAGGAACCACCCAGGAACTCGCGGACCTCTCCAGCAGCATCGTCATCCGCGACGGACGCATCCTGCCTGTGGATTTCGAGAAACTCATCAAGAACGGCGACACTTCCCACAACATCTATCTCCGGAACAACGACTTCATCTACCTGCCTTCCGCCACGGCTTCCTCCGTCCTGCTGTTAGGCGCGGTGAAGGTGCCGCAGTCGGTCGGATGGCAGGATGAGCTCACGCTCGTCGATTGCATCGCGCAAGGCCGGGGACCGACCAAGGACGCCTATCTGGATCAAGTCGTCATCGTGCGTGGCAGTTTGGATTCGCCGCAAGCCGCACTGGTGAACCTCAAAGCCGTGCTCACCGGCAAGGAATCCGATGTGATGCTCCGCCCGGGCGACATCGTCTGGATCCCCAAGCGCCCGATGGGCCTCGTCGAATCCACCATCGAGCTCGTGTTCAAGGACGCTGCCCGAGCCGCGGCGGCCAACGAAGGAGCGCGATTCGCCGGCAGTGACGAGGATCCGGTGATCACGATTCCTTACGGGACCCAATGACATGGCCGTTGCGCCGCCACCAGTCCGCGCGGGCCAGCAGGGCGCAGAGCATGATCCAGGTCGTCAGATTCTTGGTCTGGGTCAACACCCGCTCCACCTGGCCGTGCAGGTATCCGATCAGCAGGGCCAGGGTCACGCCGCAAAGCATCAGGCCCAACGGGGACTTCCAGAAGGCCAGCGTTGATCTCAAGCCATGCCACAAGGTGACCAGCGCGAACAACAGGAAGGCCGCGAAACCTAACAGCCCGTTCTCGGCGAGGATCAGCCAATACAAACTCTCCGTCAGCGGGTTCGCGCGGAAGTTTTCCGGATAGATGCGCCGTCCGCGGTTCTCCTCCCAGCGTTCCAGCACGCGGGAATACTTCGTGCCCTGCGGCCGGCTGTTCGCCAGCCCGAAGTTGTTCCATCCGATCCCCACCGCGGGGTGATCCTTGAACATCGCCATCGACTGCCGGTTCAGCGCCCAGCGCAGGTCGTTTTTCGGAGAGCTGTCCTCACCCACGCGGGACATGAACGTGTCCGCCGCCATCGCCATCACGATCACCCCGCAGACCGCGCCGAGCGCGCCCAGGCCGATCCGTTTCATGGTCACTCCATCGAGAAACGATATCATCAGCATCAGGACCGAGCCCGCCCCGAAGGCCGCGAGCGAGGCGCGGGACACCGCGAGCACCACCACCAATCCGGCGGCCCCGAAGGCGGCGAAGAACAACAACACGTCGCGCGGATGGGTCTGCCGTGAAAGCGCGAGACCGAAAATCGGAAGCGCCACCGTGTAGGACCACATCGACATCGGATTCTGGTGTTCGAACCATCCGGTCACGCGGAATCCGCCCATCGCGTATCGTCCCCACAAACAGATGACGAGTTGCATGATCAGGGCGACCGCGAAACCACGCATCATCGCCATCGCGTCCCGCTCGTCATGCAATGAGGCGAACACCCCGATGAATATGAATGCCATCTTGGCATACTTGAACGCCGGCATCAGCGCATACACCGGATCCATCGCTCCGGGCACCGACAACAAGCCCGCCGCCACCCATAACAGCCACGCCCACAAGCCCGGCGGCAGCCAGCGGAAGTCCCGGCGTTTCTCCAATAAGGCCGCCAGCGCCAGCCCGATCGCGAGCGCCTCCAGGAAGTTGAACTCGAATCCACGGCAATGCCCGCGGTATTTCTCCACCGAGTAAAGCATCAGCGTGAAGTCCGACGGCGGGCGCACCAGCCACCAAGCCATGAAACCAAGAGCCACCCGGCGCGCGGTCTCCCTTCCCCGAAGCAGGAATGCCAGTGCCGGGCCCGCGCCGAGATAAACGAAGGCGATCACCAGCACCTTGAGGATTGTCTTGATGATGTCCATGTTCCTTCAAGGATGTTCTAACTCTTCGAATCCCTTCTGGCGAGCCGTTTCGAAACCGGAGGGAAAGTCGGACCCCACATGATTGCGGAATTGCAGGGCGGCCGCTTGAGGCGCAATCTCTCGGGGCGATCCCTTGCCTTCCGGCCGCCAACCTGGCCGGAACGCGGAGCGAAATCATGGACTACGCGGTATTCCTCACCGGCCTCTATCTGCTCATCGCGGCTCTCGGTTGTGTGTTCCTGTTCCGCAGGGATTTGGGAAACCCGCGCTGGCTGGCCCTGTTGGCCGCGTTCGTGTCAATGACGCTGGGCATCTGGCTTGATATCATTTCCTTCGCCTATGACTTGGGCGAGGGCATCCAGCTGGCCAGGGCGCTCCTCGCCTCGGCGGCCGCGACGGCCTGCCTGGGATTCCACCTGATGCCGTTGACCGAAGGGAACTTCCCCGCCTTCGTCCGCAAGTGGGCCGCGCTGGTGGGCGTCTTCGGCATCACTTTCATTTCCGGAGCGGGCGACCCCTCGTCGCTCCTGCATGTGATCCCCCTCCTCGCCGCGGCCGGTCTGGCGGGATGGAAGTTTCCCGGATGCACCCGGCACCTTGCGGAGTCCAGCCGGTCCGCGCCGCCGGCACTGACGGCGTTTCTGTTCATCGCCGCGGCATCGTCGTGCATCTTCCCGCAGGCTGTGGAGACGACTTACGACATCCACGGCCTGCGTTTCTCACCCGAACGGCTCGCACGGCTTGGCTTGATCGGGGCCGGGAACCTCGCGGCTCTGGGGGTCTGCCTGATCCTCTGGATGAGACTCTATCAGAGGAACCTCCGCAGGTTCTCGCCGGATCTGCTCCGCAGGAGACGCTTCGGAACCATGGTGATCCTGGCCGCCACATCGCTCGCGATCCTCAATGGAGCGTGGCTCGCCTACTGGCTGGGAAACCAGGCCCGCAAGCACGAGGACACGGGCCTGCTGAGCGCCCTGAACCTCGGCGCGGGAAGTCTGGATCCGGAAACCGTCAACTCCATCGAGGGCCGGCCGGAGGAGGTCAGCTCTCCGGCCTTCAACCGCCTCAGATCGAAGCTCGTCGAGATCCGCGGCGCGCTTCCGGAATCGCGCTTCGTCTACCTGTTAGGCATGCGGCATGACAAGCTCGTCTTCCTCGCGGACTCGGAGGACCCTTCGAGCACGGCTACCTTCTCACCTCCCGGAGAAGAGGTGGAGGATTACCCCGACGAGTGGATGGAGGAACTCGCGGGGAACACGACCTTTTCCGGACCCGAGCCCGACAAGTGGGGTGTTTGGTATTCCGCCTGCATCCCGGTGTATGACCCGTCGGACAAACTCATCGCCCTGTTAGGAACCGACTATCCGGCGAGAAAATGGCTGATGCCCGTAGCCGCCAGGCGTCTCGCCGCCATGGGCGTGACGTTTTCAGTCGCCCTGCTGCTGGCGGCCATGTTCGGCTCGCACATCCGCGCCATCGATGCGGCGCGCAGGGTGGAGAGCTTGTCCGAACGGCTTTCCGACGCGATGACGGCCGCGGATTTCGACACGTGGGAATGTTTTCCGAAACCGTTCCAACTGATCGTCGGTGACAAGATCGCGAAGGTGCTCGGCTGGACCGGGGTGAATGCCCGCCCGTCATTCCGCAAGGTATGGCGGACCATCCATCCTGATGATCGCGCGCAGTTGTTTGATCTGGTTCGGCAGAAGGGATCCTCCGATGCGGAAGTCCGTCTCCGCAACGCGGACGGTCGCTGGGTTTGTTTCCTGCTGCGCGGACGCATCGTGCTTTCCTCGTCCGGTTCGGAGACCGATCGCCTGGTCGGCACCATTCTCGACATCGACGAACGCCACCGCGCGCAGTTGGAGATCGACCGCCAGCGCCGCTTCGCCCAGCAGGTGATGGAGTCCGTGCCGAACGGACTCGCGGTGATCAATGAAGCGGGCATTGTTTCCTATGCGAACCCCGCCTTCGAGCGCCTCGCGGGGGCGGCGCGGCGCGAACTCGTGGGAAGATCGATCCACCTGCACCTGCCGGATGTGGGCGAGGCCGCCAGTTGCGACCAAGGGCGGGAGTCCGCGCTCATCCGGCTCGATGGAGCGGACGTTCCGGTGAGTGTTTTCCGGGCTCCTCTATCAGAATCATCCTCGGGCGGGGAATCGATCCTCGCGCTTGTGGACCTCACCGCCGCCAAGGCAGCCGAACGCGCGCTGGTCCAGAGCCGGGCTGAAGCAAGCCGCCTCGCGCTCGTCGCGAAACGCACGGACAACGCGGTGGTCATCACCGATGCGCAGGGGCGCGTCGAATGGGTGAACGAAGGTTTCACCAAAATAAGCGGATACCAGCGCGAGGAGGTCCTGGGCCAGACGCCCGGCAGCATTCTCCAACATCCCGGATTCGAACATCCGATGAGGGGTTTCATGCGCGAGAAGATACGCGAGGGACGGGGATTCGAAACCGAGGTCCTCAACTTCGCGAAAGACGGACGTCCGTATTACGTGCACATCGAGTGCCAGCCGCTGGTGAACAAACAGGGCGAACTCACCGGCTTCATGGCCATCGAGCGGGACATCACCGAGCAACGCCGCTCCAATCTTCTGTTAGAGGCGGTTGGCTCCATCAGTACCAAGCTCCTATCGCTGCGCCTCGATTCCACGCTCTGGGGTGAGATCCTCGCGTCCCTCGGCACCGCCGCCGAAGCCGACCGTTGTTATTTCTTCCGGGTGCACCCGCATCCGGAATCCGGGGCCTCGGCAATGAGCCAGATCGCCGAGTGGAACTCCGGTTCCTCATCACCGCAGATCGACAACCCGCAGCTCCAGAACCTGCCCTTCATCGAGTCCGGGTTTGGGCGTTGGTTTGAAGAACTCTCCGCCGGCCGCGAGATCGTGGGACTGGTGCGCGATTTTCCATCCGCGGAGCGGCCGATCCTCGAGGCGCAGGAAATCCAGTCGCTGGCGGTGGTGCCGGTGTTCACCGGATCCGAGCTTGCGGGTTTCCTCGGGTTCGATTCGTGCCAGCGGCAGCGCGTTTGGGAAAAATGGGAGATTTCCATCCTGCGTTCGGCCGCGGCGAACATCGGCCTGCGCCAGGTGGTCCAGAACGAAAGCGACGCCCTCGTCCAGGCGCGCGACGAAGCCAGAAGCGCCGCTCGGACCGCCGATCGCGCGAACCAGGCCAAGAGCATCTTCCTCGCCACGATGAGCCATGAGATCCGCACGCCGCTCAACGCCGTCGTCGGCATGGCCTCGCTGCTGGAAACCACCCGGCTCGATACCGAACAGCGCGAATACGCAGGCACCATCCTCCATTCCAGCGGATTTCTGTTAGAACTCATCAACGACATCCTCGACTACTCGCGCATCGAGTCCTCCGGCATCGAACTGGACTCCGCCCCCATCCCGGTGGAAACCGTTTGCCGCGAGGCATTCGACATCATCCGGCCGGGACTCATCGGCAAGCAGTTGGAACTCATCGGTCGCGTCGCACCCGGATTGCCCGGGAAGTTCACCGGAGATCCGGCGCGCCTGCGCCAGACGCTGGTGAATCTGTTAGGAAACGCGGTGAAGTTCACCTCCAGCGGCCACGTCTGTCTCAGCGTGGACGGCCGACCTCTGCCGGATGGTCGTTGGAGCCTCGATTTCGACATCAGCGATTCCGGCATCGGCATTTCCGAGGAAGCCCTGCCCCGTCTCTTCAGCCCCTTCGTGCAGGAGGATTCCTCGACCACCCGGCGCTTCGGCGGCTCCGGTCTCGGACTCGCCATCTGCCGCAGCCTCATCCGCGCCATGGGCGGAGAAATCACCGTCACCAGCAAATCCGGCGAAGGTTCGAACTTCCGGATCTCCCTCTCTCTTTCGCCTGTTGCGGAAGTTTCAGCACCCTCTCATCCGCCCCTTCTGCCGATGGAATCCAAGGTTCTCATCGTGGAGGATCACCCTGTGAACCGCGCGATCCTGGAGGAAATCCTCAGCGTCCGCGGCGTCAGTTTCCACAGCGCGGGAGACGCCTTCGAAGCCATGGCCCTGTGGAGAAACGAAGGTCCCTTCGCCTTGGTGATCGCCGACCAGCAACTCCCCGGCATGGATGCGGTGGAGCTCCATCACCTCCTGCGTTCCGAGTCCGGATCCGCCGGCACCCGTTTCGTGCTTGGATCTTCGGACAACACCCAGTCCCAGGAAATCCGCAGCCTATTCGCCGAGGTTGTTTCGAAGCCATTCTGGACTTCCTCCATCCACTCGCTTTTGGACCGCCAGCTCTTCCAGTGCGAAGCAGGGGCAGCCACAACAACGGATCACCAAAACCTGCCAACACCGGCGAATCTAACCGTCCTCGTCGGCGAAGACAACCCGAACAACCAACGGGTCATCCACCTGCTCCTCCGCCACCTCGGCATCGAGCCCGTGATCGCCTCGGACGGCCGCGAGGCGGTGGAAGCGGCCGCCAGACAATCGTTCGACGTGATATTGTTGGATATTCAGATGCCCGTCATGGACGGACTCGAAGCCTGCCGCCTCGTCCGC
>DAISZP010000275.1:0-7610 GCA_036824745.1 Luteolibacter sp.
ACTTCGTATTCGAAACTCCGCTCGACCTTTCCAATCTGATAGAAACTCCCGCCGTCGCCGGGCGACATCGGTTGCTCGCTGCTCGTTCCATCCGGCAGGTGCAGCACCAGTGTGAGCGCCTGCGTGCCATTCTGCGTGGCGAGGATCCGCAGCGCGTCGCCTTCGATCAGCTCGACGGATCCGGGTTTCACCTCGATTTTTCCCAGCGCGTTGCCGAGCTTCGATGTGGGCACCAGCGCCCGCACCACGTGACGCGCCGTCGGGGCGGGCCATACGGCGAAGAGGATCCCCCACAGGGCTAACAGAACCGCCGCCGGAGCGAGCCAGCGCAGCGCGCGCTTCGCGCTGACCTCCGCCTGCGGGTTGATTCCGCCGACGCCGGCGCAGGCTTCCTTGGCGAGTTGCCGGATCAGGTCCGCCGAAACACCCTGCGGCTTGTTAGAAATTTCCAGCACCGTGGAAACCCGTTCATCGAGCTCCGGATGCCGGGTTTCCAGCCAGCGGGCGACGCGCACGAGGTCGATGCGCGCGCGCAGCGGCAGCCACCAACAGGCGACCCCCGCGGTTAGCGTGCCCGCGATCCACAAGGCCGGGAGCATCCAGCGCACGAAATCCGGCAGCGGCGAGAACGAGTAGTCGATGCCCGCGATGGCGAGCAAGCCGCCGAGCGCCGTCACCGTGGTGATGAGCGCGCCGCGGCTTGAGATCACGCGGCGGATGCGTTTGCGCAGCCGGCGGAGCAGCGGTTCGAGTTCCGGCGCGAATGGGTTTGGGGATGGTGTGTCCATGTCCGTGGAGGGTTTGATTCATGGAAGCCCGGAGGAACGGCGCAGCCACCATTCCGCGGTGAGGATAAGCGCGAGCGCGCCGAAAACCAAGGCGTTGTCCCAAAGCGGAGTCTCGCGCACTTCCATGCGGTTCGTCTCCTGGGACAGGAAAAGAGGCAGCAAACCCGCGGCGTCATCGGCCTTCACCACCTTGCCACCCGAGGCGGTGGCGGCGCTCTCGAGAAGCGGGAGGTCCATCGTCGTGTCGGCCAGTTCCACCGGTCCACGCGATCCGACGACGCGGAAACGGGTCGTCGGAGCATCGTTTCCACCCGTGGTCTTGCCGGAGATCCGGATCTGATAGATGCCGGGTTCGCTCATCGGCGCGGCCTTGCCTTCGTGCAAGCCGTTGGATCCCGCGACGGGTGCGAGCGGAACCGTGGCCACCTGTCTGCCATCGCGGGTGATCTCGGCGCGCAGCGATTCGTCTGATAGAGGATTCAAATCCGCATCCCGCAGCCGCGCGGTGACAACGACCGGATCATCCGGCGTGTAGGTGAGTTGGTCCGTGCCGAGAGCCGTGCGATCATTTCCCGAACGCAATAATGGTCCCGCGCCCCAGCGGACGAGGTTGCCCCAGAACTGGTGATGATGCGTGTCGCCCGCTCCTTCGCGCAGGCGCCAGGTGCGGTCGGTCATCAGCGCGGCCACCTTGCCGTGTCCCGTCTGGCGCGTCACAAGCAGCGCCTGTTTCGCCTCACGCTCGCGGTGGCGGGCGAGGTCCTCGATCGCCGATCCCACATCACGCGGCGCTTCCTCGTTCGCGAGGCCCGTCGCATTGTCACTCGCTGTTAGAAGAATCTCCGCGCCTTCCTTCACCGAAACCACCGGATGCCTCCAGGTGAATGCGGGAAACAACGCCCAATCCGCATCGGCGGTTGCGGAACCGTTTCCTGTCTGCGTGACCGCATGCCGCCGGCCTTCGGATGTTAGAGAGAAGCGCCAGGGGCCGTTGTTTTCCCCGAACAAGGTGCGGCGGCTCCAACCCGGATCCAGCGGCAGCAGATCGCGTGCGACCTGCGATTCCAGCGCGTGCGGCATCGACTCCGGTCCCGCGATGAAGACGAGCAGCGCGCCGCGTTCGTTCACACAGCGTGAAATGATCGCCCAGGTGCTTTCGGAAACCGCGTCCGGCGGGAGATCCCCGAGGATGATCACATCGAACTTCCGCCATTCCGCTTCGTTCTCTGGGAATCGGGTCGCCGCCGCCTGGCCGAAGGGCCGCGAGGCGGATGCCGCGACCTCTTCCCGCGCCTGGCCCTCCACGGCATCCGGATGCAGAAGCAGCCATTGCAGGTGCACCGACTTGTCACGGCCGTAGAACAGGTTCCGCAGGTAGCGAAACTCCCAACGTGGCGAATTGTCCGCTAACAGAACGTTCGTGCGCGCTTCGGTGATCGAGGTTTCGAATGACCATTGGTTGTTGTTCGGAAACCGTTCGCCGGCGAGCGCGCCGATCTCGATCTGATAGCCCTCCGTGCCGCCTTCTTCCGGCAGATGCGTGAACTTCACCTCCTCACGGTGGCTGTCCGCGGGGATGGTGAGTGTTCTCTCCTCGATCAACTGGCCCGCGCGGCTGAGACGGACCTTCGCGGTCTCGTCCTTGTATCCATCAAACTTGAGCTCGGTGGTGACGCGCATCCTGTCGCCGAGGTGGATGGCGTCCGGCGAGCGCACCGAGAGGATCGAGGCGTC
The DNA here is from genome assembly GCA_036824745.1 of Luteolibacter sp. Taxonomy (GTDB): domain Bacteria; phylum Verrucomicrobiota; class Verrucomicrobiia; order Verrucomicrobiales; family Akkermansiaceae; genus Luteolibacter. Next base: position 2,523 of record DAISZP010000275.1, read on the forward strand.
CTTCGGCGGAGCCGCGCTGCCCACGGCCACGATGCCGAGCGGCGCGTCGAGGATGCCGAAACGTCTCGCGCTTTCCTCGACCCTCGACGGCCGGTTGTGGCGGCCGTCTGTTAGGACAATGGCGCCCGCGAGTTCGTCCGTCGGGATTTGTTCGAGCGTGCCATCCAGCGCGGCGGCGATGTCAGTTGCCATGTTCCATCCGCCCGCCGATGCCTTGCCTTCCGTTTCCGGACTGCGTGCGAAGGGGATCTCGCGGACGCGGAGTTGATCGCCGAGTTTTGCGAGGATTCCGGATTTCTCCAAGGCCTCGCGAGCAATCAACTTGCGTGACTTCGTCTGGCCGTCGTCGGTGAGATCCATCGACGCGGATTCATCCCAAAGCACGGCGATCTGGCGGTCGATCTTGCGTTTCACCGAGCGCACCCAGGTGGGTTCGATGAGGATCCAGCCTAACAGACCGAGAGCGGCGAGCCGTAGCCCGACCAATTGGCGCGCCCGCTTCCGGCCGAGGTTCCTCGACTCGTATTGATAGAGGCCGATGAGCAGCTCCGAGGCTAGTCCGAAGCCGAGAGCAATGATTCCATGCGGCCAGCCCGGGAGGGTCCGCACGAAGCCGCCGATGAGCGTGAGAAACAACCAACATGCCGCGGTGATTGCGGCGACGCGCAGCGCGGATCTCCACCCGTTCACGACAGACCTCCTTTCTCCATCGCCGCATCGCCGAAGTCCACACGCAGTTCGTCGCCGGCTCGGCGAGAACGAGAAACCCAGCGTGCAAGCGCGGTTTCCAACAACAACAGGATCAACGCCGCCATCGCCACCGTGCGGGTGATCTCACGGCCGAAACCCTTGCCTGATAGAACCGCGAGCACGTCCTTGAGTGATTGCGGCTGGATCACATCCGTGCGCGCGCGGAGCTGGGCGAGATCCTCCTCAGTGAGCGGCGCGAGCTTGCTCTCACCAATATCCGAACGAACAACGAGCGGGAGCGGCCCCTCTCCCTCGCCAAGTGTCTTGCGCAGATCGGTTGGGGGCTGGAGCTGATAGAGTCCGGGAGCGGGCGGTCCGTTGACCCGCAGCTCGCGTCCGCGGCGGCCGTTGGAAACCGTAACCTCGCGGGTGCGGCCTTGGGGATCGATGGCGGTGAAGGACGGAGCTTTGCCGCCGCTGTTAGGGATCCATGCCGATGACGGGATCGGTTGGCGGACACCACCGGGCGGAGTCCAGTAGAGGCGGGCATAGGCAAGGCCGCCGTTCTCGATGTAGTTCGCTCGAAACGCCACGGGTTTCCCCGCTTCGAGCCGGATGCGGCCGGGTTTGGACTTTTCGCCTTCGTTCTGCTCCAGCACGGTCTTGTCCGCGATGCGGACGATGAGTTGGTCGTCCACTTCCGCTTCGATGAGGTATTCGCCGGAAACCTGCGGCAGCAGGGTGGCGGTCCATTCGACCTCGAAATTGTCGCGCGGAATCTTCTGCCCGGGAGATTCGTCGCCCCATGTGAAGTGGATCGAGGGATCGACGCGCTCTAACAAAAGCTTCGCCCGCTCGCCCTCGCGGCGTGAATAACGCGCGTTCAATCCGCCGGACGAGCGCGAATCGAGTGCGACCGACGCGGGTTGTCCCGCCCCGATGTTCCAATCCACGCCGCCGCCGGCGGCCCAGGCGGTGAGTTCGTGGATCATCGGCACGAAGGCGGTGCGGGCGGGCAGGTTTCCCGAGCGGGAATCGAAGGCGCAGGTGGCGAACACGCAACGACCACGGCCGTATCCGCGGGTGACGATGAACGGCGCGCCGTTCTGGAAGGCCGCGGCTAACAGACTTTCGCCCGGAGCGAGTTTCGCATTGCGCCAGCGCCGGATCACCGCGTTTCCAAGATCGGAGCGGCGAGGATCGGCGGCCCAGGCGAGTGATTCGTGGCGAAAGGTGTTAGACGCGGGCGAGGTGCCTTTATCGTCCGCCGTTTCCGCGTCCAATACCATCGGCGAAAGCGGTCCGTCCGGTCCATCCCACGCGTTGTAGAACGAGGGATCCACCCGCGGGCCGGCGATGACGATCAAGCCCGCGCCGGAAGCCACCTTGTCGGCGAGGTTGGCGGCCATCATCGCGGGCAGGCGCGCGACATCGGCGAGAACGACGACATCCGCGTCTGCCAGAGAATCCGCATCCAGCTCCGGAGCCGGGATTACCTGCGGATCCATCAGGAAATCCTTGCCCGCCTGGCCGCCGCGGACGAGCGATGCGGCGGGAGCAAGCGCGAGCGCGGTGTGTCCCGCGGCGCGTTCGAAGAATCCGCCGGACGGGTTGCCATCGACGAGCACGACTCTAACGGACCGGTGGACGTTGACCACGAGATCGGCGCGGTCGTCGCCGCGGAGTTCATCGGTGGATGCGAGGCGCGCGGTGACGGTGTGCGGCCCCGGTTTGGTGAAACGGTGACGGGTTTCCACCACTTGCGTTTGTCCCGGTGCGAGCAGACCGATGGATTCATGCGCGGTGGTTTTGCCGTCGATCTCGAAATCCACCTGTCCGGGAGAAACCGGCTGGTCGCCGGTGTTGGTGATTTCCGCGCGAAGCGTGCAGGGTCGGTCCGTGCCGACGAGGTCGTGCGTGCTGGTGAGCGAAACGATGCCCGCGTTGCGGAGGCTTGCGGGTTGTGGGAACGAACGGAGCAACAGGCGTGGCTTCGCGGGCAGCGTTTTCCACGCGTCTTCGAGCGACTTCCAGATGCCCGCGTTGTCGAAGCGCCAGCCGTGGCGTTGCTGGTCTGTTAGAAGGATGATGTCCTTGTTCGGCCGCTGGCCTTCGGCGAGCACGAGCGTGGCCATGCCGAGCGCCTGGTTCGCATCGAAGGTGCCGCCGAGAGGGACGAGTCCGTCGAGCTGGGCGAGCACATCGGCGCGATGGGACACCGGAGTGTTGGACAAGGCTTGGGGAGCGGGTCCGCCGAGGATCACGGCGAAGGAGGTGCCGCGCGGCGCGTCCTTCACGATGCGGCGGGCTTCTTCGAGCGCTTTGTCAAACAGACTCCGCGATCCGGACGAACGCGTCATCGAGGTGGACGCGTCGATCACGATGGCGACATCGCGGTTTCCACCGGACTCGAAGCGGCGAAGGTTGAGCCAGTGTTCCATCCACACCATGCCTGCGGCGACGCAAAGCAGGGCGATGGCCGCGCCGCGGGCTAACAGACGGGCCTTCGCCGAGGAAAGCACGAAGGACCCGCCGAAGAGCGCGATTCCCGCGAAGAGGGCGGGCAGCACGAAGGCCCAGGGCGTGGGGCTGTCAGGAGGAACGAAGGGTCTTGCGACGGCGAGCGCGGCAAGCGCGACCAACAGACAGCGCGCGGCCATAAGCAGAAGATCCTCCCACTCCATGCGGCGGCGGCGTTCTGATAGAGTGTCCATCAGGAAACGCATCGCACCCCACTCGACGGGTTTGGCTGCCTGCCTGCGGACGAGGTGGATGATCACCGGAATGGAAACCCCGGCGAGGGCGAGCAGCAGCCATGGGTTGAGGAAGAGCATGGTCTAACGGGCCCGTTTGGCGTGCATGCGGCGGCCGAGGTAGCGCAGCAGGGTCTGGCGGAGCGGGGTTTTCGTATTCACCGGCACGTAGTCGGCGCGCAGGTTGCCGCAGGCGGCTTCGATGCCGCGAACGAAGCGCGAGACGCGTTCGAGATACGCCGCGCGCACGGCCTGGGGATCGATGCGCAGGGTGGGCACGATCTTTTCCAGATCGCGGAACTGCTGATAGCCGGAAAACGGAAACCCGAGTTCCTCCTCGGCCATCACGTGGAAGACGACGAGTTCGTGCTGGCGGAAATCGAAGTGGTGCAGCGCTTCGACGATTTTGTCCGGATCATCAAACAGATCGCTGATGAGAAACACGACGCCGCGTTTCGGAATGCGCTCGGCGACATCGTGGAGCACGGCGGCGGCATCGGTATCCGCGCCGGGTTTCGCGGCATCCAGCACTTCGAGGATGCGGCGGACCTGGCTCGGGCGACTGGCGGCACGCACGAAATCCAACGGTTGTTTGTCGAAGGTGACCAGACCCGCGGCGTCGCCTTGTTTGATGTAGAGGTAGGCGAGGGCGGCGGCGAGATGTTTGGCGTAGGCGAGTTTGGAAAGCGGTGAGTCACCGAGTCTGGCGGCCTCGTTGCCGGTGTAGGCCATCGATCCGCTCACATCCACGGCGAGCGTGGCGCGGAGATTGGTTTCCTCGATGTATTGGCGCACCACGTGGCGGTCGCTGCGTGCGATCACCCGCCAGTCGAGCGTGCGAGGATCATCGCCGGGCGCGTAGGGCCGGTGCTCGGCGAACTCGACGGACACGCCCTTGTCGGGGCTGGTGTGTTTTCCAGTTAGAGTGCCCTGCATGCGGCGGCGTGCGAGCCATTCGAGCCGGCGCATCACGCCCATCGTCTCCTCGGGAAGGAGCCGCATGCAGTCGGGAAGGCGCGGGGAGGAGGACATGCGTCAGACCTTGAGATCCTCTTTCGGAGCCAGTTTGGTTAGAAGCCGCTGGATGATTTCATCGCTGGTGATGCCGGCGGCCTCGGCGTTGAAGGTGGTGAGCACGCGGTGTCGAAGCACAGGCACCGCCACCTCCGCGACATCGCGGGTGGTGGCATGGAAACGACCGCGCAACACGGCGTGGGCCTTGGCCGCGGAGATCAGGCCGATGCCCGCGCGCGGACCGGCACCCCAGGCGACGAGTTCCTTCACGAAGTCCGGCGCGCCTTTTTCCTTTGGCCGGGTGGCACGGGCGAGGGCGGCGGCGAAGTCGATGACGTGATCGCCCACCGGCACCCGTTTCACGATTTCCTGAAGGTGGATGATGTCGGCCGCGCTCATCAGTGGGGAAACTTTGGCGGACGAGGGACTGGTCACGCGGCGGATGATTTCGCGTTCCTCGGTTTCATCAGGGTAATCGACGACGATGTTGAAGAGGAAACGGTCGAGCTGGGCTTCCGGCAGCGGGTAGGTGCCCTCTTGTTCGATCGGGTTCTGGGTGGCGAGCACGAAAAACGGTGCGGGCAGCTCCATCGTTCGCTCGCCGACGGTGACGTGGCGTTCCTGCATCGCC
>DAISZP010000276.1:0-7606 GCA_036824745.1 Luteolibacter sp.
CACGCGGAACAGGCGGGAGTGTTTCCCGATTGGATCGCCCAGATCCGCGGCAAGCTCCGCACGGAACTCTAACAGACTACTTCTGCGGCTCCGCGGGTTTTTCCACCTTCGCGGGAACGAATTTCAAACCCACGCCATTGATGCAATAGCGTTGATCGGTGGGTGTGTTGAAACCCTCGCCTTTGAACACGTGGCCGAGGTGACCGCCGCATTTGGCGCAGTTCACTTCGATGCGGGTCATGCCTAGAGACTTGTCCTCCTTGGTAGTGACGTTTTCGGCCTTCGCGGGATCATAGAACGACGGCCAACCGCAGCCGGAGTCGAATTTCTCCTTCGAGGAAAACAGCAGGGCTCCGCAACCAGCGCAGTGATAGGTGCCGGTGCCCTGATGCTTGAATTCCTTGTAAACCGCGCCGTTCGGAGCCTCGGTGCCCGCTTGGCGCAGGATGCGGTATTGCTCGGGCGTTAGGGATTTTTTCCACTCCTCGTCGGTCTTCACGACCTTGCCGGTCGGTTCCGCGGGTTTTTCAGAGCTGGTTTCCATGGCGAGTTTCTTTTCGTCCCCGGCGTGGCAGGCTGCAAGGGGGAAGATGCAAAAGGCGAGCGTGGCGAGGCGGATCATGATATTGGGAGAAATCAATGGGTCGGAACATTCCATGTTTCTCGTTTGATGCAAACGGACAACAAAACACCGGACTCCGGCCAATGCCAAAGTCCGGTGAGGAAAATTCCGGCGATCAATGGGCCACGAGCTGCTCGCGGGCGACGGCGAGCGCGTAGTCGCGGTTGAGGCGGGCGATGTGCTCGACGCTGATTTCCTTCGGGCAGGCGGCTTCGCACTCGTATTGATTGGTGCAGTTTCCGAAGCCTTCGGAGTCCATCTGGCGGACCATGGCGAGCACGCGCTTGTCGCGCTCCGGCTGGCCTTGCGGCAGGTGGCCGAGGTGGGAGACCTTGGCGGAAACAAAGAGCATGGCGGAAGCGTTTTTGCAGGAGGCCACGCAAGCACCACAACCGATGCATGCGGCGGCGTCGAAGGCGGCATCGGAAGCCGGTTTGGAAATTGGAATCGCGTTTGCATCCTGGGCGGACCCGGTGCGGACGTCGATGTAGCCGCCGGCGGCGATGATGCGGTCGAAGGCCGTGCGATCCACGATCAAGTCACGGATGACCGGGAAAGGATTGGCGCGGAACGGCTCGACCCAGATCGTGTCGCCGTCCGAAAACTTCCGCATGTGAAGCTGGCAGGTGGTCACGCCGCGGTCCTTGCCGTGCGGGATGCCGTTGATCGTCAGCGAACAGGTGCCGCAGATGCCCTCGCGGCAGTCGTGGTCGAAGTGGATCGGCTCGTCGCCCTTTTCGACGAGGCGCTCGTTGACAATATCGAGCATTTCCAAAAACGAGGCCTCTTCGGGAATGTTCTTGGCATCGTAGGTTTCGATCTTGCCTTGGGCGCTCGGGCCCGCCTGCCGCCAAACTTTGAGTGTCAGATTCATGGGAATTCGTTTCAGGAAATGGAACCAACGAACTGGGTTGGATGCCGCTCTTGAGCGTCGGCCGACAGAGTAGTCAGACCAACGCGAGGGGCTAGGAGAAAAATCAGGTTTCATGACCGATTCCTCCAATTTTCAACGCATCAATTGCCCCGCGCAAAATCGACAAATCGCGAATTCCTGCAAATATTTCGAAAAAAACGTTGACGCCCGACCCATAGGGTGATTGGTTGCGCGCGTCGCAAGACATAGGCGGCCCGATTAAACGATCCCTTTGGGTTTTTGGGTTTTTCCCGGGGATTATCGATCGGGCCGCTTCATGTACTGCAAGTCCGGTTTTTTGAACTCCCGGAAGTGAGGTCGGATATGCGCGGCTTCGCAGGATAAACGACTTGCCCGGCCCAAAACGGAGGGAGACGCTTCATGTCTCCCTATGAAACCCGGAACTATTGTTGCTTTTGCCCTTTCCGCCCTCCCCGTCGTCGGAGCATCCCACGTGTCTTTTGATTCGTCGTGGCGTTTCGCCCGATTCGGCTCCATGCCGGACGGTTCCCAAGTCGACGAACCGGGCACGCCGCCGAAGCCGGTGAAGGCATCCAGCTTCGAAGCGAAGAATCCACCGGAGCATGCGATCGACGGAAATCCGGAAACCCGCTGGTGCGCGGACGGCGATACGCCGGGGCAGACCTTCGCTCTGGATCTGGGTCGTGACAGCAAGCTCGGCGGGTTGGAGATCGATTGGGAGAAAGCCGCAGTTTATCCGTTCAAAGTGGAGGTGTCATCGGACGGAGCGAAGTGGTCGTTGTTAGAGGACCGCGCGAACGGCAACAACGCCAGCGGCAAGGAAAAACTCCCGGTTTCCACCAGCGCCCGGATGATCCGGGTGACCGTGGGGCAAATGCCAGCCGGACAGTGGGCCAGCATCCGGGAACTGCGGGTGATGGACGAACAGGGAAATCCATTGAAGCCAACTCCACGCGAAGGGCGCATCGCGGTTTCCCCATCCGCTCCGGATTTCGACGACAGCAAGTGGCGCACACTCGATCTCCCCCACGACTGGGGCATCGAGGGGCCGTTCCGCATGGATCTGGAGAATGAAACCGGCAAACTGCCCTGGGCGGGAATCGGATGGTATCGCAAAACGCTCGATCTAACGGAATCGGACAAGGGCAAGTCGATCTATCTGGATTTCGACGGATCGATGTCGCTGACGAAGGTGTTCGTGAACGGAAAAGCCGCCGGCGAGTGGGTTTACGGCTACAACTCGTTCCGCATCGATGTCACACCGTATCTCAAACAAGGCCCTAACAAAATCGCCGTGCGTCTCGACAACCTCGCGAAGTCCTCGCGCTGGTATCCCGGCGGCGGGATTTATCGCCACGTGTGGCTGGTGAAGGCGAATCCGGTTCACATCGCATACAACGGAGTTTTCGCGCGCCCGGAAAACATCACCACGGCCTCCGCCGATCTCGTCGTTTCCACCGAGATCGAAGGAAAAGCGGATGGCGCGGAGATTGTTCAGGAATTGATAGACGCTTCCGGAAAACGCATCGCCAGTGATCGCTCCGCCACCGGCACGTCGCGGCTCAAGGTCAAGTCCCCCTCCCTGTGGAGCCCGGAGAAACCCTATCTCTACACCCTGCGCACCACGCTGGTGAAGGGCTCGGAGAAACTTGACAGCGAGGACACGCCGATCGGCATCCGGACCGCGGAGTGGAAAGCGGACGGCTTCTATCTGAATGGCAAGCGACTCCAGATCAAGGGAGTCTGCAACCACCACGACCTCGGGGCGATCGGCGCAGCCTTCAACACCCGCGCGGCGGAGCGCCAAATCGAAATCCTCAAGGACATGGGCTGCAACTCCATCCGCACCTCGCACAATCCGCCCGCGCCGCAGTTGTTGGATCTTTGCGACCGCATGGGCATCGTCGTGTTGGACGAACTTTTCGACGCCTGGAAAATCGGCAAGAAACCCAACGACTACCACCTTCACTTCGATGCCTGGCACGAACGGGATGTCGCCAATTGGATCCGCCGCGACCGCAACCATGCCTCGGTGATCGCTTGGTCCACCGGCAATGAGATTCCCGAGCAGGGCAACAAGAGCATGCACTGGGTTTCCACCAAACTCACTTCCGAGATCCGCAAGCACGACAGCACCCGCCGGATCACGGCGGGTTGCAACAACCTCGGATCCGCGACCAACGGCTTCGCCGAAACCGTGGATATCCTCGGATTCAACTATCCCGTGCGCCAGCCGAAGCTTGCGGCCGAGATTCACGCGAAGAAGCCGGACCTGCCCATTCTTGGCACGGAAACCGCGTCCTGCGTGAGCTCCCGAGGTTGTTATTATTTCCCGGTAAAATGGGACAAGGGAGCGGGGAACTACGAGTTTCAGGTGAGCTCCTACGAACTGAGCGCCCCGGGCTGGGCCAACCGGCCGGATCTCGACTTTGAACTGTTAGATCGCAATCCCTTCGTCGCCGGCGAATACGTCTGGACCGGATTCGACTACTTCGGCGAACCCACGCCCTACAACAACGACACCACCAACGCGCTCAATTTCCAAAACCCCGAGGAACGGGCGAAAGCGATGGAGGAACTGAAAAAACTCGGTGGCAAGGCCCCTTCCCGCTCTTCCTACTTCGGCATCCTCGACCTCGCGGGCTTTCCGAAGGACCGCTTTTATCTCTATCAGGCGCACTGGAGGCCGGAGCATCCGATGGCCCACCTCCTGCCGCACTGGAACTGGCCGGAACGTGTCGGACAGGTAACGCCGGTGCATGTTTTCACCTCCGGTGACGAGGCCGAACTCTTCCTCAACGGCAAGTCGCTTGGTCGCAAGAAAAAGGAAGCCTTCACCTACCGCATCATCTGGGAAGACGTGAAATACGAACCTGGATCGCTCACCGTGAAGACTTGGAAAAACGGCAAACCCTGGGCTGATGCGGACCGATCGACTACCGGCAAAGCTTCAACGCTGTCCGCCAAGGCGGATCGACCCAAAATCAAGTCTGACGGAAACGATCTTTGCTACATCACCGTGACCGTGGCGGACGACAAGGGACGACTTGTTCCTCGTTCGATGAACCGTCTGAAGTTCAAAGTCAGCGGAAATGCCGAGATTGCCGCGGTTTGCAACGGAGACGCCACCAGCCACGAACCGCAGATCGGAAGCGACACACTTCCGGCATTCAACGGACTCTGCCAGGTGGTGCTGCGCGGCACGGGAAATCCGGGCTCAGCGACATTGGAAGTCACTTCCGATGGACTGGCCGCAGGGAAGGTGGAAATCGCCACCGAGTGAGGTATCCACGGCATGGTTGACAGCCCGATGCCGGAAGTCATTCTGGCATCGCATGAGTAGTTTCGGCATTCGTCCCAGTTTTAGTCACCTTCTCGAACTTCCAGTAGAGGAGGTGCGCGAGCGGATTGTCGAGCAGGTGGAATCCGTGCCGGGACGTTGTGAGGTGAAAAGTTTTCCCGGTTTCGTCTGCTTGCGGATTCCTGAACAGGAACGTCATTTCTGGTCGCCAAGGCTCAATCTGAGTCTCGATGCCACCGAAGACGGAAAAACCCGCGTCCAGGGCACCTACGGCCCGAATGCGAACATGTGGGGATTGTTTCTCTACGGCTTCGTGGCCGTCGGAACCCTGACGATGATCTCGGGCATTCTCGGATTGTGCCAATGGAAGATCGGCCATCAGCCGTGGGGACTTTGGATTTTCTTCACCATCGCCGCCATCGGCATCGGGCTTTATCTGCTTGCACAGTTCGGCCAGAAACTCGGAGCCCAGCAAACGTTCCGGCTGCACCAGATATTCGAGTCCGCCATCGGCACGATGGTGGAGATCCGGTAGAGATTTCTAACGAGCCCAGCTTCCTCGCACCTCGGGAAGTTTCCCAAACGAGATCGTGGTGTAGGTCGTCGGTCCCTTGGCGCCTTCGAGCGGGATTCCGAGACAGCGTTTCCACTCGGCGCTCATGCTTTCACCGGTGTGGCAGCCCCAGCTCTTGCAGTAGGCGTTGCGGTCGAAGATCGCGGACTTGATGCGCGGCAGGTCCCTCTCGTGCAACCACGCGGTGGAAACGGCCGTGATGTCGTTGCCGTAGTCGAACATGAACGCGTGGCGGTTCGAGTGGCCGAAGAAGTCGAAGGTCTGCACCGATCCGCGGGGACGGGAGTTGAGGGACTGGATGAAACCGCTGCCGCTGCTGAACCAGACCAGAGTCGCCCGGCGTTTCGCGGCCAGTTCGGAAATCCAGGTGGTGTAGGGCTTGCCGTCCTCCCGGCCGCGCGTCTGGTAGGCCGGTTGATAGACAAACCAGACCAAGGGAGCGTCGGAGCCGTATGCCTGACGAATTTCCGCCATGCGCAAGGTCGAGGCGCGGACGAAGTTTCCCCAGAAGCGGTCGTGCTGGTCTTCCTTCACCCGGTAGTCCTCCCATTTCCGCAGCGCGGGCCCCCCGGTCACGACAACGTGATCCCCGGCGAAAACCGGGAGGCTGAAGAGCAGGCTGGCGATGAAAGCAATGCGTGCGAGGCCGGACATGGGCGCAGCTAATCGCATCAGACGCAGGCTGAAAAGCCGGAATCTCAGGCTTCGCCCGTCGTTCCGTTTCAAATTTTCAATCACCGGCAAAACTTGGATTTGACAGGTCGAAGGTGAATCGCCACGAAGCCGCTGTTGCGACGCATTCGCAACTTGATCCACGCGCCATGAAACTCCCACACACTCCCTGGACTTCCCTTGCCCTCACTTTGTCCGCGTTTCCCCTCCTGTTGACCGAGGCGGAGGCAGGAAACCGCCGCTTCACCTACAGCTACGAAACGACCACCATGGCGAAAGGCGCGATGGAGTTGGAAACCTGGGTGACTTGGAAAAACCAAATCGCTGACGACCCGGGTTTGGACAAATTCGACATCCGCCATGAATTCGAATACGGCGTGACCGATCGTTTCCAACTCGCGCTCTATTTCGCCGATTGGAGTTTCGAAAAAGGCCCGGACGAATCGGGCGACGCGGATTTCAAGGATGTCGCCCTTGAAGCGATCTACAACCTGACCGATCCAAACTCCTGTCCATTCGGCACCGCGGTTTATGGCGAGGTGAAGACCGGCGACGATGAGATCGAATTTGAAGCGAAGTTCCTGCTCCAGAAAAACCTCGGCCCTTGGGTGTTGGTTTACAACATCGGCGGCGAGTTGGTTTACGAAAACGATTTCAAGGACGACGAAGCCGAGCTCAAACAAACCTTTGGCGCGGCCTATCAGATCAACCCATCGTGGTCGGTCGGCGTGGAGTGCATGCACGAGATCGCCGTGCCGGATGTGGACACGCTCGGCGACAGTGGCGTGTATCTCGGCCCGAACGTGGCGTGGAGGCATGACCGTTTCTCGCTCGGAGTGACCGGGCTTTGGCAGCTAACCACGCTTTCGGGTGAGCCGGATTTTCAACTTCGAACCATCTTCGCGATCGACCTCTGATGCCCACGGGATCGGAAATTTTCAAATCAAGCCGTCGCGTCCTCATGGGCGCGGCGGCTCTCTTATTACCGGTCGGCTGCGGCATGATGGGCTATCAGGCACCGGTGGTATCCCCCGCGATGAAGAAATACAGCAAGGCATCGTCTGCCGTGCTTGAAAGGGGTTGTGTGGTGCATCAGGCGAAGTGCGCGAAGTGCCATCCTTTCGAAGATCCGGCTAGATACACACCGGATGAACTGAGAAACGAAGTCATGCCGCCGATGGCGCGGAAATCGAAGCTGGATGCCGCGGACGAACAAGCGGTGCTGGAATACCTGCTCGCCGCGCGCCAACTTCCGCCGCCGGTTCCGGCTCCTTGATTCAACGAAAAAACCAGCGGGAACGAATCCCCGCTGGTTTGTAATTGGATTGGCAATCGCGACGGCTCAGTTGCAGCCGTTGCGGATGATCTCCAGGAAACTCTGCGGCTCAAGGGCGGCACCGCCGATGAGTGCTCCGTCGATGTCCGGGCAGGCCATGAGTTCGGCGGCATTGCCGGGTTTCACGGAACCGCCGTATTGGATGCGGATCTTGGCGGCGGTGTCCGCGCCGTAGAGATCGGCGATGACGGAACGCACGAACGCGT
>DAISZP010000277.1:0-7568 GCA_036824745.1 Luteolibacter sp.
GCCAGTGGCGCGATCAATCGTTTCGGCTGGTGGGTCGGCGATCAAGGCACCAAGGCCCTCATCGCGCCGTCCAAGATCGAAGCGGTGAAAATCGCCGACGCCCGCGCGGATGCCCAGACCGTCGCCACCGCCAATCTGAAATTCGCGAAAACCGGTGCCATCAAACCCTTCGAAAGCGTGAACGGAACGGATCCGCAGCTTTCCCTCCTCTGCTCCTGGAAAAGCTCCGAACTGCTTGGAGGAAAAAGCGGCCCGGTCGAGTCCGGCGGGCTTTTCCACGACTACTCCGCGTGGAACCGCGGCCTCGTCACCAACGTCCGCAAGGGAGGATTCCGCAAGGATCTCTCGATGGAACTCGAGCGCCCGGCCGGCCAGCAGCCGGACCCCACCCGCACCGCGCTCTACTCGGCGGGCGGCGAGACCGGCATCAATCTCCAGGAACTCTGGACCTACTACAACATCTGCAACCGGACCAACAACTCCAACACCGGCCTCAAGTGGTCCAGCTCCTCCATCCCCTTCACCACCGGAGGCAGCATCCCCTCCGGCACTCCCTACCTCGAACTCACCGGCGGGGCCGCTGCCTGCCAGAACGATGATTTCTTCTTCTACAAACAACCGGTCATCATCGACTATCAGCTCGTCATCTCCCTGCAAACCCGGTTGGTCGGCACCGTCAACCGCCTCCACATCGTCACCGATCCCATCATCACCTTATGGAACCCGCTTGATGTCCCGGTCGTCGTGCCGCAGGGTGTTCCATACACGGTGAAATACTGGCAGGTTCCCTATGACCTCCAGATCACCAAGAACGGAGCCAGCTTCAACCTCCCGCTCGTCGGATTCTCCAAGGGAGACAGCAATTTCCTCAGCCTGCAAATGGGCATTCTGGACCGCCTCGTGTTGCGTCCGGGGGAAGTCGTCAAGATGTCCCAATCCCAGGACCTGCTCGCCCGATCCCAGTATGGCGCGGACATCCACAAGCTGGCAGGCAAGAAAGGCTTCAACTTCGGCAAAGGCATGGCGTGGGAAGCGATGACCCGCGAGGGCACCAAGGTGGACATCGCCGGAACCGACAGCTTGGTTTTCAAAGCCGCCGTGCCCAACGATCTGACCGCCGGTGCCACCAGCTCCTCCGGGCATGTCATCGCAGGCGGCCAGCAACACACCCGCCACTTCTCGCTCACCCACCACGAGTACTACATCGGCGAGGACCGCGGAACCGACGGCCTCGGCATCGGTGGGATCTATCTGGACTACGATTTCGGAAACAAACGGCTCGCCAGCACCGCCACGCGGGGCAGGGCGGACGGGTCGGACACGGGACCCTCGGGGACAAAACCCAGCGGCGAGCGTTACTACGCGAATCAGAAAAACGAGGTCTTCAAGTCCTTCACCGACGGCCGCACGATTCCCACCAATGGGCCGAAGATGCCGATCATGCTCTTCTCATTCCACGCCAAGACCGAGACGGGAAACCTCACCAAGACCCGGTCCCTGGCCCGTTTCAATCCGAAGGCCCTCCACGTGGACTTCTACGATCTGAACCGCCTCGAACGCGAGGCTCTGCCCTATGAATACACGGTCGAGCTCCTCAACGGCTGGAGAAGCGCCAACGACAGCCTCCAACAGGATGACAAGGGACGCGGCTACTTCGGCGGGGCGATGAACGCCATGGATGGCTCCAACTACGTGACCACCCATTCCGTGCCGCGCGAGCCGATCGTTTCGCTCGCCTCCTTCCAGAATTCCTTCGCCAACGGTTTCAACTCCCAGAAACCGAAATCCGGATACGGAGCCTTGAGCGCCCGCGAGCCGCTGCTGCCACAGATCTCCCACGCCATCGGAAACTCGCTCGCCAGCCCGCTGCTCGATCCCGGCAAGACCGAAGGCAGCCTCACCGGCGGCCGGCCCATCGCCGATCACTCCTATCTCGCAAACCAGGCGCTCTGGGACGATTGGTTTCTATCAGGAATCTCGCCGCAGAACACCACCACCTTCGGCAAGGCCCGCACCCAGAGGGATGTAGCCACCGCCTTCTTCTCCGGCAGCGCGGACGGCACCCTGCCCGTGCAGCGCTACCGGCCGAGCCTCCGTGGCGAGGATGCCTCCGCGCTCGCCAGCAAGTACTTCAGCAGCAGCCGCCCGCGGGATGAGGCCACCCTCCAGATCGCCAGCTACCTCAGCGTGGACGGCATGTTCAACGTGAACTCCACCTCCGTGGAAGCGTGGAAGAGTCTGTTAGGCGCGCGCGACGGCCGCCAGCTCGTCGTCCGTGACGAGGCCGGCAAGGAATCCATCGCCGCCAGCGGTGACGGCGCTCCCGTTTCCAGCCTCCTCAGCCCCGCGAACCTCCGCATGAAAAGCGGTAGCACCTCCCTCAGCGACGCTGCCCAGTGGGTCGGTTGGCGTGCTCTCACGGAAGGCGAGATCGAGTCGCTCGCCCGCGCCATCGTCCGCGAGGTCCGCAAGCGCGGCCCCTTCCTCAGCCTCGGTGACTTCGTAAACCGCAGGGTCGGCTCCAACAAGGACCTCGCCCGCGCCGGTGCCATCCAGAGCGCGCTCGAATCCAGCGATGTGTCCATCAACTCCGCCTTCAACCAAGGAGCCCGCGCCAGCTCCGGCGGCACCGCGTTGGTCTTCGGCGATGCCGAACGCGGCCCGCTTTCCCACGGCGCGCCCGGCGTCGTGAAACAAGCAGACATCCTCACCCCCATCGCGCCGGTCCTTTCCGCCCGCTCGGACACCTTCGTCGTCCGCGGATACGGCGAGAAGGCGGACAAGACCGGCAAGGTCATCGCCCGCGCCTGGTGCGAGGCCGTCGTCCAGCGCGACGCGCCGTTCGTCGATCCCGCGGATCCCGCGGAGAAGGACTACGCCACCATTAGTGCGACCAACAAGAAATTCGGCCGTCGTTTCAACCTCGTCTCCTTCCGCTGGCTTGACGGCTCGGAGGCATGATCCTTGGATGCTCGTGCAACAAACCCATCCCATGATCCGCCGCCTCATCCTGCTGCTCGCCGCATCCGTTCTTCCCGCGCTCTGCCAGACCGAAGGCCCGGTCAAGAAATCCGAAAAGGAACTCCAGGTGCGACTGTTAGCCGAACAGTTCCCGCCGGAGCTCGGCAAGGTCGTGCTCCAGTTCGAGAAAACCCAGTCCGAGGCCATCGAGCTTCCCACCAACCGCCTCTCCGATCCCGTGGCGGTGCCTTCGCGCGGCATGAACCTGCGGCTTCTCGACAAGGCCGTCACCCTCTGCCCCATCAAGCTGCCGGACGAGGGGAAAGCCTTCGCCGTCATCCTCGTCACCGCAAAGCCCTCCGGTTTCAAACCCATCGTCGTGCGTACCGATGATCCCTCGTTCAAGGCCGGCGACGTGCTCTTCATCAACCGCTCCGAGAAAACCATCCTCGGCAAGCTCGGCACCACGCCGCTCGTCATCAAGCCGAACGAATCCGCCAAATCCCGCCCCACCGGCGCCGTCGAAAACACCTACTACGACATCGCCTTCGCCATCCGCGAGCAAGCCGGGGACAAACTCATCAGTTCCAGCCGCTGGCCCGTCGAGAACGACCTCCGCAGCTACCTCTTCTTCTTCACCAACGCCGAAGGCCGCACCACCTTCCGCTCCGTGGACGAGTACCTCGATGCGAAAAAAGCGCAGTGACGCCCCGGCCCCTTTGATGTTCACACTGCGAGTGTGGAAAGCATCCGTATCAAACCCCGTGCCGCGAGCCTGCTGCATCTGTTAGCCGCCGGACTCCGCTACCTCCTGTTGCGGATCGCCGTGGGCGTCGGCTTCGTTTGCAAGGCACTGCTCCTCGCATGGTGCGCGCTCGCCCTGCATTTCTCCAATCTCCCCTGGCCATGGCTCCGGACCATGATGGCCCTCGCGTTCCTCGCCTTCGGCATCCGCGCGCTGTGGCTGCGCCCCGGAAAACGCAATTGGATCGCCTTCGCCGCCGTTTGCGGAGCCATCCTCGTCTGGTGGAGCTTCATTCCGCCTTCTAACAATCGTCCGTGGAAACCCGAGGTCGCCGTCACGCCGCGCGCCGTCATCGAGGGCGACCGCCTGCGAGTCACCGGCTTCCGGAACTTCCACTACCGCAGCAACGATGACTTCGACGTCCGCCACGAGGAGCGGGTTTACGATCTAACGAAACTCGATCACGTCGATTTCTTCATCTCCTATTGGAAACCCGGCCCCGTCGGCCACACCTTCGTCAGCTTCCACTTCGAGGACGCCGATCCGCTCTGCATCTCCATCGAGGTGCGGCCGGAGGAAGGCGAGGGCTTCGCTCCCATTGGCTCGCTCTTCAAACAATTCGAGCTCATCTACGTCGCGGGCGACGAGCGTGACATCGTCGGCGTGCGCACCAACCACCGCAGCGAGACGGTCTATCTCTACCGCACCCGCACCTCCCGCAAGAACGCCCGCGCCCTGCTCGACGACTACCTCGCCCGCATGAACGAACTCGCGGACCATCCCGAGTTCTATCACCTCCTCAGCAACAGCTGCACCGTGAACACCGTCTATCACGCCTGGTCTTCCGCCGGGCTCGAACGCCGCTTCAACATCCGCTACCTCCTCAACGGCCTCATCGACCAGGTGCTCTACGCCGAAGGCCTCGTGGACACCACGCTCCCCTTCGCCGAGCTCCGCGAGCGCTCCCGCATCAACGAGGAGGCCGCCGCCGGAGAACCCCGAGATTTTCCCCGCCTGATCCGCGAAGGCCTGCCGACGATCGCGCGGTGAAGTGGCCGGCAACCTCGACCATTGGGACGCTTTTCCCGTGCTTGCCTCCTCCGCCGGATCTTCCCAACCTGCGCACGCATGGATCGAATGGCCTGCGGCAAACTACGGATGCTTTACCTGTTGGCGCTGGTCCAACTGGTCGGCGGGCCGTTGGTGCTGTTGCATGTCACCTGGTTTTGCAAGACGACGATGGACCTCGCTCCGAAGTGCGGTTTGAAACAGGCGGCGCTCGTCGCCTGGCATGACAGCGGGGAGAGGCTCGATTCTGTTAGCGATCCGCTTCCGCTGAAGAAGGAAAAAGCACCGGTGGAGACCCAGTCCGGAAAACCCAAGATGCCTCCCGTGTTCTGGCAGGCACCGGCATTCCGCTTGGTGAACCTCGAAGTCCGCATCGCAACGGTCTGGAATGACCGCATGTGGACTCCCGCGTGGCCGCAGGCACCGCCCGGTCCGCCGCCGCGTTTGGGATGAGGTGAAACGGTCCGGCCATGCCGCCGGGTCCTGAATCGTTGCGTCCGTGCATCGTTCACGGACGCACCCCCGCGTTTTCGCATTCCCATCATTCCATCATGAAACTTTTCCATCTCACGCCATTCTGCATCCCGCTTCTAACAAACATCGCCACCGCGCAACAGAGCGCCACCAACGACTCCACAACACCCGCCCAGCTCGACGCGCTGGTCGTCACCGGCAAGGCGGAGAGCCTGATCGGCGAGGCGGCCACCGCCTCCAAAGGCCAGGCCAACTCCAAGGAACTTGAGGACCGTCCCTATCTCCGGCGCGGCGAGCTGCTGGAAGTCGTGCCCGGCGTGGTCATCACCCAGCACTCCGGCGACGGCAAGGCGAACCAATACTTCGTCCGCGGCTACAACCTGGATCACGGCACGGATTTCTCCGTTTCCATGGACGGGCAGCCGGTGAACTTCGTCACCCACGCCCACGGCCAGGGATACGCCGATCTCAATCCGATCATTCCTGAACTCGTCGAACAACTCGACTACTGGAAAGGCCCATTCTTCGGCCAGCTCGGTGACCTCTCCACCGCCGGCGCGGCGAAGTTCCGCTACTTCGACATGCTGCCGCAGGGCATCGCGACGTTTGGATTCGGCGAGCACAACTACCAGCGCGGACTGCTCGCGGATACCGTCAACCTCACCCCGGCCTCCGCCGATCTCGCGAAGGGTGGCGCCGCTTCTAACAAAGTCTCCGCGCTCACCTACGCCTTCGAATACAACTACTACGACGGCCCCTGGAAACTGGAGGAGAACTCGCGCCGCCTCAATGGTTTCCTGAAATACTTCCACCAATCCGGCGAGGACGCCTTCAGCGTCACCGCCATGGGTTACGACGGCCAGTGGGACTCCACCGACCAGATTCCACGCCGTTTGATCGACAGCGGCGGCATCGACCGCTTCGGGTTCATCGACGGCAGCGACCGCGGCGAGTCCAGCCGTTACAGCCTGATGGCGGACTGGGATCGCGAGCTTTCCAACGGCCGCATTCATGCCGATGCCTACATCGGAACCTATCAGCTCGACCTGTTTTCCAACTTCACCTACTTCCTCAACGATCCGGTGAACGGCGACCAGTTCGAGCAACAGGACGACCGCTGGTTCTTCGGCGGCGAGATCCGGCGCGAGTGGAACTTCGCGAACAAGAACCAGCTCACCATCGGTTTCCAGACACGCACCGACGTGATCGACGGCATCGGCCTCTACAACACGCGGAACACCCAACGGCTCAGCACCGTGCGGGTGGATGACGTGTTGGAAAGCAGCGCCGGCATCTACGCCACCGCGGAGCATCATGTGAACGATTGGTTCCGCATCCAGCCCGGCCTGCGCGCGGATCTGTTCCACTTCGATGTGGACAGCGACAATCCCGCGAACTCCGGCGATGAGACGGACGGCATCGTTTCTCCGAAGCTCAACCTCATCTTCGGCCCCTGGGCGGACACCGAGTTCTATGCGAACGCGGGCATGGGTTTCCACTCGAACGACGCCCGCGGCACCACCATCACCATCGATCCGGTGACCGGGCTTCCCGCGGACAAGGTGGATCCGCTTGTTAGAACCTACGGTTTCGAACTCGGCGCGCGCAACGAGGCGGTGAAGAACGTGGTGAGCACGCTCGCCCTGTTCTATCTCCACAGCGATTCGGAGCTGCTCTACGTCGGTGACGCCGGCACCTCGGAACCGGGCCCCGCCACCGAGCGCTACGGCGTCGAGTGGTCCACCTACTGGCGTCCGAACGAGTGGCTGATGCTCGATAACGAAGTCACGCTCAGCGAAGGCAAACTGCTCGATGTGGGACCGGACGATGAGATCCCCGGGTCCGTGCCGCTCACGCTGGATACCGGCATGACCATCGGGAAATCCGAGGGTTTCTTCGGCACGCTGCGTTCCAGATACTTCTCGCCGCGCCCGCTGGTCGAGGACGGCAGCGTGGAATCCCGCCAGAGCTGGCAGGTCAACGCCCGTATCGGCTGGCGGAAGAATGATTGGGAGATCGCGCTCGATTGCCTCAACCTGCTGGACCGTGATGACAACGACATCGAATACTTCTACGCCTCCCGCCTCACCGGCGAGCCCGCCGCGGGCATCGATGACGTCCACCTCCACCCCGCCGAGCCGCGGACTTTCCGTGTCTCGTTGACGAAGCGGTTCTGAGAAATCTGGGAGCTTCCCATCGGACGGGTCGTGGTTTAGCCATGGCCCGTCCATGACCCGCGCCGCCGCCATGCTCCTGCTTCTCGCCACCGCCGCGGTGCCGGAATACCTCGCGCTCGGGTTCACGCACATCCTGCCGCATG
>DAISZP010000278.1:0-7543 GCA_036824745.1 Luteolibacter sp.
GCGAATCGAGATTCGGCGTCCGCGCGTTCCCGCCGCCGTTGAACGACAGGTCGCTGTAAGTGCAGTCGTCGGCGAGGATGACGAGGATGTTCGGCTTCTCCGCGGCCAGCAGCGGGGAAAACAACAGGGTGGTTAGAACGATCCAGGGTTTCACGGTTTTTGCTTCGCGGGCGGGTTTTTCACTTTCGGATAGACGTGGACTCGATTCGCCCAGTCCACCCACTGCGCCGACATGGCTGCGACTTTTTCAGGCTGCTCTCTGGCGAGATCGTGCAGCTCCGTGCCGTCCTCGCTGAGGTGATAGAGCTCCCATTTCTGCTTTTGCAGGCCGCGCGGCATCGAGACGCCCTGACCGACGAGTTTCCACTCACCGTCGCGGACAAACGCGTTGTTTTCGTGCTCGATGAAGATCGGCTGCTTGCGGGCGAGCGGTTTCCCGTCGAATGCGAGGGTGAGCGGAATGCCGTCCGCAGGCAGGATGGCGTGGCCGCTGCGTTCCTTCGGATAAGTCGCGCCGGAAACATCAACCACGGTGGCCATCACGTCGATCAACTGGGCGGGCTCGCGATACCAGTCGCGGCCGGATTTGATACGCGACGGCCAGTGCGCGATGAACGGAGTATTCGCGCCGCCTTCGTGGGCGAAGTGCTTGTAGAGGCGATAGGGCGTGGCGGAGGCATTCGCCCAGGCCTTGCCGTAGCTCGGCACGATCAGCTCGGTCTTCGGCGCGCGGTCCTTCACGGGATCGCCTTTTCCTAACAAGGAACCCTCGGCGCAGGCCCCGTTGTCTGATAGAAACAGGATGAGCGTGTTGTCGAAGGCGTTGTGTTTCTTCAAAGTCGCGATCAGATCGCCGATCTTCTGGTCCACACGGTCGATCATCGCGGCATAGGCGGACATCCGGTCGGCGCATTCCTTGCGCTGCGTTTCATCGAGCGAGTCCCAAGCCGGCACTTCGGAATCCCGGGGCGGAATTTTCCATGACGCGGGAATCAAACCGGACTCTTTCTGCCGGGCGAAACGTTGCTCTCGCAACTTGTCCCAGCCCATCGCGTATTTGCCGCGGTATTTCTCCAGTTCCTGATCGTGCGCGTGGTGCGGCCAATGCGGCGCGGTGAAGGCGAGGTAGAGGAAAAACGGCTTGTCCTTCGCATCGCCGGACTTGTGTTCGTCGATGAAACTCCGCGCGTGATCGGCGAAGGCATCGGTGGTGTAGAACGGCCGGTCGGTCGTGCTCTTCGGTGTGGGGTCAGGCGTGTTGCCATCAAACATGATCCGCGCTCCGTAGGGTTCGAAATAGTGCGTCGCACCCGCGAGACAGCCGTAGTAGCGGTCGAATCCGCGCTGCAGCGGCCAGTCAGCCTGATCCTTTCCGGAGATGTGCCACTTGCCGGTCATGAAGGTGGCGTATCCGGCGCTTTTCGCCACTTGGGCGAGCGTCACGCAGGAGTCGTTGATGTTTCCGGCGTAGGCGGGAGGGACTTGTTTGTTAGAATTCGCCTCCTCGCCGGTCATGTGGCCGATGCCGGTCTGATGGGGATGCAGTCCGGTTAGAAGCGTGGCGCGGGTGGGGCAGCAACGCGCGGAGTTGTAGAACTGGGTGAAACGAAGGCCGTTTTTCGCGAGTGAATCGATGTTCGGAGTGTCGATCTCGCCGCCCCAGGGACGGATGTCGGAGTAGCCCATGTCGTCCACCATGATGAGGACGATGTTGGGTTTCTCCGCGGAGAGCAGCGGAGAGCAGAGGATGATGGAAAGCAACAGGGTTTTCATTGGAATTTCTGGACTTCGTCAGGACCGGGAACGGCGTAGGCGGGATCCTTGGCACGGATGAATACGTCGCCGTTTCGCATTTCTACGGTCATCGGCACGAGGGTCACGCCCCACGGGTTGATGGTTTGCGCGGTTTCCGAAAGATCGCGGGTCTCGATGCCTTCGCGTGGCAGCGGCGGGACGTTCGCGTTGTAGAATGCGGTGCACCACCATTTGCCGTCGCGGGTTTTGAAGGGAGTGCCGTGGCCGAGGAAACGACCTGCGAATTTACGCGGTCCGTAGGGACCGGTGATTTTGTTAGATACGCAGTAGTAAAGATTGTAGGAACCCTTGCGGCCCTTGTCGGTGGACCATGCGGTGCCGAGATGGACGTATTGGTCACCCACCTTGATCATGGTCGCGCCTTCGTGGCCGATGCGGCGGATCGGTTTGCCCTCCGGCCCCGGGCGGGTGCCGGCGGGATCGATGCGCACGGGCTCGGCGGTGAAACCGGAGAAATCCTTGGCAAGCGGGGCGATGGACGTGTTTTCCCACAGCATCCACCATTGATCTCCGTCTTTGAAAAGCGATGGATCGTGTTTGCGGCCGAGTTTGCGGCCCATCGGATGAGTCCAGGGGCCCTTGAGATCGGGGCCGCTTGTTAGGGCGAGGTTGGCTTTCTCCGCCGGACAGTGGACGAGCGCCCAACGGTCGCCGAGCCAGTGGAGTTCCGGAGCCCAGATCAGTTTGCCGGGTTGAATGCGCACGCTGTCTTTCAGCGTGAACGGCGTGCCGATCGATTCCCATGCGATGAGATCCTTGCTGCGCCAAACCCGGACCGTGCCGCCGACGATCGAGTTGCCACCGAGGCCGACGTTGTATGGATCGTCCTTCACCCGCTCGTCGTCCGCGTCCGGGGTGGTGCCTGTCAGGTAGTAGAAATCATCCGGGCCGAGGGTGATGAAGGGATCGCGGATCCAGCCCTGCCAGATGAAGAGCGCGCGGTCATGGGCCGCGAGACCGGCTTCAATTTCAGCTCGCGGCATCAGCGGCTGGAGAGGTCCGGGTTTGGCGGAGGGAAACTCGGCTTCGGCATCCTTCGGCGCGCCAAGGTTACCCGAAGCAGGTTGCCACGCGAACAATGACGCGGCGGTGAGGGCGAGAATCAGGGGAACACGCAGGGGCATTTGGAGAAGAATTTCGTGAAACCGCGAAGTGTGACGATGAAAGCGGTTTTAGCGATACCTGGCCCTCATAAGCCAGCACCCCGAAAAGGTGGCGAAACTTTCCCGATTGAGGCCCATTTCGGGTAATTGGTGGGAATTGCCCGGAAATTCGCGGAACATCCCCGCCGTTGGCGAAATTCATTCATGCCAAACAGCACCATGAACTTCCGGGAAAGAGGCCAGCAACTCGACGCCGCCGTGCGCGCCCACCACTCCGGGCTGCGCTTTTTCATCCGTTCGCTCGGTGTGAACGAGGCGTGGGTGGACGATCTCGCGCAGGAAACCTTCGTGATCGCCCACCGGAAATGGGACGAACTCGATCATCCCGACAACGCGCCCGCATGGTTCCACAAGATCGCCCGCAATCTGGTGATGAACGAACTCACGAAGGTCGGAAGGCGTCAGAGATTGCTCGATGAAAAAGTCACCAGCCTGCTGCTCGCCGCCGAACCGGCGGAACACACGCCGGGCACCTTGCAGGACGCGGAGATCCGCCACGAGGCGCTGCGGGCCTGTCTCGACGTGCTCCCGCAGAACGTCCGCAAGGTCATCAACGCCCGCTATTACGATGACCGCAACGCCACGGAGATCGGTGACGAGTTTTCCATGAATCCGGCCGCCGTCCGCAAGCTGCTTTTCCACGCCCGCAAGGCGCTTGCGGATTGCCTGCAGGCGAAACACATCCATGCCTGATTCCAATGAGTTCCCACGAATTCGAAACCCTCTGCGCGCGCTACCTCGACGGTTCCCTAACCGACGTGGAGAGGGATCGTTTCGTGATGCTGCTAGAAACGAATCCGTCGCATGTCGCCAGACTCCGCGAGCAACTCCTCGTTTCCGGCGCGCTCGCCAGGCTGAAGCCGGAGCAAAGCGACGAAGCCTTCCTGCGAAACGTGATCCCGCATCTGGAATCCGTGGCGCACGAGGATGAGGACGAGTTCCCGCGGCGTGTGAGAAACACGATCCGCCTCACCCGTTGGCGGCGTGTTTCGCTCGCTGCGGCGGCCGTCGTCGCTCTAGCGGTCACGGTTTTCATGCTTCGCCCGAAAACGCCGGCGGTCGCCACCTTGTTCGACGACACGGGATCGCATCCGGTCCGCCATGGCGACACGCTGAACATCGCAAAAGGCGTCTCGCGCCTTGAGTTCGCCAACGGCGCGGTGGTCGCCGTGGAAGGCCCGGCCGCGCTCTCCATCCAGTCGCCGGATGAAGTGCTTCTCGACCACGGCCGCCTCAACGCATGGTGCCCGGAGACAGCTCATGGTTTCCGTGTCGTCACCCGTTCGGCCACGCTCACCGATCTCGGCACCTCGTTCGGCGTCTCCGCGGCGAGCGATGGCACCGCGGATTTCATGGTGCTCGATGGCAAGGTGGAGGTCCACAAGGACGGGGAAACCCGGAGGATCGAGCGCGGCGCGGCGCTGCAAGCCAAACACGGCGCCGGTCTGCGGGACGTCGATTTCGAGCCCTCCGCCTTCAAACGCACCTGGCCGGTCGCCTCCGGCATCCGCTCGACCCTCGGCAACGTCATTCCCGCCCCTCCCGGCACGCCGGAAACCCTCGCCGCCTACGAAAACGACGATCACATCCTCGTCATCCCGGAGCGCCGGGATTTTTCTCCCCGGCAGACCACCCAGGTCAACATCACCCGGCCCGGCGGCTACGAGGGGGAGAGACTTTTTGAAACCACGCCTTTCAATCCGCCACCGGGCGAAAAAGTCCGCAGCTACCTGCTGCGCTACAACCCCGTCGGCAAACTCGAAGCGGGCGCGAACAAACGCTTTGTGGGCTCCGTCACCTTCGACCGCCCCGTGCTCGCGGTGATCGCCGCGAGCAAGCTCCTCCACCTCTCGGACGAGGTGTTTTCCAAAGCCCCCATGCCGAAAATGAACGAGGTGGATTCACGGCTCCGAGGTCTGGAAAACAGCCCCAAACTTGTCCGCTCGGATCGCGTCGAACTCTCCAAGGACCGCCGCACCTTGCACGTCACCTTCATTGCAGGCGAATCGATCGATGAAATCCGCGCCGTGACTGCGGATCATTGAAATCCAGGCATCCTGAGTCGAAATCGCCACCGACCCATTCTGGCATCCGGACTGCTTCCCGTGGCTTGGTTCTGTAGTTTTCCCGCGATGATCCCCCCTTGGTCGCCGGAAAACCGACATCCGGATTCCCCCCATCCCCCCAGCCCAGCCAGTCGGTGGGTGTTGAAATGTTCCCCATTCAACACCCGCCGATTGCATGGCCCGCCGGATGATACCAAAGGTTCATACGCGATCACGTCATGGCTTATGGCCGAAAATGGGATACTCCTTGTGTGTCGCCGCGAGTGCAGCCCCCCATGTGCTCCGGACACACGACACACTCCCCCCAATCAACAGGTCGGCGGATGTTGGAGGCTCCCCCCTTCGGCATCCGCCGATTCCATTTCCGAGTCCGGGCTTGATGGAAAGGGGCCGGAAGTCTAGCCCTGCGGGCCGCCGATGTCCGAATCCTCGTTCTCCATTCCCTCGCCCGCGCTCCAGCGTGAGGTGCAGCGCCGCCGTTCGTTCGCGATCATTTCCCACCCGGACGCCGGAAAAACCACGCTCACCGAGAAATTCCTGCTTTACGGCGGCGCGCTCCAGCTCGCCGGCAGCGTGACGGCCCGCAAGAACCAGCGCGCCACCACCTCGGACTGGATGGAGCTGGAAAAACAACGCGGCATCTCGGTTTCCTCCACCGTGCTCCAGTTCGAATACAAGGACTGCGTGGTGAACATCCTCGACACGCCGGGCCACAAGGACTTTTCCGAAGACACCTACCGCGTTCTCACCGCCGTGGACGCCGCCGTGATGGTGGTGGACGCCGGCAAGGGCATCGAAAGCCAGACGCGGAAACTCTTCGAAGTCTGCCGCCGCCGCGGCGTGCCGATCTTCACGTTCATGAACAAGATGGACCGCCCGGCGCGGCCGACCCTCGATTTGTTGGACGAGCTGGAGAACGTGCTCGGCATCCACGCGTTTCCGGTGAACTGGCCGCTCGGCGACGGTCCGCGTTTCAAGGGTGTCTATGACCGGGAAAACAAGCAGGTGCATTTGTTCGAGCGCACCGCCCACGGCGCCTACCGCGCGCCGGTTTCCGTGAGCGGCATCGAGGATGAGAACGTGAAGTCCGCCATCGACGAGCACGTCTATCAGCAGGTGTGCGACGAGCTTGAATTGTTAGAAGGCGCGGGCGCGGACTTCGATGTGGACAAGGTGCTGGCAGGAGAGCTGACGCCCGTCTTCTTCGGCAGCGCGGCGAACAACTTCGGCGTGCAAATGTTGTTAGACCGCTTCCTGGAACTCTCACCGCCCCCGCTGCCGAAGAAAACCAACGGCCTGACGATCGATCCGGCGTCGGAGGAGTTCTCCGCGTTCGTCTTCAAGATCCAGGCGAACATGAACCCGAAGCACCGCGACCGCGTGGCCTTCATCCGCATCGTTTCTGGCAAGTTCGAGCGGGACATGAACGTGCTCAACGTCCGCGCCGGAGACCGCATGCGGCTCGGCAATTCGCAGCGGCTCTTCGCCCGCGAACGCGAGACGGTGGACGATGCCTACGCCGGCGACGTCGTCGGCATCACGGGAAACTACGACTTGCTCATCGGTGACACGCTCGCCTCGAAGAAAGGCGTCGTGTTCGACGAGATCCCCCGTTTCGCACCGGAATGTTTCTCCTATCTCCACAACAAAAGCACCGCGAAATACAAACGCTTCCGCGACGGTCTCGAACAACTCCTCAAGGAAGGCGTGGCCAGCGAGTTCAAGCTGCTCGATGCCGGGCCGGTGCAGATCCCGCTGTTAGGCGCGGTCGGCCCGCTGCAGTTCGAGGTGTTGCAACACCGCCTCGAAAACGAATACGCCGCGGAAACCCGCCTCGAGCAGGCGAACTGGACGCTCGCCCGCTGGCTCAAGCCGAAGGATGGCGATCCGCTCGCCCCGGACGCCCGCCCCTCGCTCTCGCTCGGCACCGTGCTCGCCCGCGATTCGAACGGTTGGCTCGTCGCCCTGCTCCCCAGCGAATGGGCGCTCAAGACCTTCGCTGACAAAAACGAGGACTGGATCATCTCCGACCAGCCCTTCCCCCCGCCGGTGGCGATGGGGAGGTGAGATGGAATCGTGGATCCAAATCGAACGATTTTGAACATTTCGGGGAAATCGTGATTAAAATATTCGCTTTTTGATACATTTGAGGCTTGTCGTGCATGGAAAATTTTCATTTCTATGCAGATCCCCGGCAACCATGGAGAGTCCCGCCTCGCTCACGTCACTGAATCCTACCCGGTTTGAGTCTCCCGCGGTTTTGAAGAAACTTGCCTCGGCGAGCCGTGCTCTGGCCGAACTCAAAGGAGCTGCGGAGACGATTCCAAGGCAGGACATCCTGATCCGCACGCTGGGAATGCAGGAGGCAAAGGACAGCTCAGCGATTGAGAACATCATCACGACCCTCGACGAAGTTTGCCAAGGAGACGCGAATCCGGAACAAGCGCCGAGCCTCGCGGCAAAAGAGGTACTGCGATACCGTCAGGCGCTGTGGACGGG
>DAISZP010000279.1:0-7513 GCA_036824745.1 Luteolibacter sp.
GGTTGGTTAGCTGTGCGAACGCTTTGGCTGTCGAGGATCGCAGCAGTCGGGGCTTGGCTGCGGATCATCCTCAGGCCCTTCGATCACGGCGTCGATACCCACGAAGGGTTAGCGGGACGGCGGTGCCGCGGAAGGAAGCGGAGTTTTGTCCTGCTTCACCCGGACACCTTCCGGGCCGGTGACAAACGCGAACGAATCATCCACCCGGTGGAGGCGCTTGCGGGCGAGCGGTTCCACATCCCGGCGACGCGGATCGCGCGTGAGATCGATCAAGCGGAAGCTCCCCTCCTCGAGTTCGCCCATGTTCTTCAGGAAGCGGGCCTTGAACTGGATCTCGGGATTTCCCGCAGGCACATCAAACACAAAGGTGAACGCCACATGCTGTTCCAACTCGAACTGGCAATCAAGGGATCGCAGTTTCAAGGGCGAAGCTCCCGAGCTCATTTCTATCAGATCCTTGCCCGACTCTTTCAGCGCGGTTCTTGCTTTCTCCATCGATGCCTCGCTGAGATCCGGAGGAGCCTTGTCGGCCAGAAACTTCCACGCGAACAGGAGCGAGGACCGGAGCGTCACCTCGATGCGATCCTTGCGGACGCGGATCTCAGTCTCGTTCTCCAATCCATCATGCGCGCGGCAGATTCCTGCCATCAGGACGGCGGCGAGCATGACTGTCAGTGAACGGAACATGGAGGATACCTTCTAACGGTGCGGCCACTTCCGATACCCGTTGAGCACGGAGTTCCCCCAATTTCCGAGCCAGGCGTAGCCGTTGCGGCGCTCGCGGCCGATCTCGTTGTAGTTCCACTTCTTGATGCCGTCGCGGTCGCAGAAGAACGGCTTGTTCGTTTCCAGATCGTAGAAGCGTCCCCACATCGGATCAGCTCCGGGGGCGTTGACCATGGTTCTCACACCATCGATCTTCTCCACCTTGATGCCTACAAGCTTGGATTCCTCGAACCATTTGACCGCGCCTTTCACGGAGCGGACGACTTCGGGCGATGGCTTCTCCAGGGTCATGAGAAACCTCACGATGCCCGCGCTTTCCGAGCCGCTCAGCGATTCGAGTTCGTAAGCCCGGGCTTTGGCTGGAGCGAGCGTGACCTCGTCATGCTGAGCGCACCACACGGTCGGTTTGCCATCCTTCACATACTGGCACTTGACGATGCAGCCGATGCCGCGGGCAAAAGCCTTTTCCGCCGCGGCCTTCCGTTCGGAACCGATGAATTCGTAGCGCTTGTCGGAAAAGGTTTCCCGCAGAAACTCCAGCAGGCGGACCATCGAATTGTCATTGAAGGTGATGTGCCGGGAGTAGTCCTTGTTAAGCGGGTAATACTGCGGCCAGCCGCCGTTCGGATACTGGGCCTTGAGGATGTGGTCGTAGCCTAACAAGAACGCGTCGCGATCCCTCGCGTCTCCCGTCGCCACGAACGCCCGGGCGAGGAAGCGCAGTTCGTCGGTGGTGGACTTGTTGTCGAAGGTGCCGGTTTTCATCCTGCTTCCACTGAAGGGCTTTTTCGCGTTGTCCTGGTTCTTCGGCCAGCTTCCGGATTCCGCCTGCCATGAGAGCACGTTGGCGACGGCGGTTTTTCCCGCGTCGGACTTGAACCAATCGTCCGGTTTGCGGAGCAGGTCTTCGGGAAACGCGCAGGCCATGCCGGGCAGCGCGGCGGCGAGGATGAGGGAGCGGATCATGGATTGAATTCGACCTGATAGAACGTCTTGGGAAACGAGGATGTGTCGGTGAATGACGAACTGGCTCCTGGACCCGCCGTGATGGTTGCGACGGACTGCCAGGAGCCGGACTGAAGCGAAAGGCTTCGTTTCACGGTGAACACGATGCCGTTCGCGCTGGGCCATGTGATCGTGTGCCCCGTCAAGGTGGCGCGGAAGACGCTGGATCCGCTGTTGGGATTCAGGCCGAGGCGGTATTCGGCGAGATTGCTGGTGCCATCGCCATCCTTGTCACCGGCGGACGTCTGCGAGAGGTTTCCGAAGTTCGCGATTTCCCACGAATCCGGCAGGCCGTCCTCGTCGTTGTCGTCGATGACCAGATCGACGCCCCCCGCGATGCTGGTGGAGAGTTTCGCCGTGGTACCGACCGGAACTCCTGCTAGATCCATGTTACCGTTGATCTCACCGGTCGCGGACAACAGGCGATAACGTCCGAATCCGGTACCCGGAACGATGTTCACCTGCAGCGTGCCGTCGAGCGCGAGATCGCCGCTGACCTCGATGCGGTCTCTGGAAACCCCGGCCTTCATTCGGGTGAGGGAGCCAGCACCGAAATAGACACTGCCTTGGATCGAGAGCGTTCCCGTGGTGCCGCTGGAGAAACCACGGGTTTCCACGGTGCCTTCGGCATTGAGATCCGCCGTGACGGCCCCCCAGCCGTAAAGTGTCGCGCCGGACGAAAGAGCGATGGATTCGGTGGTGAAGGATCCGCCCTCGATCCGCAGTCCCGCACTGTTCTGGATCTGGGTGGCACCGGCGCACGCGAACGAACCTGTTAGCTTGAGATTCCCTTGTTCAATGGAGGTTCCGCCGTTCCACTGGCCGGAACCGCCGAGCGTCCAGGTTCCGGTACCGGTTTTCAGATAGTTCGTGGCGGTGCCGGTGTTGCGCTCGGAAATGGTTCCCGCGAAGGTGGCGTCCGTGTTTTTCCCTCCGATTCGATAGGTGAGCGCGCGACCGCCGGTGGCACCACCCTGAAGGACGGCTTGGGATGTTCCTGACAAGGCTCCGATGGGGATCGTGGTGCCCGCGCCTTGGGCGAGCGTGCCATCGTAGTAGGCCCACACCTTGTCGGAGAGGGAAACGAGCGCGTTCGGGAAACCCGGATACGAATACGCGCTGCCGATCCGGAAGTCTCCGCCGCTTGAATCCGTTAGAACGTTGATCGTGCCGGCAAATGCGGACCAGTCCGAATAAAGCGTGGTACGGACATAGGGGATGTGGAAATTGAGCGTGCCGGCTCCCGACAGCGTGCCATACACGTCCACCCGGGAGTCCGCATTGATCCGTGCGGTGGCTCCGGCGGGCACGACGAGCGCGGCGTTGAAGGCATTGTAGGAGCTGGCGTTGTCGTCCATCGAGAGCACGCCGCCATTGAGCGTGACGGGGCCGCTGCCGAGGCCGTTGGCGTTGAGGGTGTCGTTCGCGAGGAGGATGCCGCCCTCGTTCAGCGTGAGGCCGCCGGTGAAGGTGTTGGCGGCGGTGTTCGCGAAGGTGAGCGTGCCGGGGCCGTTTTTCGTGACGGAGGCATTGCCGCCGAGGGCTCCGGCACCTGATAGATTGTAGCCGAGGGTGGTGGTGATCACCGCGGTGCGCGGGGCTGGCGTGCCGGTTAGAGTGACGTTGCGCGTGGTGGCCGTGTCGTTCAGCAGGACGTCGTCGTTGTTGTAAAACGTGTTGGGAGAGGCTCCGGTCCAGTTGTTGGCGGTGACGGTGTCCCAGGTACCGTTGGTGGTGCCGGTCCAGGTGAGAACGGCCGGGTTTCCCGTGACGGTCAGCCAAACCTTCGAAGGATTCGATCCCGCGGCGCTGCGTGCGAGCGCGAAGGTCTGCCGGGAATCCGTGGGCAGGTTGTGGGTGAGGGACACGCCGCTGGCCGTGCTGTTCGTGGCGGTGATCAGATCATAGGTGCCGGCCTGGAGCGGCCCTTGCAGCGGGAGGAACTGGAAATACTGCGAGCCTGTTAGAGCAAGGGTGCCGCCGACGGTTATTTTGTCGTTGGCTCCGGTGGGAGAGTTCGACATGTCGCAGTAGATCGTGTTTCCATTCAGTGCGAGTCCGCCGGTGATGTTCAGGGTGGCTCCGGTGAACGGAATGGTGCCGGGAGAGAGGATGCCTCCGGCGTTCGCGGTGACCGAGCCGCCGAGGGTTCCATCGCCACCTAACAAGGCACCGGAGGAAACGGTGACGGCGGTGGCTCCGAGCGAACCATCCACGAGCAAAGCGCCTTGGGAAACGGTGGTCGTGCCGGTGTGGGTGCTGTCCCCGCTCAAGGTCCAGGTGCCGGTGCCGACTTTGGTGATGTTGTTGGCACCGTTGCCGTTCACGATGGCTCCGGCGAAAACCGCATCCGTGTTTTTGCCGCCGATCTGATAAGTGCTGGCGGCGGCGCCGGTCTGGGTGCCGCTGAGCACGGTGGCCGTGCCGGTGGAGGAAAGCTCGCCGATCTCCATGGTGCCGCCGTTGCGGTTCATGAACTGGGAGGTGCCGTTGCCCAGGTCCACGGCGACGTTGGGACTGCCGAACATGGTGTTAGACGAACCTCCGTTGAGCCGGACCCTCACGTTTCCCGTTCCCATCTTGAGCTTGCCCGAGAAGCCGGTCCATGTGCCGGACAGGCTCCAAAGGTAGGAACTCGTGCCGTTCACCGTGACCGTCTGCGAGCCGGTCCAGTTTCCGCCCATGGTTTGCTGGGAGCCGACCGTGATCGTCGCGGGCGCGTTGAATTCGAGCGGATTCCCTGTCGCCGCGCTGAGGAACAAGGAACCGCCATTGAGCGAGAGTTTCCCAGTGCCGCCCGCGCCATAGTTTCCCAAGGACAAGAGGCCCTCATCCAACGAGATCGAAGCGAAGGAATTCGCCGTGGTGTTGTTCAAGGTGAGCGATCCGCTGCCGCGTTTGGTGAGGGCGTTGGAGGAACTGATGCCGCCCGCGCCGCTGAAGGTGTAGTTTGCGGACGAATCCACATCCACCGCCGCGGCGACGACTGAACTGGCGACGCCGACGTTCGGTGCGGCGGAGCCCGCGTCGTTGAAGGTCACGCGGTCGCCGTTAGAGAATGCGGTGGGGGCACCGGCCTTGAGCCAGTTGGATGAGGAAGTGTCCCAAGCCGCGGCGTTTCCACGCCATGAGAGGTCCGCGGGCGCGCCGCTGTTGGTGATGCAGATGGCGAAACGCCGTGTCCACGTGGAGCCGGCGGCATCGGTGACGGTGAAATCAAAGCCGCCCCTGCCCGCGGAATTGTTCGCGGTGAAATGCACGAGTTTTCCACCGGTTCCGCTCTGGGTGATGGCACCGCCGGTGACGTTGGCAACGGTGAAGACGGGATTGTTAGAAAACCCGGAGGTGTAGCGCGTGAGATCGATGTCCGGGCTGGTGGCCGTGTTTTTCTGCATGAGCATGTGGGGAATGCTCTTGAAGTGGAGATATTCCTCCAGCCGGGTGTAGGCCGCTGGAAAACCCGCGGGGAAGAAGGTGGTCCCGGAAACGGTGGAGTTGTGATCCTGCGCGGCGGGGTTCCAGCCGAGCGCGGTTTCATAGCTGTCCGGCATGCCGTCCTTGTCGCTATCGATCGGAGCGGGCGATGCGTTGAAGGTGCCGAAGCCGCCATTGCTCACTCCGGCGAGATCGCTCTCGCGTGTGATGTGGTTGCGGGTCTGGGTGGTTAGATTTTGGACGAGCCGGGCGTCCACCTCGTCACGGAGGGTTCCCGTGTAGGAAAAGTCCGGACGCAGGGCTCCGCCGTCGGAAACAATCTTCTTGTAGGCGAGCAGTGGCGAATCGACATTGAGCAATGCGGAACCGGCGACGGGTGCGGCGAGTTTCAGATAGTTTCCGGTGGGATTGGTGGCGGCGTCGTAGGCGCTGCCGGCGACGATGGCCCAGCCGCGGTCGGTGCCATTGAGCGCCGTCTCCGTCGCGGTCGTGAAGGTTGTTGTCCTGATAGACGGAGAAATTCGGATAACCGTTGCGATCGAGACTGGCACCGACCAGCGGGGTGCTGCGGATGTTTCCGGGAGGACAGACGAAGTAGTTTCCACGGACGTTCGCTTTCCACGAAGCGGGCGTCTGCGAGTCGCCCATGATGAAACCGATGTCCCAATCGAAGGTGACGTTGTTGGTCCATTCGAGCAGGTTGTTAGGGCGCGCCTTCGGGTTGCGCGTGTGGTTGTGCGCCCACAGCGAGTGATGGCAGGAGGCGCGGTTCTGGTCCCACAAGCCGCCGCAGGAATGGGATTCGAGACCCCAGGCATTGAACGACCACTGCATCGTCAGGTAGTCCGGCGGGCTGCCGAAGGAGGAGATGTTCTCATCCGTGCTGAACGACATCGAGATGTGGTCGAGGATGGCGTTCTGGCAACCGGAATCGAGGTCGATGCAATCGCCGCCGGAACCGCTCTTGCCGTGGCGGAAACGCAGGTGGCGGATCACGATGTCATCACCGGATATCCGCAGCGTGCCGTCCTTGAGCAGGATGCCGTCGCCAGGCGCGGTCTGTCCGGCGATGGTGAGCTTGTTTCCTGTGATGCGTGTGGCGATGCCGCCGGCGAGATGGATCTGCCCGCTCACGGCGAAAACGACCGTGCGGCCTGCCGATGGCACGGTGGTGATGCCTTCGTAAAACGAACCCGCGCCGGAGGAGTTCAGGTTGGTGACCACATAGACATCCCCTCCCCGGCCGCCGTTTGCATAGGCCCCGAAACCCTCGGCACCGGGAAACGCGGGTGTCTGGGCGACGAGCGGCGTGATGAGAAGCGTGAGAGGAAAATATCGGCGGATCATGGAGAGTTCTTCAGGTGGTCCCGCGGCGGAACGCTGGAAGATCGCACCAAAAGGCCGAATTGTCGCTTACTCCGAAGGGGTAAACGCCCCCTCCGAGTTGGGGATGAGATCAAAGGTCTTTTCTGCGGGTCCGCATGGTTGCAGATTGCGCTGGAGAACGCTTCCATGCCTTTACGAAGAAAATCCGGTGCCGCGCGGGTCATCCTTGCGATCCTGCCGTGGCTGGTGGGAACGGCCATGGCCAATCCGGTGAACATCGACCCGGAAGGGCCGGTTCGAACCTACGTTTTTGCACTAATCGCCGCGGGAACCATCTCGGTGGAAACATCGCTCCTCTGCGTGATCAGCCGGGTTTTCCATAACTCCGATGCGGACATGGGAACCAAGATCGGCTGGGTAGTTCTCAACATCGCAAGCTGGCTCCTGGTCCTCAACCCACTACTGCGGATGACGCACAATGTTTGGGTTGCGGAGCTTGGCGTGCTCGTCGTCGAAGCTCTCGGAATCCTTTGGATCTTCGGTTTCAACGGCGTGTCGATTACCCGGAGCCGGGCCGTGGCGTATTCATTCGTCGTGAATCTGGTTTCCTACATCATCGGCGTGTTGTGCCAGTAGTTCATTTCTGGCTGACCTGAGGACGGAAAACGCTGCCATGGAGCGGGCCTTTGGCCCTCCGAACTCGTTGCCGGATGCGACCCGGCTGGTTGGGCTGGGCTGGTATGGAAAGGGCCTCTGGCCCAAAAGCAGGCAATCCACGCGATGCCGTGAGTCCTCCTGAATGAGGGACTACGGATACTTGTTGCGAGGCTTCAGGTTGACTTCGGCAGCTCCAACTTCTCCGCGCGTTTGAAGAACTCATCGGGGTCGCCTTTGCAGTCCTGCAGTAAACGGCGGAAGACCGCGGTGTTTTTCTGATAGGTGATGACGGAAACGAGGTGGGCGTTGTTGAGTTTCATCTCGATCCACGATTCAAGGCCACGGCCGCCCCAGCGGCGGCGGA
>DAISZP010000280.1:0-7484 GCA_036824745.1 Luteolibacter sp.
CGCGTTTGCGTGCGGTTCTGCCGCAGACACCGAAGCTTCATCACCAGCTTCCACAAAGGATTCTACCTGCCGGACCAGCCAAAGGACTACGATCCTTATCTGGCCTCCACCACCAAACGGATCAGGGGACAGCAGGCCAATCTCCAGCGGGCCATGACGTTGCAAAAGCTCCAAGAGGAGTGGAATGCGACTCGAAAGGCACCCAAGACCCGCACGCGCACCACCGGAAGGCGGTCATGCGCCGCGGGTTCCACGAAGCTCGCGACGACCACCCTCGCATCACGGCATGCATCCTGTATCGCATCGCGCAAATCTACCGCATCGAACCCAGCCTGCGCGAGCGGCGGGCCTGCACGCCGGAGCGCCAAAAGACTCGCTGGCTGGAAAGCCGCAAGCACTACAAACGACTCGGCAGACTCATCACCCACCTCAGCGAGGTTCGCGCCATCACGCCCGGCAACCCGATCGGGCGTACGCTCCGCTATGCCATCGGCCAATGGCCAATGGCCGCACCTTGAGCCCTGCTTCACGGACGGTCAGATCGACGTCGGCAACAACAGCACCGAAAACGCGATCCGGCCGCTCAAACTCGGCGCGAAAAACTGGATGTTCATCGGCCGGGAGGACACCGGCTGGCGCAGCGCGGTGATCTACACCTTCGTCGAACAGATCCGCAGCCACGGCAAGGACCCGTTCGCCTACTTCGAGTGGGTCTTCGATAAACTCATGCGCAACCCGAGCGCGGACGAACTACCGGACTTGCTGCCAAGCGCCTGGCTGGAAACCCAACGAGAGCCAGCTGTTGAAGCTGTAGCATAGGAGCCATAGCTCTCGCGTCTCTGACAAAAATGCGAGAGGTGCTCTGTTGGCACTTACGATTTTCGGACGCTTGCCTCCTTCCATTAACTGGATCGACTCATTTTGCTGTCTTCAAACACGGCTGGCCTGCAAAAATCAACATGGAGATACCATTGTAATTTCTGTCAGAACTGGTCGCTTCGTAACTTACCTGTAATCCAGATCCGCTCTCATGGCCGCCTCAATCTCAGCATTCAATTTTGACGGTCCCGGAATTTCAAGCTGCGCAGCATTCTCCGGACCTCCATTCGGATCGATTTGAGTAAAAAACGGAATTGCGCCTAGCGCCTTGCCAACACCTTGAAAATTGTCGTACAACACTTTCGGGAGCTGATATCGGACGGTATTTGCATTGTAATCGGTTGGCTTGTCCGGCCTAATAGAATGAGGTGTCCGTAATGAAGGCGGAACGTGCAGCGCGTATAGTTCATCCTGCTTTGCACTGAGGTTGAGAGGGTCGTAAAATGCGATCATCACCTCGCTGTCGTGAGTGAAACTCCGGACGTTAAAGTTCGCCGAGCCAACGAACGCGAACTTCCGATCAAAGATCCAAAGTTTCGAGTGGATGAAATGTTTGTCCTTATCGGTGTGGTATATTTTGAGTCTGTCGCCAACTTGGCTAGCCACATTAACCCAAAAATAGTCCTGGGCGAATTTGAAGTCCTGCATATGCTTCACAGATTCCACAGTCAATCCGCCTGCAAATCTTAATGTACCAGCAAGGGCCGCCCATGCATTGCTGTCGGCCTTTTCTCCAGCCACACCCGCCCATCGCGATGTCATAAACCCTAATTTAAAAGCGTCTTCAAATGTGAAATCCTCGATAGTGGGTTGTTCGGGTGTAATCACCGTGAAATCAACCGACCGTTCTTTTAGCACGGCTGAAATTGTCGATTTAACTTCACCAAACATGCCCCACCCATACTGATCTTGCAAATACACGCCTTCTTTGGTGTTCCTCAGGGCGTGCACTAATGCCTTTCGGAATGACATTTCGCCACTCGGCGCAAAATTGTATGGCTTGTCATTAGGATCCGCCTTTTTCCGATCCTTCATATCCCCGGCGGTAATTAGAACCTGGGCCGGAATACCACCCTTTATAGACAGCTTTTCCTTGGATTTGCCGATTTCTGTGGTGAGGCCCATCTCCTTCTCGAACCGAGCCGCGTCTGCGGAATCACGCCATCTCTCGAGGAATACCTGAAGAAGGCGGTATGCCACCGGCCCCTTCATTTCCAGCGTCATTTCATGCCAATTTTCTTTGCCACGTTTCGGTTCGGGATCATAACTACCACAAAATGCAACGAGCCCCTCATCTCCTCTTACGATCAAGATCTTTTGATGGTGTGAACCATAAACCAGCCTCTTATTATCGAGGCATGCAATAGTATTTGGAAGGCCGTTTAATTTGACAGCCGTCGGAAAGTTTTTGGAGAAATTTCCCTCTTTGAAATTTGGAATTGAATAGTTAAGCTTGGATCCTACAATATGTTTGAGCTTGGATCCTATGGTATTCAATGGAAGCGGGTCTGGATGAGCTACGATAAAATCCCACGGCCCATTGAGGAGAGCCCGAATTTGGGCACCTTTCTCAGCAGTTTCGGATAGCAAATCATAAAGAGTAATGCCACCAGTTTTGCTTGCAAGCGACACATCGCCATCCGCTATCCAATTGCACAGGTAAACATAATGTCCTGGAGATTTGGCCGTCCGGATCGCGCGAACCATCGCCATTTGGATCTCCGGAATTCCATGGTGGATTTTTATGTCGTTATTCTCCTCCAACGGTCTTCGATCAATATTAGCAAACCAATGCCGGTATTCTTCGGGGCGATAAATGGAGTCAACTACCTGTTGGGGATTGTTGTCCGGAGTTTCTGGCCGCTTAGTAAGCGAATCTTCCGTTTTCGACGGAGGGTGAATGATCCGATTTGCCTCGGGATCCGGTGATTGTGACGGATCGGTTTTCAGAGGCGATTGCCGGGTGTTTTGCCGCATTTGTTCCACAAACGTCCGTGCGGCGGACTGGCGACCTGCGGGGGCGACCAAACTCGGGTAGTTCTCCTCCAGGTTAACAATGAGTGGCTCTCGTCCCGGATCGGAGGGATTGAGTTGCAGCAGACTGTCGAGGATGGATGGGGAAGAATCTTGCTGCGCTTCAAGAAGTGAAGGAATCGAGACGACACCTATAAACAGCGAGAAAATCCGACTGATGAATGTTATTTTCATGACAGGAGGGATTTGATTTCAATTTCCGAATTCAAAGGCGATTGGCATTGAATGTTGGGGATTTCGATGACAAGCGTTACCGATAGTGACAGGGAGAAAGGGCAAGCAACTTGGCGGAACGGGAGGTTTCTATAAAATGCGCGGCCAAGAGGGCGGTTGGTTCGCGGGGATCCATCAACAGCACTAGGCTACCATTCGAAAACTGCGCGGCAAACGCCGGCCTCATGCGAGCCAGACGATGAAAACCCAAAGCCTGGATTTCCAACCTTGCAGCGTTAGCTATCACCGTCGTTGGTATTCCTTCAACGGAGCCATTTCCCAGAGTGCGCATCAGATCGCCCACAGCAATGGCTGATGGCTCCTTCGATCGAGTGGCACAAAGCCGGGTCAGTTCAACGGTCAGGGCCAGACAACGTTGCTCCAACTGTTGAAGACTGTGGTTCTGGTCCAGTGAAGAGGACCCGCCTTTTGTCCTCAGGAGGGTAGAGGATTGCGGGGCAAATCCCTGCCTGAAACTGGCAACAGACTTCATGAGTCGCTCAAATAGAGGGCCATCCTGCTTACACCAGCGCGGAGGATCGGTTTCGGAAATCTGCCCCTCATTGGCGACTTCGGATCCGAGGACAACGGCGGCATTGGAAATCCCATCCCCATCGGAGGAACGCGACCACTCGGTGAGCAGCGCGGAATCGGCATAAGGGTTGTAAAAAGCAACTACCTGTGGATCAGATTCCGGCCCGGCCACAAGGAGCGCCCCTGAGAAGAAATAGGGCCAGACGTGTTTGTAGGAATATGACTCCAACCGAGAGCGCCAGGCCTGGGCGGCCGCGCCAGAATCCCAGAATTCGGCAATTTCACTTCCCAGGCCGGAAAGCGCCGCGAGTCGCATCTTGGAAGCCGCGTTCATTGCGGCATCCATCGGTATTCGCTCCGTCGGAATCCCCGGCGAGGGTGATGGTTGAGGGACTACTTCCGGAGTCGGCGATGGACAAAGCTCTCGCGGAATCACCGGGGCGGCAGCCGTCATTCGAGTCATGTGAGCCAGCTTCCACTGGGCGGCCTGGTGACCGGCCAGCCAGTGCGCGGCGATGCTCAGCAAAGCTCCGATGATTGTGATGACCGTGGTAGCCTCCAAGCTGGTCGTAGAACGGTGCTTGGCCATTTGATTCGCATTTGAGGGTCTTCGATTCATTGGTCTTTGTTCGAGCGTGCGATCTCATTCAGTGAATTCAACCAAGAATCCATGTCGATCCTGCGGTTCTTCATATACTCGAAAGCAGCTTTGCGAAACACACGTGTAGCTTCCATCTGCGTGTCCCCTCCCCGCTCTTTCAATACCTGTTCCCACTCACCAAACTGCCGTTCGACAATTGCGGGCGTCGCCTCACCGAGCAGCTTGCATGAGTCCTCGACCACCCTTTTGGCATCGGAGATTTTTCTTTCCACTGCAGCCACAAGATTTTCATTCCTGTTTTCTCTGAGCACATCGAGTGTGGCGATGTCCCGTGTGACATTCAAACTGGTCATCGAACCTAGCCTGATGGCGGAAAGGCTCGATAATTCCTCCGCACGTTTCACCTTGCCTTCCAAGCTTCCGATCAAGGCTTCGAGGGTTGCGATCCTGGCAACTGCTGCATCGCGCTCTGCCGTTCCCATCTCTTTTTTCTCAGCGAGATCTTTGATTTGTTTCCGCATCTCATCCGCTTGCTTTCGCATCTCGTCCGTTTCGTCCCTAACAGATTCCCTCAATGATGCGACGCCAGATATGGCAGTTGCCGGCTGTATCCGTTTATCCTTGTGGGCTGCCCAGGCATTCTCAAGGTTTCCCACCGTCACCACATTCGGAATGATCATCGAGCCTATCGCAAGCCGGAATCCAGCATTTGAAGCCCGGTAGGTGGTTCCGTCATCCTCGAAAACACAGGGTGTTTCATACCGCAACGACGCGCGGACATCTTTTTCGTCGGTTCTGAAATCACCGCCACGAAGCACGAGTCCGCCAAAGCGTCCTTGAGAATACTCGATTTGAAAATGACTTTCGACAATTTCCGACACGTTGCCCAGCATGTCATGCAAGCCGAGCGGATTCGCTTCCAATATTCCCACCGGCTTCGGCACTCCCTTTGAAGACTTCTGGCCCGCGAACCACTCAAAACGGTTGAGTTCGTCCTTATAGGGAGTCGGGCTGTCGAAGCGGGTGGCATCCACGGCCCGTCCCCCTCGGGCCACGAATTCCCACTCTGCCTCGGATGGCAATCGGAAGAAGACTTTCGTGGGCGAACCATCCAAAGGCAGCCTTAGAAGCTGCTTCCCACGATTAGAGTAGAGGTATTCATTGAGTTTCTCAAGAAAACATTGGATTTCCGCTTTGCTTTTGCGTGTTGCTGGAAAATTGGCCTCTGCCTCAGGCGCAGCAGGCAACCCCATCACCGTGTTCCATTGTGCCACTGTAATCTCTGTCTTACCCATCAACATGCACCAATCGGGCTTACCGCCAACTTGCAACACCACGCTGCCGGAAATCAGGGTGCGCGTGGGCGGTTCCTTGAATCCGCCTTGCCCGCGGCCACCAAGCCAAAACTCCCGAGTAGCAAACGGAGCATCTCCGATTTCGAGGGGCACGGTGCAGAACTCCAACTTCGCGGCACCTTCGAGTGGCAACTCTGCCACTGGCAGTGGATAAACCACCTGTGCGTTGATGATGCCATGAACGACAAGTCCCAGCAAGGCAATCAAACGACGGCGGCGCAAATGATACCAGCGATCAGACATGACGAATGGCTTCCGAGGGTGAAATAGAAAAGACACGAAACGCCGCCGCTATGGAGCACAGTAGAGCAAGTCCAAGAATCACGGCCCCAACCGTTGCCTGCATTTGAAGCGGCAACTGGCAAAAAGCTCCCAGTCCTTCGTTCTGCGTGGCAAAAACCCGGTTGATCACGACCGCGCAGGCATGAAAGAAGGCCAGTGCCATGCCAAATCCAGCCATCGACAGCACGGCGGATTCGATGACCGGCAGGAATCCAAGCAAAGGCTTCGAAGCTCCCAACGTGCGCAACATCCCATAGTCCCTGCGACGGCGCTCGATGGTTCCATACAGGCTCAGTGCCAGCGCCGCCCCCCCGCCAGCCAAGCTAAACGAACTCACCAACAGGAAAAGCAATGTCAGGTTGCGCTCGAATTCCAACATCCGCTCCACCCGATCCACGGCCGAGTCACATTCGATCCCATCCCTGCGCATCCTTTCCACCAATGGCCGCACGTCCTCCAGACTTCGCGCATAAAGACGAAGGCCGGAAAAGTCACGGCGGCCGAGAAGAAATCTCTGTCCAGTTGCCTCCCATTGCAAGGATCGGAAGTCTAGGTGCCGGAGCATACCCGTCAGCATGGCGTCGCCATACACTATGTTCTGACCATTTTCGACAAAAGATCCGGAATCAACTGCCACTCCTATGGGGAAGTTCATTCGCCCCACCCGTGAAACCACTTCAATGCGTGCCGGAGGCGAAAAATCCTCCATCGCTGGGATCGGCATTGTAAATAGCTCCATACCCGGCGGAACATCACCGGATTGTTCTTCCATCGTGGTGCGCAGGACCACCGGGAAACGTCGATTCCGCGAATCCACAATAGTCAGTTCCCTTGGCTTCGACCATGGTCTCACTCCGGTCACTTTGCCTTCTTCCAAGGACGTCCTTGCCCGCTGAACGTTCTCCAACGGCTGAGGATTATTGCCATTGTAAAAGAGCATGACAAATCCATGAGCCGTGGCCAATTCCGCCAACTGCCGATCCGGATCGCTTTTGTCGATTTTACGTTGCTCCAAAAAGTTCGAAGCAACCGCGACTCGTGATTCCAATGTAGGAGACAACGTCTCTTCACCCCAGGTGACGAATCCGTCGAACACGGGCTCCGCCACCACCGAATCCCCGCCGGGCCATTCCAACCACGGAACCGCCAGATTCTCCCTGAACTGCTCCACCGCTTCAAGAAGCTCCAGCCTGACATAGGCCGCCCTCAACGTTGTTGCGGCCAAGGGCAGCACCCTTGCCACTTCGACCGGCAGGGTCCGCTCCTCCGCCCTGCCATCCGAATCATAGCGCCTCACACTCATGAGGATTTTAGCCGGAGAATCACCCTCCAAGCCGAGCGCGCGTGCCGCTGTGAATGTCAGAACCGCCTGCATCGGCTCCGGCTGGGAAATTCCATAAAGTCCCAACACCGGATCACCTGACGCCGTCGGAACAAGGTCAATGTCAGCCAATTTCCCCCGATGTTGGAACTGCACCGCCGCAAGGCCGAGCGAGCGCGTCTTCGGAATGGCGAACCTCACACCCGGCAATGACCTGATTCGGGACAGGGAAGATGCGTCCATCACCACCGGCGATTGCGGAAGC
>DAISZP010000281.1:0-7480 GCA_036824745.1 Luteolibacter sp.
TCCTACGCCAACATGCGCCACGGCAACACCCGCAACGTTGGGGTGATCGGCCTCGCTGTCTTCACCCAGAAGAACGTCGATCCATGGACCTGGATGCCCTCCGAGATCCACACCCGCGAGACGGCGAATCCCTTCGCCACCTCGCCGTAACTTTCGATTGCCCGCGGCACGGGCGGCGGACAGTCTTCCGCTATACATGCAGCCGCCGCGTCCTCCGAAAAAATTCCATCCCTTTCCTTTCGAGTATCATCAGGAGATCGAGCTCACCATCGATTCACTGACCAATCTCGGATCCGGCGTCGCCCGCGTGGACGGTTGGGTGGTTTTCGTGCCCTTCGCCCTGCCCGGGGAAACAGTGAAGGCCCGCGTCTATCGGAACGACAAGAACTGCTCGCACGCCGACCTCATCGAAGTTCTCACACCATCGCCGGACCGTGTGGAGCCGCTTTGCCCGCTCTTCGGCGAGTGCGGCGGCTGCCAATACCAGCACCTTTCCTATCAGAAACAGCTCGATTGGAAAACCCGCCAGGTGGGCGAGCTGATGAAACACATGGCGTGTATCGAGTTTCCCGTGAATCCGTGCCTTTCCACGGAACAGATCTGGAACTACCGCAGCAAGATCACCCCGCACTTCGACCGGCCGCGGGATGGCGTCATCGGCGAGATCGGATTCCTCGCCAACGGCCAGCGCTTCCGCCTGGTGGACGTGCCCGAGTGCAGGATCGCCATGGATCCGATCAACCAAGCCCTGCCGGAAATCCGCGCCAACATCCGCGCCAAGGCCCACACCTTCAAACGCGGCTCCACTGTGCTCATGCGTGCCCATGCCGACGGCGTGGAAACGAATTTCAAAGCCACCGCCACCGAGCGGGTGGGGGATCTGAGCTTCCAGTTTCTCGCCGGCGATTTCTTCCAGAACAATCCCTTCATCCTGCCGCTCTTCACCGGATACGTCGCCAAACAAGCAGCCGTCGGCGCGCGTTTCCTCGTGGATGCTTACTGCGGTTCCGGCTTGTTCGCGCTCACGCTCGCGAAGCACTTTGAAAAGGTGGCCGGCGTCGAGGTTTCCGAAACTTCCTGCGAATGGGCGCGGAAGAACGCGGCTTCTAACAAGATCGGAAACGCCACCTTCCTCACCGCCTCCGCCGAGGCCATCTTCGATCAAATCAGCTTCCCCTCGGCTGAGACCGCGGTGGTCATCGACCCGCCGCGCAAGGGCTGCACGCCGGAATTCATCGAGCAGCTCATCCGTTTCTCGCCTTCGCGCGTCGTTTACGTTTCCTGCGATCCCGCCACCCAGGTGCGCGATCTCAAGTTGCTCGGCGAAGGCGGCTACCGGCCGATCGATGTCCAGCCCTTCGACCTCTTCCCCCACACGCGCCATCTCGAATCCGTAATGACGCTGGTGAAGGAAGGTCGCTGAGAAATCAGCCTTTCGAAGTTCGTCCGAGTGACGCCTGGAGCTTGCGATCACGGCCCTTCGATTCCGCGGCGATCTTTTTCTGAAAGTCGGAAACCCGGGACAAAAGCGAGGCATCCGCGGCTCCGAGGATGCGCGCGGCCATCAGTCCGGCGTTGCGTCCGCCGTTGATCGCCATCGTGGCGACTGGAACACCGGCGGGCATTTGGACGATGGAAAGAAGCGAGTCCATGCCCTTGAGCGCGCGGCTTTCCACCGGCACGCCGATGACCGGCAGCGGTGTGAGGCTGGCGACCATTCCCGGCAGGTGGGCCGCTCCGCCCGCTCCGGCGATGATCACGCGGATGCCGCGTTTGTGGGCGCCTTTTGCGAACTTGAACATCTCGTCCGGCGTGCGGTGCGCGGAGACGACGCGGACTTCGCAAGGGATGCCGAACTCGGTGCAGGCCTCGGCGGCGGGTTGCAGGGTGGGCCAGTCGGAGTCGCTGCCCATGATGATGGCGACCAGTGGTTTTTTGTCAGCTTGTTTCATGATTGGAGGAACTGAATTTTGTTAGAGGCGGAGAGCGCGGCTTGTTC
Organism: Luteolibacter sp.; assembly: GCA_036824745.1. GTDB lineage: Bacteria > Verrucomicrobiota > Verrucomicrobiia > Verrucomicrobiales > Akkermansiaceae > Luteolibacter. The sequence continues at coordinate 2,000 of DAISZP010000281.1, forward strand.
CGCGGATTCGAGCGTGTCCGCCACGGCGGTGACGTGGCCCATCTTGCGGCCTTTGCCGCTGGTCGGCTTGCCGTAAAGATGGACCGCCGCGCCTTCCACGGCAAGAGCGGCGTCGAGTCCGGTCGGATGTCCGTCACCGGGACCGGTGCCTAACAGATTCACCATCGCCGCGGCGGGTGCGATCATGCGGGTGGATCCGAGCGGCAGTCCCAACACGGCGCGGACGTGGTTCTCGAACTGCGAGCAGGCGCAGGCCTCGATGGTGTAATGGCCTGAGTTGTGCACGCGAGGAGCGAGTTCGTTCACCAGCACGCGGCCATCGCGGGTGAGGAACATTTCCACACCGAAAGAACCGACCGCTTCCACGGCACAGACCGCCCGGCGGGCGATGTCCTCCGCGGCGCCGGTGACCTCATCCGTTAGAGGTGCGGGAGCGCGCACGAGGTGGCAGACGTGATCCTGCTGGATGGTTTCCACGACCGGATAGATGACGCATGATCCGTCGCGGGAACGGGTGACGATCACGGCGATTTCGGTGGTGAAATCGCAGAATTCCTCGGCGTAGAGCGGGTTTCCGGAGGGTCCGCCGAGTTTCTGCCAGGCTTCCTCCACATCGTCGGAATGACGGATCGTCGCGTTGCCCTTGCCGTCGTAGGCGTTGCGGCGGGCTTTGAGAACGAGAGGCAGCCCGAGTTCGCGCACGGCGGCGTCAAGCGAGCCGCGATCCGTGATTTCAAGTGCGTGAGGGGTGGGAAGCCCGGCGGAGGCGAGGAGACTCTTCTGCCCGAACTTGTCCTGCACGCGTGCGAGGCTTTGTGATGAGGGAAACACGAGGTGCCCGGCATCCTCCAGCACGCGAAGCAGGCCGGCATCCACGAATTCGTTTTCCAGCGTGACCACATCCACGTGCGAGGCGAGTTCAAGCAGCGGTCCCGGTTCGCTCCAGTCACCGACAATGAAGTCCGCCACCGCCGCCGCGGGGCTGTGGAGGTTTTTTTCCAGCACGATGACCTTGCAGCCGAGACGGATCGCCGCGAAGGCGGTCATGCGGGCCAGTTGGCCGCCTCCGACGATGCCGAGTCGTGGTGCGAGCGGGTTGCGGGTTGGGGTGTCGGTTTCGTGCATGGAGTGTCGCTTGGTGTGGTGGTGAGTGAGGATCGGAGTTGTTGGATGCGGCGGGATAGCTCGGCCAGTTCGTGATCGAGATCCGCGGGGGTTCCGGGCGGAGTGATTGTGCTTTCGGCCAGTTCCTGGTGCATCTCGGACATGCTGTTCATGATGATGCCGATGAAGAGGTTCAGCATGATCATCGTGCCTAACAGGATGAAGCTGATGAAGTAAACCGCCGCCGCCACGGGTGACGCGGCGCTGGCGCTGGAGTAGAGGTTTCTCCAGTCATCGAGCGTGATCGTCTGGAACAAGGTGAGGAAGGCGGCGGACAGACTGCCGAAGTGTTCCTTGGCGTGCGCCCCGAACAAATGCACTCCGGTGATGGCGTACATGTAGAGCATCAATCCGAGCAGCAGCCCGACGTATCCCATCGAGCTGAAACTCTTGATCAGCGCGCCGACGAGCAGTTGCAGCTTCGGCAGGGCGGAGACGAGCCGCAGCAGCCGCAGCGCGCGTCCAAGGCGCAGGACCATCGCGAATGCCGAGTTCATTGGCAGAAGGCAGAGCACGAGCACGAGGAAGTCGAACACATTCCATCCATCTTGGAAATAGCGCCATGGCTGGCGACCCTGCGCCGCGATTTTCAAAACGGCCTCCACGATGAAAATGCCGAGCACCACCCGGTCCAACGCGCCGAGCAGCGGGCCGTGCGCGGCGATCATCGAGGGATCGGTTTCAATGCCCGCGAGCACTCCAGCCAGCAGGATCGCCGCCATGACCCCGCGGTGGAACCACGGGGCATGGACAAGCGTGTTGCAGAACTCTGACAGTCGATTCGGCATGGTCGGCTCAGGCGCGTCCGATGACCGCGGGTTCTTCCTTCTTCGGCCGCAGCAGCGAGGCGATGACCGAAGCGGCGAGGATGCCGACGATCACGCCGAGCGAGATCAGCGTGTCGATCTTCCATGGGGTGTGCGCGAGCAGCATCTTCACTCCGACGAAGCTGAGCACCACGCCCAGGCCGACCTTGAGGTAGTGGAACTTGTCCATCACACCCGCGAGGGCGAAATAGAGCGAGCGCAGGCCGAGAATCGCGAAGACGTTCGAGGTGTAAACGATGAACGGATCCTTGGTCACCGCGAAGATCGCCGGGATGGAATCCACCGCGAAAATCAGGTCGGTGAACTCAACAAGCAGCAGCACGACGAACAGCGGCGTGGCCATCCGGACGCCGTTTTCACGGACGAAGAACTTGTCGCCACGGAAAGCCGGAGTCACGGGCATGAGGCGCTTGAAAAGCCGCACCACCGGGTTTTTCTCGGGATGGATCTCCTCCTCGCGTTTCACGATCATCTTGATGCCGGTTAGAATCAGGAAGGCGCCGAAGATGTAGATCACCCAAGCGAACTCGCTGATGAGCTTGGCCCCGAGCGCGATCATCGCGGCGCGCATGATCAGGGCTCCGAGGATGCCCCAGAACAGCACCTTGTGCTGATAGAGCTGCGGCACCGCGAAGTAGGAGAACAACAGCGCGAAGACGAACACGTTGTCCACGCTCAGCGATTTCTCGATCACGTATCCGGTGAAGAATTCGAGCGCCTTGTCGCCGCCCATGTAATGCCAGATGCCGAAGTTGAAAATCATCGCCATGACCACCCAGACGGCGGTCCAGGTGAGCGATTCCTTGAGCGATACGATGTGGGCCTTGCGGTGGAAGACGCCCAGATCGAGCGCGAGCATGAAGAGAACGAAGGCGTTGAAGCCGATCCAGAGCCAAGCGGTGTCAGTCATGAAATGAGTCGGATTGATGGTTTGTTAGAGATTCAGCGGTTCGGACGTGTCGGGTTCAGCCTGCGGGGCAGGGAGGTGACGTGAGCTTGCGAGCGGTTGTGGGATTGTTTCGCGCGTTTCTGTCCGATCTTCTCCCTCACGCGCTCGAAGGCTTTCGCCGCGGCGGCCCGCAGCGTGTGGTCCTTCACACGGACGATGATGTCCGGCCCGGGCGTGACCAGATGGAGCGAGACGCGGAAGGGCGGACTCTCCGTCAGGCTGCGTTCGATGGCCACGCGGGCCTCGTCGATCCTTAGGTCGGGCTCCAGCGCGGCGAGTTCGCCTTCGATGAGCGCGGTGATGGAGGTGGAGGGCTTGTGATTGCGATGGGTCAGTTTGAGTTGCATCGGTTGGGTCGCGGACGGACGGACGATGCCTTGGGTCAAAAAGTTTGCATAATACGAAAAATGACACCAACACTTCCAGAAAATGGAAACGTTGCCCGGCGATGTCTTTTTGAACTACCACCACCTCCGCTACTTCTGGACGGTGGCGAAGGAGGGGAGCCTGCGCCGCGCGGCGGACAAGCTGAAGGTGTCCCAGCCCTCGATCTGCACCCAGATCAAGCTGCTGGAGTCCAGCCTCGGCGAAAGCCTGTTCCGCCCGAGCGGGAGGTCGCTGGAGCTCACGGAGTTCGGCCAGCTCGTGTATGGCCATGCCGAGGAGATTTTCACGCTCGGCAGCGAGATCCTGCGGGCCGCGAAACAAGCGCCCGGTGTGCGGGCGCTGCGTCTTCACGTCGGCATCGTCGATTCGTTTCCGAAACTGATGAGCCATGAAATCCTCAAGCCGGTCTTCGAACACGACCCGCCGGTGCGGCTCACTTGTCACGAGGGAAAGGCGCCCGACCTCGTTTCCCAGCTCAGCACCCACCGCATCGATCTCGTGCTCGCGGACGAACCGGCCCCCGGCGGGATCGGGGGCAAGGTGTTCAACCACCAACTCGGCGTTTCGGATGTGAGCTTTTGCGCGATGCCGATCCTCGCGCGGAGAATCAAAGGCAGGTTTCCCCGTTGTCTGGATGGTTTGCCCCTGATCCTTCCCACCCAGAACTGCGCGATGAGACGGGACTTGGAGAGCTGGTTCCGGAGCATCGGAGTCGAGCCGAATGTGGTCGCCGAAATGGAGGACGCCGCCCTGGCGAAAATCGCCGCCACCGGTGGCCTCGGCGTGATCGCCGTGCCTACTGTGGTGCTTTCCGAGGCGGTGGAGCGCTACGGATTTGTTTCCATCGGCAAGACCCGCGAGGTGGAAACCCGCTTCTACGCCATCACCGCCGAGCGCCGCTTCACCCATCCGGCCGTCATCGCCCTCACCGAAAGGCTGCGGACGCGTAAAAAGCCGCGCCGAGGTTGAGGGGGGGATGAGAGAATTCACTCATCCGAATTGAGGGGCTTGTCACTTGGTCTCGAACACTCGTTTTTGCGATTGTGAATAACTTGGAAATTGTGATCGATGGCTTGTAATCCGCGTGGTTGGCGGGATTGACGCGCATGGCCCATGTTAGAGTGTGAACGGACGTATAAGCTGGAGCATTTGTTTGAATATGAATCCGGTTGTTCACCGCGTCGGATTGGATTTGAAGCGGTTGTTGGGCGCGGAAGTCTCAGGAAACGAGCGGTTTGCGGAAATGTTGGAATCTTGTTTGGAATTGTTGCCAACTTATTCACAGCGGAAAATGCGTAGTGTTTTCCGGAGCTGCCGATTTCTGCGCACAAGCTCGCCAGTTCCCACAACGGCGCGGAAAACCCGGTTTTTTGGCACCAAACAGCTTGTGAATAACTTGGGAAAAGCCCCACACCCCGCGTGATTTGCTCTTTACGGCGGGTCGGCTTCTCGTCAGAGAGTGTTCCGCACGCGCCGTTAGGCGTGAATGCCCCCATAAATCCATCCAAAGCATCCAATCATGGACATCCAAATCGCCACCCTTTGCGACTTCGCGGCCGACTACAATGGCAAGCTCGTCATTTCCGGAACCTTCGACACCCTCGCGGCCCGCGCCGTGCCGGTGGTGCACCCGGCCTGCGCGCTCGCGATGCGTTTCTGCTTCACTCCGGAAGACTCCGGCCGCCACAAGCTTTCCATCAACATCATCAACGAGGACGGCGAGTCGCTCGATCCGAACAACATGCCGATCGAGCCTGAGTTCGAAGTGCAACTTCCCAAGAACGTGCCTTTCGTCACCCGCAATATCGTGATGAACCTGCAAGGCCTGCGTTTCCCGGAGGCCGGCATTTACTCGATCGACATCGGTTGCGACGGCGAGATCCTCGTCCGCCTGCCGCTGCGCATCGTGCAAGTGAACCAAGGTGCGAACGGCGAGCCCGCCTGATCGTTTTCCTGAATTTTGAAAACACCGCCGGTCCTCGTGACGGCGGTGTTTTTTTGTGCCTGCTATAGCCACCCCGGGCGCGGAGATCCGGTGAGGTTCTCGACAAGTGGCTACGATCCTGCTAGCGGGAGCCCGATGCGACTGTTCCACATGCTGATTGTTCTGCTGCTGGCGGTCGTTTCCGTTTCGGCCGCTCCGCCATCGTCATC
>DAISZP010000282.1:0-7447 GCA_036824745.1 Luteolibacter sp.
TGTTGTCGGCGCGTTTTCACTCTATCCGAAAATGAACAAGGACTTCCTGCCCAAGTTCAGGGAGGAAACCGCACTGGTCGCCGCCACCACGGCACCCGGCACCTCGCTCGAAGAAATGAACCGGATCTCCGATGTGCTCGAACAACAGATTTTATCCGTCCCAGAGGTGCGCCAAGTCGGCCGCCGTCTTGGACGAGCCGAACGCGGTGACCATGTCGTTCCTGTTTCCAGCGTCGAGTTCGACGTGGATTTCAAAGAAGGCGGGGAGCACGGTAAAGCGGGCCGCAGCCGGAAGGAGATTCTTGATGACATCAACGCGAAAATCAAAACCGTGCCTGGCGTGTTCGGCGTGGTGAGTGGACCTCTTGCGGATCGCATCGGTCACATGCTCAGTGGTGTTTCCGCCCCTGTGGCAGTCAAAATCTTCGGGCCGGATTTGGAGAAGCTCCGCGAACTCGGGGTTGAAGTCCAAACCGTCGCCAAGACGATTCCTGGCTTCGAGAACACCAAGCTCGACCAAACATCCGCCATTCCCCAGCTCCGCATCGAAGCGGACCGGGATCGCTCCCAGGCCTACGGCATCGCTCCGGGACATTTGAACGAACAGCTTGCCGCCCTGGTCGGCGGCAAGGAAGTCGCCGAGTTGCGCGATGGCCAGCGTTCGGTGAATCTCGTTACACGATTGCCACTCGAATGGCGTGATATGCCGGACAAGATTGCCGAACTACCGGTGGAAACCACGAATGGCCAGCGCATTCCCCTGTCGCTCGTGGCGGAAGTGCGCGAGGCGAAAGGACCGAATGTGATCTTCCGGGAAAACAGTCAGCGGCGCTTCGCCTTGGCCATCAACCCATCGGTACGCGACGTATCCAATCTCGTCGTCAAACTTCAGGAAGAGATCGCAACCAAAGTCAAACTGCCGGAAGGATATTTCATCACGTTCGAAGGCGAGTTCCAGGCTCAGAAAGAGGCGACTACCCGCATCGCCATCTTCACCTCGGTGATTCTGCTGGTGATCGGATTCCTGCTCTTCGGCTACTTCCGCTCCTCGTTCTTCGCCATCCAGGTGTTGTGTGACATCCCGCTCGCCATCGTAGGCGGCTTGGTCTTCACCTATTTCAAGCTGAACAACATCAGCATCGCCACCTTGGTCGGCTTCATCGCCGTCGCCGGTGTGGCCGCGAGAAACAGCATCATGCTCATCTCCCACTACCTGCATCTTATGCAGCACGAGGGTGAGGGCTTCACGAAGAAAATGGTCATCCGCGGCACCAAGGAACGTCTCGTGCCCGTGCTCATGACCGCGCTTGCCGCCGGCATCGGCCTCATCCCGCTGGTTCTTGCCGCCGACCAACCAGGCAAGGAAATCCTTCATCCGGTCGCTGTCGTCATCGTCGGCGGGCTCATCACCAGCACGCTGCTGGGACTCGGGGTCACACCCACCGTCTTCTACACCTTCGGCCGCAAGGCCGCTCAAAGATCCATCGAGCGGGAATCGCCCGCATCGCACTAAATTTCCCTTGCAGCGGCGCGTCATACCGGGCGTGCCGCTGCAAAGGCACCTGCAAACACAAACCAACCGAAACTAACAAACATCATGAAAACCAACATCATTGCCCTCGCGGCACTCATCGCCGGACTCACCTTTGCCAACGCGGCGGAAAAAATCAAAGCCCCCAATGGCGGCCGCATCATCGACTCCGTCGAACCACACGCCGAATTCCTGATCAACGCAGACAAGAAAATCGAAATCCGGTTCTTGGATGACGCAGGAAAAGTCGTCGCGCCAGCCGCTCAAGTCGTCACCGTCACCATGGGCGACCGTGCGAACCCGACCAAGCTCGCCTTCGCCAAGGATGGCGACAAGCTTGTCTCCGATAAAACCATACCGGAAGGCAAGGAACTCCCCGTGGTGGTTCAAATCAAGACTTCACCGGATGCCAAGTCGGCCACCGCGAAGTTCAGCCTCAACCTCGCAAAGTGCCCGACATGCGAGCACGCCGAATATGCCTGCACCTGCGCCCACGGCGGTGAGGAAACGGGCCACGAAGGTCACGACCACAAACCCGGCGAAAAACACGATCATTGATCGCAATCTCCACCCCCATCCCGAGACGCACTGCGGGATGGGGGCTTCCCCTTGAGGCACCAACTTGCCAAATCATGTACCCATTCATACACAAATGCATTCTGATGCTTGTCCTAGGACTTCCGCTCTCCACAAGCGGCGCATCTCCCTCCGTCAATCTCGATGTGAAAATCGAAGGTAAAGCGGACTACAAAGGCTCGGAGACCAAGACCCAAACCCGGACCCTGAACATCAAAATCGAGAACTACAGCAAGGAAGCCGTGCCGGATGTGAAAGTGAAGTGGTGGATATTCGGTCACAACATGAAGGACCACGCGCCAATCATTCTCAAGAACGGTGAAAGCAACGTGGTCATGCCCGCCAACGGAAAATCCGAAGTTGCTACTCCGAGCATCAGTGTCACCGGAACCCGCGAACACAAGGTCTCTTCACGCAAAGGAGGAAGGAGAGGAAAAATTACAACCAAGACCGTTCCCGCATCGGGCCAAGAGTATTACGGCTTCGCGGTCGAAGTGTATTCAGGCAATACCCAAATCGCGTCCGAATACAGCAAGCCGAGCATCAAGGATGACCTGCATCCTTCAAAAGATTGATTCTAGTTCACGAGCCTCACCAAGCAGATGAAATCCAAAAAACATCCTGACACAACATGGAGAACTCAAAACAGGGATTTATCTGTCGATAGCTCGACCAAGGATCTGTTGTCATTGATCCTTACTCGGACCTTCGCAACGGTCGTTCTCGGGATGTTGCTTTACACTCTGATCGAATTTCTGATCGACCGCCCATCGGATGTTCCGGTGTTCATCACTCACCATGTCCTGCACGTCGTCGTGATTGGCGTGGCGGTTTGGGTGGTATCCTCCGTCCTAATCAGCCGCCTCGTCATCAAACCCGTCGATCATGTGTTCATCCATCTCCGTCGTGTGGCATCTGGACGGCTCGAATACCTGGATATTGAGGCGGGTTCCACGCAATTGGGCGGTGTGATCGGCTCTGTGAACGCACTGGTGGCTCGTTTACGTCGGACACCGGAAGATGACTCGGTTTCACGCGCCCTGGATCATGTCCGAGAACTACGGACGGCACTCCGCGCGCGAATGAACGAGTCAGATGAGACCAACGTGCCGATCATGCGATTGGTCACAAAACTCGAAGGGGAACTTCTGGATGTCATGCAGAATCAGCCCCCTACATCTCCCGTCCCGTAACCCACCATGTCTCCACCATCAGAGCCGGTCAAAAAATCCTCTTGTGGCTGCGAGCATGGCCATGAGGAGAGTTCTTTACCACAAGGTTTCCTTGTCGCGGCCGCCGGCATCCTCCTTGGAGCCGGTCTGGCCGCCGGATGGTTGAGGATCGGGCCGGACTGGCTGAAAACCGTTGCTTTTGCTCTCGCCACCCTGTCCGGCGGGCTGCTCGTCTTTCCAGCCGGGTGGAAGGCCCTGCTGGCGCGGCGTCTCGACATGAACGTGCTGATGACCGTCGCTGTCGCGGGCGCATGGCTCATTGGCGAACACGCGGAAGCAGCCGCAGTTGTCTTTCTCTTCGCTCTATCCGAATTACTGGAATCATGGGCCGCCACCCGCGCCCGGCGTGCGGTCGATACCTTGCTGGAACTTTCTCCCGCCACCGCCATTGTCATGGATGCGGATGGCACCGAACGGGAAAAGCCGGTTTCGGAAATCGCCATCGGAGCACATATCCGTGTCAGGAGCGGCAGCCGCATCCCGCTCGATGGCGAGGTGGTGTCGGGAGCTTCCAACGTCAATCAAGCGCCCATCACGGGCGAATCCATGCCGGTTGAAAAAAACGAGGGCGATTCCGTTTTCGCGGGCACCGTGAACGGCGAAGGCTCGCTTCAGGTCCGCGTGACCAAGGTTGCCGACGACTCCACTCTGGCGCGCATCATCAAACTCGTAGGTGACGCGGAACAACTGAAGCCGCCGTCCCAGCGATTTGTGGATCGGTTCGCGGCCATCTACACGCCCGTGGTCTTCGTCTGCGCCATTCTGGTTGCCATCATCCCGCCGCTGCTGTTCGGTCATGAATGGAATCCGTGGATCTACCGGGCCTTGGTCTTGCTCGTCATCGCCTGCCCCTGCGCTTTGGTCATCGCCACTCCGGTCAGCATCGTCTCAGGACTCACCGCCCTCGCAAGGCGTGGCGTTCTCGTCAAAGGCGGTATCTATCTGGAAGCTGTTGGAAAACTCCGCGCTCTCGCCGTTGATAAAACCGGCACCATCACCGAGGGCAAGCCGCGGGTGGTCGGCATCGACAGCCTTTCGCATCTATCGGAAGAAGCGGTTCTCGCCCGCGCCGCCGCGATCAACTGCCATTCGGAACACCCGCTTGCCGTCGCCATCGTCGAGGCGGCGCGCTTGCGAGGCATCGCTTTCGAGCCCGCCGTCGAGTACGTTTCCGTCACCGGACAGGGAGCCCGCGCCATATTGGACGGCCACCCCCATTTCATCGGAAACCACCGGATGGCTCATGCAACCGGCGTTTGCAACTCCGAGGTCGAAGCCGAGCTCGCGAAGCTCGAAGCCAACGGCCAATCGCTTGCCGTGCTCGGTCATGCGCCGCACGGCGATTGCAAAGGCGAAATCCTGGGCATCATCGCCGTTGCCGACACGCTGCGACCCGAGGTTGGCGCGGCTCTCAATGCGATCCACCACGCCGGGGTCCGCAAGGTCGTGATGCTCAGCGGTGACAATCAGCGCACCGCCGCCGCCATCGCTGCCAGTGCTGGAATCGACGAAGCCATCGGTGATCTCATGCCGGAACAAAAAGTCGAACGCGTGCGGCAACTGGTGAGTGAATACACCCACGTCGGCATGATTGGAGATGGCGTGAATGATGCACCCGCCCTTGCCGTCGCCAGCGTCGGCTTCGCCATGGGAGCCATCGGCAGCGATACCGCCATCGAGACGGCGGACATCGCGCTCATGCAGGATGATCTCACCAAAGTCGCGGATGCCATCATGACCGGCCGCCGCACCCTTGGAATCATCCGTTTCAATGTCATCTTCGCGCTGGCGATCAAAGCGCTTTTCCTGACACTCGCCTTTCTCGGCATCGCCGGATTGTGGCTCGCCATCCTCGCCGATACGGGAGCCACGTTGTTGGTGATCCTGAACTCGCTGCGTTTGCTCGGGACACGCCAAGCAAACCCGCTGCACATGCCTTCGAAAAACAAAAACCATGGATGATCGGAATGCATCAAATCCGCCTTTCAGAAAAATGGAAATCACGCGTCTTCAGGATTATGGATCATGAGACCACGAACTGAAAGCCTCTGGTCCAACGGAGTTTTCCAAAAGCTCTACTGGGCGCATGTCGTCAGCCTCGTGGGAAGCGGAGTCAGCTCGGTCGCCCTCGGGCTGTTAGCTCACGCGCTGGTCGGGGCTTCGGCTTCGGCCGTTCTCGGTTACACGCTGGCCATCCGCATCGTCGTGATCGTGTTGTTCTCTCCCTGGGCCGGGCAAATCGCCGAGCGTTGCGGAGCCCGGGCCATGCTGATCATGAGCGACCTCGCGCGCGTCGTTGTGGTCGGTGCGTTCTTTTTCGTGGATTCGGTATGGCAGATCTACGTGTTGGCGTTTTTTCTGAATCTCGGTTCGGCGCTTTTCACACCCATCTACAAGGCAGTGATTCCAGGTGTCGTCACCGAGAAGGACTATCCGAAGGCGCTGGCTTTCGGATCAATTGCCTACGATACCTCCAGCATCCTCGGGCCTGCCTTGGCGGGACTGCTCATTGCCACCATCGGCTTTCGCGGCAGTTTCCTGTTCGACGCCATGACCTTTCTCATCAGCGCGCTCCTTGTGATCGCCTTGCCGAGGATGGCCATCGAGGCTCCGAAATCCTCCCGAACCGCGCCATGGCACGGCCTCGGAGCGATGTTCAGGCGGTTGCCCTTGCGGGAGTCGCTGCTGCTGGCGCTGCAAGTCAGCGTGGCCGGGGCCTTTGTCCTCGTGGCCACAGTCGATTTCGTGAAAAACGAACTCGCCCTGTCCGACCGGTCGTATGCCTGGGCGATGGCAGTTTACGGACTCGGGTCGGTATGCGGCGCGCTGGCCTACTCGCACGGGCGGCCCGCCATCCGCAATGCCATGGTCAACCTCGGGGCGCCGGTCATGATCGGCGCGCTCGCTTTGGCAGGGACTTTCCACTCTTTCGCGCCTCTGCTGATCGCATGGGCGTTCATCGGTGCCATCCAAAGTCTGCTCGGCATCCGTGGCAGCGAATTGCTCGCGGCGAATAGCGACAAACAGGAGCGCGCCCACATCTACGCCGCCCACTTCGCCCTCAGCCACGCGGGATGGGGCATTACCTATCCCTTGGCGGGCTGGCTTACTTCCCGCCTTGGCTTTTCAAATGCCGGCTGGATCTTTGCGGGCATGCTGCTGGTTATTGCGGTTCCATATGTATTGCCGAAGTTGTCCAATAGACATCGATCACCCTCCCAGAAGCCATGAAAGGACGAGAAAGCGGCATGCCCGATGAGACGCAGTGGGAGGAATTCTTCGCCCCGGCCAAGGTCATTGAATTGCTCGGTTGCACGAGCTTGCCCGGAGATGTCGTCGAGTTCGGTTGCGGCTACGGGACCTTCACCCTGCCGGTCGCGCGTTGCCTCACCGGAACCGTGCATGCCTTCGATATCGATCCGGAAATGGTCGCCCGCGTCACACAGGCTGCCGCCGATTCAATGCTTTCCAACATCAGCGTGGTCGAACGCGATTTCATGGAGTTAGGCACTGGTTTGCCGGATTCTTCCGTCGTTCACGCGCTGGTTTTCAACATCCTCCACATCGAGGAGCCAATGAAGATCCTGCGGGAAGCCCACCGGGTGCTCGTTCCTGGTGGAAAAGTATTCATCATCCACTGGAGGACGGATCTGGAAACTCCCCGGGGTCCCTCGTTGAACATCCGGCCGACATCCGGCCAATGTCTCGGGATGGCAGTGCGGGCGGGATTCCACCACCGGCACAACATCCCGCTGGGGAAAGCCGCACCGTGGCACTACGGACTGGTGCTCGATAAACCTCCTCATCTACCCTGAAGACACGGCTTATTGGGGCATACGGTAGCGATGCCATTTGAGACGGCGGGCATCGTCCTTGCACAGGTTGCGTCGGGCTTTGAATCGCCATCCTCGCCGATGCCGGAGCCACCCTGTTGGTGATCCTGAATTGGCTGCACTTGCTGCGAGGCCGTGAATCCCGCTGAAAGCCGTTGTTGTCGCGATCTATTGATTTTCAGTCGGTAATGAGAGCATTGCGGTTGGTCGGCCCATGTCTGTTGATGTTCCGGGCATGATCGGTCATGCCTTGGGCATGACGGATGAAGCAGCAG
>DAISZP010000283.1:0-7434 GCA_036824745.1 Luteolibacter sp.
GCGGGAGTAGGATTTGAACCTACGACCTTCAGGTTATGAGCCTGACGAGCTACCTGGCTGCTCCATCCCGCGGTTGGAACCATGCGCCTTGCGGCGCGGGGCGGCAGAGTTAGGGGGGCGGGCGACGAGAGGCAAGGGAAATTTTGCATTTGCGGAGGATTCATGATTTTTTCCGGCGGCGATGAGTGTGATGGAGGAAATGGAGGTGCTTTCCTGGTCCGATTGGCGGGCGCGGGAGGCGGCGCATCGCGCGCGGGCGAGGAAATACACGGTGCCTGCGAAGGAACGGCGGGATCGCGGCCAGCCGCATCCGATCGCAGATTTCCTGTTCGAGTATTATCCGTATTCGTTCGCGTTTCTGGAGCATTGGAAACCAGGGATCGGACTAGGCCTCGAATGGCGGGGCGAAGTTCTCAAAGCACCCTACGCGGACCGCTGGCATGTGCTGGACAACGGCGTTATGCGGGCTGAGCCGCGGGCTCTCACGGAGAAGGAGCGTTTCCGCCTGGGCTGGATCGCAGGACTGCTAGAAGCAACGGAGAACCGCGCGCCGAACTTCGCGTGCCATGGGCTGCACGAGTGGGCGATGGTCTACCGTGGCAAGGAGGTGCGCCACGAGCGGACTTTGAAACTGCGGCTGCCGCAGGAGGAGATCGACGCGATGGTGGAGAGCCGGGCGATTTGTTGTTCGCATCATGACGCGTTCCGCTTCTTCGCGCCGGAGGCGAGGCCGTTGAACCGATTGCAGCCGGATTACGATTCGCGCGTTTTGTTAGAGCAGCCGGGGTGCCTTCACGCGAACATGGATCTCTACAAGTGGGCGGCGAAGGCGATGCCGTGGGTGGGCTCGGAGTTTCTGATGGATTGTTTCGAGCTGGCGGTGGACTTGCGGAATCTCGACATGCGGGCGAGCCCGTATGATGTGAGCGGCTTTGGTTTGGAAGCGGTGCCGATCGAGACGGCGGAGGGACGCAGGATTTATGAAATGGAGCAGCGCCGCCTGGCGGAACTGGCCTCGCCGCTGAGGAAAAGTCTGGTTTGGCTGATCCGCAGAACCCTGGAAGCGGCGGGTTGAATTGCTCAAACGCCCTGCCAGCCGAGTTTCTGGCGGAGAGCGCCGTAGAAGGAACTGCCTTCGAGGCGCAGCAGGTGGAAACCGCGTGTGGATTTGCGGATTTCGATGTGATCGCCGAGACCGATGCGCACGCTGTCGCGGCCGTCCACGGTGAAGATCATGGGGCCGCAATCGCGGTCTTCGGAAGAGAGCTGGACCTCGCACGAATCCGATAGAACGAGCGCGCGCTGGCTGAGACTGTGCGGGCAGATCGGCGTGATGAGGAAGACGCCGGCGCCGGGAGCGATGAGCGGCCCGCCGGCTGATAGAGAGTAGGCGGTGGAGCCGGTGGGCGTGGCGACGATGAGTCCGTCCGCGCGGTAGTCGTTGAGCAACTCGCCGTTGACGCGGGCTGTTAGAGAAACGAGTCGTCCGGTTTCGCCGCGGGCTAGAGTGATCTCGTTGAGCGCGGTGAAGGTGGCGTCCGGATTGCCGGAGCGATGGACGGTGGCCTCCAACATCGTGCGCGGGCTGGTGGTGTAGCGCCCTTCCGCGAGCGCGGCGGCGAAGAGCTCGAGTTCGTCGTCCTTGCAGGTGGTTAGAAACCCGAGGGTGCCGACGTTGATGCCGGCCACGGGTTTTTCGAAATCCCCGATTTGGGCGACGGCGTGGAGCATGGTGCCGTCCCCGCCGATGACCGCGGCGATGTCCACCGCATCGGAGAAGGAGGTGCCGGGAACGCCCTCCCCTTCCCCGTCCATGGCGGCGGTCTGTTCTTCTAGCACGCACTGGATGCCGTGGCGGCTCAGGGTGTTGCGGAGGACACGCAGCGTCGGAATCGAGCCGGGCTTGTGGGGATTGGCGAGGATTCCGACTTTCACGATGGGAGATCTAACGTGGTGGCGGGTGCGATGGCAAGATCAGGAGAAACGCCCGAGGATCGGCGAGAGGTTTTCCCGGGTGTCGCCGGGCCAGAGGTCTTTGGGAGTCATGATGGCGGTGTCCAGCGCGCGGTGGGCCGGGCTGTCCGGGATTTCAGGAATGAGGGCGATGGCATCGCGGATGATCTGTTTGGCGAGCGCGCTGTTCGCCTGCATGTGGCCGATGACGGTTTCCACATCCACGGGTTCTTCGTTTTCCTTCCAGCAATCGTAGTCGGTGACCAGGGCGATGGTGGCCATGGAAATCTCAGCCTCGCGGGCAAGGCGGGCCTCGGGTGCATTGGTCATGCCGATGAGGTCCGCGCCGATCATGCGGTGCATGTGAGCCTCGGCGCGGGTGGAGAAGGCGGGGCCGTTCATAGTCATGAGCGTGCCTTTGTCATGCAAACGCGGCATGAGCGGGCGGGCGGCCTTGAGAATGATCTGGCGGAGATCCGGACAATAGGGTTCGGCGAATCCGACATGGGCGACGATGCCATTTCCGAAAAACGTGTGCTTTCCCGCGGTGCCGGTGCGGTCGATGAGCTGATCCGGAATCACGATGTCGCGCGGCGGCAGTTCCTCTCGCAGGCTGCCGACGGCGGTGACGGAGAGGAGCCAGCGCACGCCGAGCGAACGCAGCGCCCAGAGGTTCGCCTTGTGGTTGATCTCACTCGGGAGAATCCGGTGACCCACTCCGTGGCGCGGCAGAAAGCAAACGCGGCGGCCGTTGAGCATGCCGGACACCACGCGGTCGGATGGCGCGCCGAAGGGCGTGGGCACTTCGAGTTTCTCGATGTTTTCGAATCCCTCCAATTCGTAAAGCCCGCTGCCACCGATGACGCCGACGGCCGCCTCGCCGAGGTTTTGTGAAATCATGAGGGAGGCCATAATGTATCGTTTCTCCGGCGGCAAGCATGCGTTGGTCCGCCGGCCCGCTTCATGAAAACCCTCATCGGTCTGCTGCTTGCCCTCACCGCCCTCTGCCCCGCGGCGACGCATGCGGACAGTGTGGCGCTCGATGTCTATCTGAAAGCCGGTATCCCTTCGAAGATCACGCTTGTCAGCGTGGACAAGGAGATGGTTCGCATCTCGGGATTGATCGCGGGACCGGCCGCTGGCGTGGCACTCGCGGACATTCCGATGGATGTGATTCTCGACGATCCTTGCGAGCGGGAAACGTTGATCGAAGTGAAACCCGCGGCAGATGGATCGTTTCAGACCACTCTGCCCCGCTACCGGCAGCGGGGAGGCAAGGACTATGACCGGCTGGTCTCGCGCTGGCGGATTGTTAGGAAGAACGGTGAATCACTGAGCCACGCCCGATACGCGGATGAGGTGCCATGCGCGAACCCGCAGCTCCCGCCGATGGAGCCGCGGAACAAGAAGGGCCTCGGCGGCTGGCACCCCGGCCCGCCCGGCGATGATCTAGCAGATCTCGGGATCTCGGCGGTGACGGTGAACGTGATGATCCACAGCCTGGTCTCGCTGACTCCCGAAGCGGACACCGAGCCCTTCGACTGGCAGGGCCGGACGTTTCACGCACGGAAAAAGTCGCTCGAAGCCTTCGACGCGACGTTTCTCGAAGCGGCGAAACACAAGGTGGTGGTCTCCGCGATCCTGCTCGTGGCCAACCCCGCGAAGAGCGGCGAAGCCATCGTCAAACGCCTCGGGCATCCCGATGCCACCCCGGAAGGCGTCTTTGCCATGCCGAACGTGACCGACGAGGAAGGCATCGCGCTCTACGGCGCGATTCTCAACTTGATGGCCGAACGCTGGTCGCGACCGGACGGGAAATACGGACGGGTGCACCACTGGATCCTGCACAACGAGGTGGACGCCGGCCGGGTTTGGACAAACGCGGGCTGCCCGCCGGACATTGTTTTCATGGATCTCTATCAACGGTCGATGCGGCTGATGGGGCTCATCGCCGCGACTCATGATCCGAACGCGCGGCCGTTCATTTCGCTCACCCACCACTGGGCGAAACCCGGAGAGCCGGGTTTCTACGGATCGAAACGCATGCTCGATCTGTTAGCGGCATGCGGCCGCGCCGAAGGAGATTTCCCCTGGGCCCTCGCCTTCCATCCCTACCCGCAGGATCTCTTCAATCCGCGGACTTGGGAGGACACGCAGGCGACCTTCACGTTTCAGACCGACAAGATCACTCCGCGGAATCTGGAGGTGCTGGATGCCTACATGAAACAGGAGGCGTTTCTCTATCGGGGAAATGTCCGGACGATCCACCTTTCGGAAAACGGTTTCAACTCGAAGGACTACAGCCCGAAATGTCTGGAGGAACAGGCCGCGGGCATGGCCTTCGCGTGGAGGAAAATCCAGCCTCTGAGCAGCATCCGCGTCTGGCATTACCACAACTGGATCGACAACCGCGGCGAGGGAGGCCTGCGGATCGGCTTGCGGAAGTTTCCGGATGAACCCGGCGATCCCTTTGGGAAAAAGCCGATTTGGCGGGTCTATCAGTCGTTAGGAACTCCGGAGGAAACATCCGCCGCAGCGCCCTATTTGAATACCATCGGCATTTCCACTTGGGACTCCGTCATCCATCGCAAGCCCATTCAGCGATGAGCGACGCCCATGGGTTTGCTACCAAACCATTTGGGGAATTCATCCAACAACGGAAAACCGCCCGATTTTGCCGATGTTTTTGTCATTTCAGCGGGTGAACACCCAAGTTTCGGTGGTTTTTTTATCGTGTAATCGCGGAAGGGCCTGCTTGACTCCCCCCCGCGTTCACAATGCCTCAGACCACGACAGAAGACACCCTGTTGCTTGTCGACCCAGACCTGGATTTCCTTGAATGGGCGACGAAGCATTTGGCGGCGAAGGACCTGCGGATCCTCCGTTGCGACAATGCCGCCAACGCCCTCAAGGTGGTCGAAAAGACTCCCGTAGCGGTGGTGGTGGCGGCGATGGACATGGAACCCTTCGATGGCATGGAGTTCCTCAACCGCGTGATGCAGCAGAACCCGCAGACGCTGGTGATTCTGACGACCGGTTTCCCGACGACCGGCCAAATCATCGAGGCGACCCAACGCGGTGCCCACGACGTGCTGCGCAAGGAGTCGCTCGCTTTCGAACTCCGGCCAGTGGTGGAGTCTGCGCTTCAAACGCAGGAGGAACGCCGCTCGGCGGATCAACCAGCGGCCGAACTACCGAAACAGGATGGCCGCGTGAAAATCATCGGGGTTTCCCGCGCCTTGCAGGAGGTCTTCAAACTGGTGGGCCGCGTGGCAAGATCCGACGCGCCCGTTTTGATCGCCGGGGAAAGCGGCACCGGCAAGGAGTTGGTGGCCAAGGCGGTGCACGAATACAGCCCGCGCCGCCAGCGTGAGATGATCACGATCAACTGCGGCGCGATCCCGGAAAACCTGCTGGAAAGCGAGCTCTTCGGCCACGAGAAAGGCTCGTTCACCGGAGCCATCGCGAGACGTGCGGGCCGCTTCGAACAAGCGGATGGAGGCACCTTGTTTCTCGATGAAATCGGCGACATGCCGCTCTCGATCCAGGTGAAACTGTTGCGCGTGCTGCAGGACGGAACCTTTTCACGGGTCGGTTCGAACGAAACGATCAAGACCGACGTGCGGATCATCGCCGCCACGCACAAGAATCTCACGGAGGAAGTTTCCGCCGGTCGTTTCCGCGAAGACCTCTACTACCGCCTTAACGTGGTGGAGATCCGCATCCCGCCGCTGCGCGAACGGTTGGAAGACATCCCGTTGCTCGCCGAGTTTTTCCTCCAGCGCATCACCCGCAAGAACGGCATGGCGCGCATTCGGCTCTCCGCCGAGGCGATCAGCGCCTTGCAAAGCCACATCTGGCCCGGAAACGTCCGCGAACTGGAAAACACCATCGCCCGCGCCTGCGCCCTGGCTTCCTCTAACATCCTCCTTCCGGCGGACATCCCGCTGGCCTCCGCGCCCGGAAAATCCCCGGCGGTGATCGCCGCCGCCATCGACCAGTTGATCAACGTGGCACCGGTCCGCGAGCCGATGCTCGAGTGGATCACCCGCGAGGTGGCAGGCCGCGTGCTGGACCGGGCGGACGGGGATTTCAAGGAGGCGGCGGTCACGCTCAATGTCAGCTCCGCCGATCTGAAGAAACTGTTAGCCCGCTAGATCGCCATGTTCCGCACCATCAATCACCCGCTGATCGACGATGAATTGACCCATCTACGTGACCCATCCTGTTCCTCGCAGGAGTTCCGCCGCAGGATCCGGCGCATCGCCTCACTAATGGTGCCAGCAGTCACCGAGAATATGGAAACCCAGGTGGTCCCCTGCACCACGCCGCTGGAGATCACCTCCGGCAGCCGCCTCACGCGCGGCATCGTGCTGGTGCCCGTGCTGCGCGCGGGATTGGTGTTTCTCGATGGCTTTCTCGACATGATCCCGCAGGCCGCGGTGGCCCACCTCGGCCTCGCCCGCAATGAGAAAACCCTGCAACCGGAGCCTTATTACATGAAGACTCCGCCGGTGCTCGGCGATCAGGAGGTGATCATTCTCGATCCCATGCTGGCTACCGGTGGCAGCGCCGTGGAAGCGGTGCGCAGCATGCTGGAGGCCGGAGCGAAATCCGTGCGTTTCGCCTGCCTCGTCGCCGCTCCGGAAGGCGTGGCCACGCTCTCGAGCGCCTACCCGAAGGTGCCCATTTACGCCGCCGCGCTCGACCGTTGTCTGAACGAACGCGGCTACATCCTGCCCGGCCTTGGCGACGCGGGAGACCGGATGTTTGGCACCAGTGCTTGATTTCCGGTGATCCGGGCTGGCCATCCCCGGATCGGCCCTGCAAGCTCCGCGGACCGGATGAAGTCCAGATTCCATGCCCCGTTCATCGCGCTCGCGCTGTCCTCCCTCGCCGCAGGTGAGGATTCCGCGACCTTGATGAAACACGGCGAGGATGCGCTCGCCGCTGGTCTCTGGGAAATCGCGGCCGATCACTTTGAGTCCCTCCTCAACTCCCCCGGGCTCGCTGCCGATGAGAAATCGTCCACCGCCGTGCGCCTCGCCGAATCCTGGATCCGGGAAGGTCGTTTCGCGGAGGCCTATCAACTACTCGGCCAATCCTTCGTCGCGAAAACCCAGGACTCGCAGTTCTGGAAAGGCCAGGCCTTGCTCGGTCTCGGCCAGTTTGCGGAAGCCATCACCGCCCTCTCGCCCATCGCGGAGGACGCCGCCGCGCCGCTTCACCCGGAGGCGGTGTTCACGGTTGCCAACCTGAATCTGGCTCTTGAGAAACCCGAGGCCGCGCTCGCTTCGCTGAAACCGCTCTCCAACTCCGCCAACTCCGCCCTCGCCGCCCGGGCGAATTTCCAACAGGCGGAAATCCTGCTCGATCTCGGCCGCAATGCCGAGGCCCGCGCCGCCCTCCCGCCCGCGGACACGCTCAGCCCATCCTACAAGACCCGCTCCGCTTTCCTCGAAGCACACCCAGCCCCGCGCG
>DAISZP010000284.1:0-7419 GCA_036824745.1 Luteolibacter sp.
CCGGCGGTGCCCGGGCGGAGGTCGCCTACGATTTCCTCAACGAGATCCTCCAGCGTGATGAGCCCGCGGATGGTGCCGAACTCGTCCACCACCAGCGCCGCGCCGAGCGATGATCCGCGCAGCGTGTCCATCAGGCTGAGCGCCGGTTGGTTTTCCGAAACGAAAATCGGCGGACGCATCAATTCGGATAGAGGCTTGGGTTTTCCGCCCGCCGCGTTCGCGAATAGATCCCGCAGGGAAACCAGGCCGCAGATTTCATCGCGCGAACCTTCGTGAACGGGAAACACCGATTGGCTGCTAGCGGCCACCCGCGACCAGATCTGGGCGAGCGTTTCATCCGCATGGAGAAACAACACGCGGGGTTTCGGCCGCATGATTTCCTCGGCCAGCACCATGCGCAGATCGAAGACTCCCTCCACCATGTCGGACTCGTGCTCGTCCACGGTACCGGTGATGATGCCCTCCCTAACAAGAACCTGCACCTCCTCGCGCGTGGGGCCGGAGCTGATCGATTGCGAGCTGCCGAACAAACGCAGCAACACGCGGGTGCTGAGTTCGAGAACCCGGACGATCCAACTGGTGGCCTTCGCAAGCAAGGCCATCGGCGGCGCCATGGTAACAGCGATCGCTTCCGCATGACGGAGGGCGATGCCTTTCGGAGCGAGTTCGCCGATCACCAGCGAAAGATACGTGATCACCGTGACCACGATGCCGAAGGAAATTTTCTCGGCGTAGGGAAGCAACGCGGGCACCTGCGCCACCCATGGCTCCAGTTTTCCGGCCAGGGCCGCGCCACCGAAGGCACCGGAAAGCACGCCGACGAGCGTGATGCCGATCTGCACCGAGCTGAGGAAACGCTCAGGGTTCTCCAGCAGCTTGAGCGCTTGTTTCGCACCGCCGCTGCCCTCGTCGGCGAGTTGTTTGAGCCGGCCTTTGCGCACGGAGACGAGCGCGATCTCGGTCATGGCGAAGACGCCGTTGCAGACAAGGAGGATGAGAATGATGATGGCTTCAATCATGATGAGTCGCGGAAACCCGCCGCCGTCCGTAGGAACGTCACGCTCTTGATAGGCTCGCCCGAAAGAAGATGCAACCTTCGGAAACCCTCATTTGAAGCCCACGACCGGGCGCTCTCCGGCCTCCGGATCCGCCGGCAACGGCTCCAGCGGCGGCGAATTCGGGCAGACATCGGGGATGCGGACCTCTGCTCTCGCCCAGCGCACGGCGTTCGCGATCACCCGTCGGACCTCCGGCTGGTGATACGTCGGATACGTTTCATGGCCGGGCCGGAAGTAAAACACCTTGCCGTTTCCGCGCCGCCAGGTGGCTCCGCTGCGGAACACCTCGCCACCGGTGAACCAGGAAATGAAAATTAGTTCATCCGGCTCGGGAATGCCGAAGGGCTCGCCATACATCTCCTCCTGCGGGATTTCGAAATACTCACCGATACCCCGCGTGATCGGATGATGCGGCGCGATGTTCCAAAGCCGCTCCTTGTCAGTGGACTCGCGCCACTTGAGGGAACAGGTTGTTCCCATCAGTGCCTTGAAAATCTTTGAGTAATGCCCGGAGTGCAGCACGATGAGCCCCATGCCCTCCAGCACGCGGCGTTTCACCTCAGCCACCACTTCATCGCACACCTCGCCATGCGCCATGTGCCCCCACCAGACGAGCACGTCGGTTTGATCGAGGCGATCTTTTGTTAGACCGTGCGATGGTTGGTCGAGAAATGCGGTCTCGACGGAAAAATCCGGTTCTTCCCGCAGAAACGAGGCGATCGTTTCATGCATGCCGTCCGGATAGATCGCGGCGACTTTCGGATTCTTCTTCTCATGGCGGAACTCGCCCCAGACAAGAACGCGGGTGGGTGAAGCGTGCACCGCGGAATTCGTTCAGAATTCACCACAGACGACCAGTGCATAATGATCCTTGAATACCGCAGCCGCCTCCGCATCACGGAATCGTGACTTTGACTCGTGCAAATCCATTCGTTGGATTTTGCGGAGGATTGGTTTCAATCACCATCACACGCTCCCATTCCGTGTTGATGGAAGTGACCGTCTCGCTACCGGTCATCGCGGAAAAATCGTCCAACGCGGAAGCCCGCTCCGGTGTGTAGAGCAAGCCGCTTCCTTTGCGTCGGAGAAACTCGACCTTGAGCACAGGCTCAAGCCAGCTCTCGTCGATGGAAATCACGGGGAGACCGGAGGCAGCGGTCCAACCGGCCAACTGGCCCATCGGAGTGCCGCTTGCCGCCACGATGAAACTTTGATCGACACTAGCCGCTGCTCCATAAATGGTGTTGCCCGCTTGTGACGCTCGTACTACCACGGTGCCTGGCCCGAATGGCACGGGATTAAGCACTTTTCCGGTAGCGTCCGCGGTGATGGATCTCCGTGAATTTTATAGGTGTGTCACGCGCTCGGACGCGGAATTCAGAATGGCTCCACCACGATGGGGACTTCGGTCCATGTCTCGTAGGTCACTAGGGCGGTGGCGGTGCCGGCGAGAACCGGAAACTGGCTGGTGATGGAACCAAAAGTGACGGAAAGGGTGTAGCGTTTTGAGGCGGAAAATCGCGACGCCTTGATCACTGCCGAGAACGATTTCTCACCGGATCTTTCCGGTCCGCCCGGTATCGGTTTGGCCACGTGGATGTGCTCTAACATCGTGGAGCCAAGAGCCTCGTTCTCCAACTCCACACCGATGATTCCGTTCGCGTGGCTGTTGAACGTCGCATGAACCCCGGAGTGGATCCTGAGGTTCTTCCCCGGTTTGATCCGATAACCCCCCTTCGACCAGCGCCCTCCCTCCAGGCGGATGACCGGCGCGGACGGATAGGTGTCCTTGGGCAAGGGAAGCGCGATGTTCTCGCCGGACAACAAGATCACGTACGATCCGGGGGGAAAGGCCGAGTCCAGCTCGCTTTTTGTTCTGGTGCCCCAGTTGTCGAAGACCTTTTTCCCCTCGTATCCGAACATCCAGCCGTCACCGGCATCCTCTCCCAAACCGAGGGCCGGCCTTTCCTTGTACATTGAAGTGAATCCGGACCCGGCGGGCAGTTGGATGGTCGGGCGCGGTTTGATGGCTGCCAGGGCCTGCCGGCTTCCTCCTTCGATAATAGCTTCGAAGGAGTAAGGCAGCCTCCGGGAGGGCAGCCGTGACACCGTTGTGGCGGACGTCTGTCGATACTCAATCCCCTTGGTGACGATAACGAACCGCACGGTGTCGGACGCCATCGCACGAGAGGAAAAAAGCAGGCAGGCCGAAGCCAGCGATGTGGCGACAAATCGATAAAGGTTTTTGGTTTTCATGGCTAGTCTTGGGTAGTCCTAGCGAAGACGGGAGGGCGGGCAAATGGGGGTTGGGCTTACTGCGATGTCTGGCCTTGTCCGTTGAGAAAGACATCAACCGGTTTTCCATCCGCACCGCCACAGGTGATCCGAAGCTTCGCGGATCGGAGACCTTCCGTTTTGGGTCTAAATCTCACCTTCAGCCAAACAGACTCACCTGGTTTGATCTCATCTGGCAATGTGCCCACTAGCTGGAAATCAGTCGGATGAGCCCCCCGGAGTTTTGCTGACAAAACCTCGAGTGGCGATGAACCCTGGTTTTTCAAGACAAAGGCCTTGATTCTTCCGGGATCACCGATCTTCACGGAACCAAAGATGGGGTTGGAACTCAAGCTGATGAGTTGACTTCCCGCCGACCGCGTCACGGCGATTGCAGGCCCTCCCACGACCCCGTTTCCAACCAGAGCGATCTCAAAGGGGTTTTCGTCCTCATCGTTGCTGGCAATTCGCAACGTCGCGGTTCGTGGTCCGGATGCGGAAGGTTTGAACCTCACCGTGAAATCCGAACTCGCTCCACCTTTGAGCATGGTGGCAGGCTCGGCGATGATCTTGAAATCCGACGCATGTTCTCCAGTGATATCCAGAGCGATGTCCTTCAAATTAGCCGTCCAGATGTTTTTGATCTTAAACGTCAATTCCCTTCCGCCTCCCTTGAACGGAACCTTTCCCCATTTCACTTTGCTCCGCCCTGAAGACAGCGCCTTGAACTTCGAGTCATAAACGGCAATTTCCGGAGCAAGTGACGGAGCGGCATTCTTGACCGGGCCCACCACGCTCCCGCTCTTCCCTGCAGAAATCTTCCTGATGTCACCACGAAGGTAGTCGATCAATTCGACCACACCTTCTGTCACGTCCACGGTGCTGGTAGCCTTACCATCTTTCTCGCCATAGCTTACTTCGAATTCGGTGCCACGCACTCCCATTCCGCCATTGCTTGTCTTGATAATCAATTTTGCGGCGGCGCCGTCTTTTGAAGCCTGCTTCTCAACTTCCGCACGAATGAATCCTTTCAGCAAACTGATCACTCCCGGAGATTTGTTGGCAAACGCCTCCACTTTCGCGGCGCTGTTGGGACCAACCGTCATCATTGTCTGATCCTCGAAGCCAAGCTTAACAAAGGATTTGGGGTCGGTTTCAACCATGTCGCCCACGTAAATGGGATCACCCTCTTGGAGACTGGCCCTCACGCCGTCCCTGACAACTTTCACCGTTCCTTTGATCTGGTTTGCTTTCCCTATGATTTTCGGCTCAGGAGAAAAGTTGATCCTGAAGGACATGGAGCCCTTGCGCGCCCCCTGATCGGTAGCACCTCTTGACACCCAAACCGCCGCCGCACCTACATAATAGGTTCCCGGGGCCACGGTTCCGATAAAGCTTTCATAGTATCCATACGGTTGATCCGCCGTGACGATCTCCAGAGGTTCGCTTCCAAATGCCGTTTGCTTGCTTTTGGTTCCGTTGCCCCGCGTCCACGTGAGCGTCCCGCTTTCGGAAAAGATGGTACCTTTGAACGAAGGCACGCGGGAACCGCCGCTCACGGAATACGAACCTGTAAATCTCATCGGTTTCGTAAAAACGAACTTCTTTAAACCGGTGTATGGGTTATTGTACTGGAAACTCAGAAGGTCGGGAGTGACGTAGGCCCAGTGGACGCCGGTGACCCCATGACCGGCTGGATCCGTGGTGCATCCGGCCATGGCATAGGCATCACAGAAATTGGGAGACCCAACGAGGGACGTCTCCCCTTCTGCCGTGAATGAATAGGAGTTCGCGGTTTGAACGGCGGAAGCGTTCACCTCCACGGCGCCAGTGACACCCGCATAGGTCCCCGAGATGGCAAGGGCGTCGGACGCGGATTTCTCCTGATTGATGACAACGCTATTGGAAATATCCAAATAGCCATGGATGGTGACCGCATGCAGGGTGGCGGATGCAATCAGGTTCGCTGCAACTGAGGATAGGAATCTCTTCATGGATGGATTGGATCTCTAAATGGAACTGCTGGTGCAGCCCGCACGGGGAGAATCGTTTGGGACCGGTTTCATTGGCTGTGGATCAAGTCCGTGGGAACCGGTGCTATTTCACGCCGCCCGCACCTGAAAGACGGACATCGAAAGACTTCTCATCCTTGTCATTGCTGGAGATGCGCAGCGTGGCTTGGTGAGCCGAACTCCGGGAGGGACTGTAACGCACTTTCACGAGAGTCGTTTGTCCCGGAGCGCAGAATTTCGCAGGACCTTCGATGAGGGTGAATTCCGAAGCCATGCCGCCGACAAGACCGGCCTTGATATCGGTGAGAACGGCGTTGCCTTGGTTGGTGATCGTCAGGGTCCGGGTCTTGGATTCGCCCACCCTCACCGTTCCAAAGGAAACGTTGGAATTTCCACCGGACAAGAGTCGCTTGTGGTTGTAAACAGCGATCTCCGGAGCCCTTCCCCGCTTGCCTGATAGATAGACGACAAACGGATTGTCGTCGCGGTCGTTGCTTTTGATTCTCACTTCCGCGTGCTTCATTCCCGAGGATTCGGGCGAGAACAGAAGCTCCAGAGTGGTCGAGGCACCAGGCTTGAGGGAATCCTCCGGGGCTTCCACCATGGCGAAATCATCCTCGTCATCACTGGCGATCCTCACGGAAATATCCTCCAGTTTCAGGTTTCCTTCATTCTTGATCGAAAGCTTGAGAACCTTGCTCTCACCACGGGCCACCACACCGAAGGATAGTTCCGCGTTTTCATTTTCGAGGCGCAAACCCTCGCTTCTGACCGCTATCTGCGGGACATCGATTCCCGAGCCAAACAGGTTGATCGCGAAGGAGCCGTCATTCGGGTTGTTGCTTGTGATGTTCAGCGTCGCCTTGAGGGAACCTCTCGCCTTGGGCGAGAAGAACACCTCAAACACTTCGGAATCCCCGGCCCTGAGGGTGGCGGGTGGAGCATCATCGATCTCAAAGTCCGAGGCATTCTCGCCCGTCACCGAGATGGAAACATTCTTCAACTCCCCGAAGCCGGAGTTCTGGATTCGAATCGGGAGCGATTGCCACGACCCTACACCTACATTGCCAAAGGACACGGAGGAGATCCCATCCTCAAGTTTAATGGGAACCTCGTCATCGTCACCATCAAAGGTCAATTCAAACACTTTCAGGTCCGGGACCAGATGCGTGGTGTCCACCAAAGCGGCGGCGAAATCATATCCCAACGCGATCGACTGCACCCCGGCCAATCCCACAGGGAGTTTCTTGGCCGCGATGTGGGTCGCGGGCCAGACGATCACGCTTCCGTCACTCTTCAAGACCATTCCCGTCTCTCCATGGGCCGAAACCGCGATTGCGTTCGTCCGGGCACTGGTCGGGACTTCGAAAATTCCGTTCCAACCACCTCCTTGCCAATACCTCCCCCAACCGACCACGGTGCCGTCCTCCTTCAATGCGAGAACGTGGGTGTCACCCGCAGCGATGGCGGCCACACCGCTTCGCGCGGCTTGAGGGGGCACCATGGGATGATCCTCGTCGAGAAAGCCGGCACTCGATTCCCATGCCACAACACCACCATCCGTCTTGAGTGCGTACATCGCACCGAAGCCGGCGGCGATCGCCTTCACATTGGCAAGCCCGGCGGGCGGCGCCGGCTCCAAGCCGGTGTCGTCCGGGTCGCTGGACCACACCACGACCGTGCCGTTCTCCTTGAGCGCTGCAAAATAATCATCCGTCGCGGCCACGGATTTGACACCCGAAAGCCCAGCCGGAACCGGTCCTTTTTCAAATCCAAAGACCTGCCAAGTGACCACGGTTCCGTCCTGTTTGACCGCGATGTGGTTGTAAAAACTACCCGCAGCGGCCCGCACCTGGGTTAGTCCGAACCGGGTCCTGGCCCGATAGCCCCCGGATTCATCATTGGGGGTGAACTCCACGAATTTACCGTCATTGAAGCTGGCCAGCACGGCATAGCCTGTTGCGACGATGGACTTGACGTTGGTGACGTTCTCACCGGTTTCCGAGTTCCGAAGGAACTCCCACGGACCCCGGATGGAACCGTCCCATGTCCCCCAAGCCAGCACTTGAGTCTCG
>DAISZP010000285.1:0-7417 GCA_036824745.1 Luteolibacter sp.
GCTCGCCGCGGGTGGAAGACTCGTCGTGGCGGCGGATTCCGCGGCATTCACCGCGAAATACCCGGCGGTCACGAATTTCGTCGCGGGCTGGACCGGTCGCCTTTCCAACAGCTCCAACAGGATCACCTTGAGGGACGCCGCCGGCAACAAAATCGACGAAGTGGACTACAGTGATGACGGAGATTGGGGCCAACGCCGCAAGGACTGGTGGAGCCACCACGGTCACAAAGGTCTTTCGTGGGACGTCGGTGCCGACGGTGGAACATCCGCTCCACCTTACAGCAACTCACCTGCGGACATTTTCCCGAAGGACCGGTCACTGGAATTGATCAACGAAGCCTTCGACAATTCCTCCGGACAGAATTGGGGCGCAAGTCTCGCCGCCGGCGGCACTCCCGGCACGGCAAACTCGATCGCCGCGGCAAACATCGCACCTGTCATCCAAGACGTCGCTCATTTCCCGGTCGTGCCGAGATCCACGGACCCGGTCTATGTCACAGCGCAGATCACGGACGATCACGCCGCGCCCGTGACCGTCACGGCAAACTGGCGGCTCGACGGCGGCTCCACCTTCACCGCCGTGACCATGGCGGATGACGGCCTGCACGGCGACGTGCTGGCGGGCGATGGCATCTACGGCGCCACGCTCCCCATCCAGCCGAACGGGACGATCATCGAGTTCCATGTTTCCGCCAGCGATGGATCGCTTTCCCGCACTTGGCCCGCGCCGGTCCTTGGTGATGACGCCGCGCTGACTCCCGCGCAAACCGCGAACTGCCTCTATCAGGTGGACGACACGGTGTATTCCGCCGCCATGCCGCTCTATCGCATCGTGATGAAGGCCGCGGACAAGACCGAGCTCGCATTCATCAACTCCGGCGGCACCGGCGGCGCGCATCCCTATCCCTATTACACCGGTGAAAGCGCCGATCAGACGATGAGCCACGCGCGTTTCAACGCGAGCTTCGTGGCCATCGACGGCACCGGCACCTCGCTGCGCTACCGCGTGGGTGTGAGAAACCGTGGCAACGGCTCGCGATCGCGCTCACCGCAGGGACTCAACGTGATGTTTCCCAACGACGATCCGTGGAACGGAGCCACCCAGTTCAACCTGAACTCGCAATACACGCCGTGGCAGCTCTTCGGCGCCGCGCTCTTCGCCAAGGCCGGCGTGCCCGCCCCGCAGTCGCGCGCCGTGCAGTTCCGCTGGAACTCCCTGAACCCCGCGGGCAGCGGCTCGCCCGCATATGGATTCTACGCCTGCAATGAGGCGTGGAACTCGGATCTAACGGACAACCGTTTCCCCACCGATTCCTCGGGTAACCTCTACCGCTCCGTGCGCATCTTCCAAGGCACCACCACTGGCGGCACCTCCATTCCCAACGGCGGCGATTTCCAACACATCGTGCCCGGAGGATCGGAAACCAAATCCCTCGTCGATCTCTACAAGCTCAACTACAAGAAACAAACCAACAGCGCCGAGGACACGTGGACGGATCTCATCGCGCTCACCACCGCGCTCGACAAGGGCCACAGCGGGACCAACTACACCGATCCCGTCACCTGGGACGCCGACTACGCCACGGCTGTCAGGGATGTGGCGGACGTCGAGGAATGGATGCGCTGGTTCGCCGTCAACACGATGGTGGACAACAACGAGACCAACCTCTCCAACGGCGATGGTGACGACTTCAACTTCTACTTCGGCGTCAACGAGCCGCGCTGCAAGCTGATGCCTTACGACCTCGACACGATCCTCGGCGGCGGCGACAGCGCCGGCTCCACCACCGCGGGCCTGTTCCGGATGATCCCGCGAAACTCGTCCTCCAGCCCGAACGCGCCCACGCCGATGAACGCGTTCATGAAACATCCCGAGTTCGCGCCGATCTACTACGCCGCGCTCAAGGATCTGTTGGATGGCGCGTGCAAGCCCGCGAACTTCGACACGCTCGCCCAACAAACACTCGGCGGAGTCGTGAACCAATCGGTGATCGACTCGATGAAGAACTTCAACGCCGCGCGCCACGCTTACGTGACCTCGCAGATTCCGCTTTCCATCAGCGTCACCACATCCCCCGCCGCATCTAGCGGATATCCGCGATCCACCACCGCCACCACCACGCTCGGCGGGAAAGCCAACGCCATCACCACCCGCTCGGTGAAAGTCAACGGTGCCGCCGCCACATGGACGCCGTTCAGCGCCACATGGAGCGCCTCCGGCGTGGCGTTGAAACCCGGCATCAACCGCGTGTTGATCCAGTCCTTCGATGGAAACGCGGTGGAAACCGAGCGCTCGCTCTTCGATGTGTGGTATGACGACAGCTCGGTGGTCACCGTTTCCTCCGCCATCGCCGCGGACACCACCTGGTCGGCTTCGGGAGGCCCTTACTCCGTCACCGCCAGCATCACGGTGAACTCCGGAGCCACCCTCACCATCGAACCCGGCGCCACGGTCTATCTCGGCTCCGGCGTGAATCTAACCGTTAACAACGGCGGCCGCATCGTCGCCAACGGCACCGAAACCGCACCCATCCGTTTCTCGCGCACGCCGGGCACCTCCACCTCGTGGGGCGGCATCGTGATCAACGGCTCCACCAGCGGCCCCTCGCCACTCACGGAAATCCGCAACGCCCACATCGAGTTCAACGGATCCACCGCCATCCACTCGCAGTCCGGCGGCGAGGTGGAACTGGAAGCCATCACCTTCGGCAACACCACCGTGCAATACCTCTCGCTCGATGCCTCGTCGTTCCGCGTTTACAACTGCGTGTTTCCCAGCGCGGCCGCCGGGTCGAACTTCGAACTCGTCCACGGCAGCGCCGGCATCAAGACCGGCGGACGTGCCATCTTCGTCCGCAACTTCTTCGGCGTGGCGAACAGCGTCTCCGGCGACTACAACGACGTGATGGACTTCACCGGCGGCCAACGCCCCGGGCCGATCCTCCAGATCATCGACAACGTCTTTATCGGCAGCGGCGACGACCTCGTGGACCTCGACGGCACCGACGCGTGGATCGAGGGAAACATTTTCCTGCACGTCCACAAAAACGGCTCGCCGGATTCCGCCTCCGCCATCAGCGGCGGCAGCGACAGCGGGAATGTCAGCCACGTCACCATCACCGGCAACCTGTTCTACGACATGGACCATGCCGCCACGGCGAAACAGGGAAATTACTACACCTTCACCAACAACACCGTCGTCCGCCAGACGATCAGCGGCGGCAACGACACGGAAGGCGGCG
Organism: Luteolibacter sp.; assembly: GCA_036824745.1. GTDB lineage: Bacteria > Verrucomicrobiota > Verrucomicrobiia > Verrucomicrobiales > Akkermansiaceae > Luteolibacter. The sequence goes on from DAISZP010000285.1 coordinate 3,243, forward strand.
TCTTCAACCTCGCCGACGAGGGCACCACCTACGGCGCGGGTTTCTACGCCGAGGGCAACATCCTCGCGGACTGCCAGCAGCTTGTTAGAAATTACATCCCTGCCAACAGCGTGGTGACCTTCAACAACAACCTGATGACCCTGCCGTGGAGCGGCCCGGGATCAGGCAATGCCGCCGGTGATCCCCTGTTCCAAGGCTCGCCGACGCTTGCCAACACGGTCTTCAGCTCGTGGTCCTCCGCTCAGGTCATGAAACAATGGCTGTCCTTGAAACCCGGCTCTCCCGCCCGCGGCACCGGGCCGAACGGCCGCGACAAGGGCGGCGTGATTCCCCTCGGCGTGAGCCTCTCCGCCAATGTCCCACCACTGACGAACTCGACTTCCGCCACCATCGTCGTAGGCACACAACCTTCCGCCGTGCCGCCATGGTCATCTGGATACACCCACTACGTCTGGCGAATCGACGGCGGAGCGTGGAGCGCGGCGACCCCCGTCACCACGCCGGTTTCACTCAGCGGCCTGGCAGCCGGACCACACACCGTGCAAGTCGTCGGCAGAAACGACGCGCTGTTCTATCAGAACGATCCCGCATTCGGACCAAGCGCCGTCACCGCCAGCTTCACCTGGACCGTCGATCCCGAACTCACTCCTCCCGGAGCAACGCCGCTCGTCCGTATCAACGAGGTGCTGGCGAGAAACGCCGACACGCTCGGTTTCAGCGGCTCCTATCCGGACTTGATCGAGCTCCACAACGCCGGCACCGCCACCGCGGACCTCTCCGGCTGGGGACTCACGGACAACACCTCACTGCCCTACAAATACACCATCGCCGACGGCAGCACCCTCGCTCCGGGAGCCTACATGGTCTTGTATGCATCGAGCGCCGCCGCCGTTCCGTTGCCGAAGACCGGCTTCGGTCTCAAGGACCAAGGCGACACGCTCACACTCACCCGCTCGCCCGCGGCCGGTGGTGGTGTCGCGGATGTGGTTTCGTTCGGCAACCAGCTTGCGGACTACTCCATCGGCCGGCGCACGGACGGGGCTTGGGATTTGAGCCAACCCGGCTTCGGTTCCGCGAACATGATCGCGGCCCAGGGTGCCATCAGCTCCCTTCGGATCAACGAATGGCTGGCCAGCGCCGGAGCACTCAGCTCCACGGATTTCATCGAGCTCCACAATCCCTCCACGCTGCCTGTCAACATCGGCGGCGGGTTTCTAACGGACAACACGGTGGGTTGGACGGACCGCCATCCGATCCGCCAACTCACGTTTGTCGGAGCGAGCGGATACGCGCTTTTCAAGGCGGACGGAGACACCGACCAAGGCGCGGACCACCTCGCGTTCAATCTATCCTCGTCACAAGGCGAGATCGGTTTGTTCGATTCCGGACTCTCGCTCATCGACTCGGTGGTCTATGGCCCGCAATCCACCGACGTCTCGCAAGGCCGCACGCCCAACGGCGCGGACAGCATCGCGTTCTTCACCCAGCCCACGCCGGGAGGGCCGAATCCGGGATCGATCGAAGCATCCGGCACCGTCACTTCGAATCTGTTGGCGACGAACGCGGCATGGAAATACATGGCGAGCGCCAGCACCTATCACGGAACCTATCAGAACATCGGATTCGACGACTCGGCCTGGCCAGTCGGCGGCCAGTTGCTGCACTACGAGACCGGCACGGTGACATCCGCGAGCGGATTCGTGAAAACCACGCAGGTCCCCCGCAGCGCGACTAACACGATCTTCCCGACGTATTATTTCCGCACGCATTTCAACTACACCGGCCCACTCACCGGAGTGACCCTGCGCGCCACCACCATGATCGATGACTGCGCGGTCATCTATCTGAACGGCCAGGTCGCCGCGGAGGTCCGGATGACCGCCGCCGGAGCCACCTACTCGACCACCGGCGGAGGCGCTCCCGGTGCCAATACCGAGGCCATGGAGGAAACGATCTTCCTGCCTTCCAACCTACTCGTTCCAGGCGACAACGTGCTCGCCGTGGAAGTCCATCAGAACGGCACCGGCAGCAGCGATATCGTCTGGGGCATGAAACTCGACGCGGACATCACCACTACCATCCCCGCGGCGGATGTCGTGATCAATGAGGTGCTGGCGGACAATCAAACGCTCGCCAATCCCGACAGCTCATTCTCCGCATGGGTGGAGCTTTACAATCCGGACTCCTCGGCCGCGGACATCTCGGACATGAGCTTGAGCCCTTCGGCTTCCTCACCGCGGCTCTGGGTGATTCCCAATGGCACGGTGATTCCCGCAAACGGGCATCTGGTCATCCACTGCGACGCCTCGCTTCCCGCCTCCGCCGTAAACACCGGCTTCGGGCTCAATCCGACAGGTGGCGCGCTACTTCTCTTCCACTCCACCACGCTTGGAGGAGGACTCCGCGATTCGCTGACTTGGGGAAACCAACTGCCCGATCTCTCCGTCGGCCGCGTTCCTGATGGATCGGGCGCCTTCTCCCTCAACCTCCCCACCCGCGGCGCGATCAATACCGCGGCGGCCACCGGACCGCTCACCAACATCCGCGTCAACGAATGGCTCGCCACTCCCACCGTCGGCGCGGACTGGTTCGAGCTCCACAACAGCGGCAACCAGCCTGTTTTGTTAGGCGGTAACTACGTGACCGATTCGCTCACCAACAAAACCAAGCAGCTCATCACGCCGCTCACCTTCATCGGCGCGGGCGGCTGGCTTCAGTTCATCGCGGACAGCAACTCCTCGCTGCCCGGCCACGTGAACTTCGCGCTCAGCGGCTCCGGCGAGCAACTCGGCGTTTACACCGCATCGGGCTTCGCTTTGGACGCGCTGGCCTTCGGCGCGCAGACCAGCGGCGTGAGCCAGGGACGGTTTCCGGATGGAAACGCGTCGATCCTTTCCCTCATCCCCACGCCCGCCTCGCAGAACACGATCCCGAATCCGGACACGGACAACGACGGCATGCCGGACGCTTGGGAAACCGCCCACGGACTCAATCCCGGATCACCCGCCGATGCCTCGCTCGATTCCGACCATGACGGCATGACGAACCTCCAGGAATACCTCGCCGGCACCGATCCACAAGACGCGGCAAGCCGTTTCACCAACGCGCTGGACATCGATGGCGGAGTGCCCACCGTGCGGTTCATGGCTCGGGCCGGTCGTGGCTACACCGTGCAGTTCTCTAACAACCTCGGCGCCTGGACGAAGCTCTCCGACGTCTCGCCGCAGGCTTCCGATGTGGAGGTTTCCGTCGCCGATCCCGCGGCCGTTTCCGAACCGAAACGTTTCTACCGCATCCTCACTCCGCCGGTTCCCTGAAAAATCCATGACTGCCCGCGCCCTTCTAACATCCATCGCGCTCGCCGCCTGCTCGCACGCCGCCATCACCATCGGCGGCGTGGCGGACAAGACGAAATACGACAACTCGGTGACCCTCACCATCACCGCGGACCCGAACGCGGCCACCACCACCGCCACGCTCGACGGCGCGCCGTTCGCGGTCGGCTCCGCGGTCGTCGTGAACTCGATCCGCTACCACGAACTCAAGGCGGAGAGCCGCGATGCCGGAAACGCGCTGGTCGATTCGAAGACGGTCCGTTTCATTGTTAGAAACTCCGCGCGCGCGGGATCCGAGGATGGCATCCCGTCGCACACGCCCTATCGCGTGGTGAACGACGCGCCATCGGCCTTCGCCGGCGGCACGCTCAAGGTGATCGCCCCCGCCGCGTGGCCCGCCGGACTGCCGATCCCCATCGCAACCACGCTGCGGGACTCAACGAACGAACCACTTTGGCTGAACGGCACCGTGAGCTTCGGCGGATTTCCCGCCACCACCCTGCAGATGCGCCGCGGCTGGGGGTCCACGCTCGCACCCGCGGCCACATCCGGAACCATCCAGGTGAACGCCAGCGTGAACGGGCTAACAGACAATCCCTCCGTCGTCATCGAGTCCTCGCCGGTGTTCACCGATGTTTCCGGGACCATTTCCTCCAACACCACCTGGCCCGCGAACTCGCGCATCCATGTGACCGGCACGCTCACCATCGCGCCCGCCGCCACGCTCACCATCGGCGAAGGCAGCATCATCACCGTTTACACCGGCAACGGCACCGCGGGAAGCGCGGCGGAAATCGTTCTCAACGGCCTCATGCAGGTCAATGGCACCCAAGCGAACCC
>DAISZP010000286.1:0-7386 GCA_036824745.1 Luteolibacter sp.
TGCGCGGGCGTGCCCATCGGCATCATGCTGGGACGCATCGCGAACTTCATCAACGGCGAGCTCTACGGCCGCGTGGCGCACGGGATTTCCTGGGCGATGAAGTTTCCGCTCTCGTTGAACGAGGAGCCGATTGCCGTGCAGGAGGACGCGTTCAGAGCCTGTGCCCAAACCGCCCCCGGGCTGCCCGAGAACTTCACGCTGGATACGGTGATCACCGCGGCCCGGCAGGATCCGAAGCTCACCGAAACCCTCGGCCAATACCTCCAACCGCGGCATCCCTCGCAGATCTATGAGGGGTTGTTAGAGGGCGGCTTGTTGTTCGCGATCTTATGGTTTGTACGCGTCCGTTTCCCCAAAGCTCCGGATGGACTTCTAACGGCCTTGTTCTTCTTCTTCTACGCCGTGTTCCGCATCATCGGCGAACAATTCCGCGAGCCGGATGCCGCGATGGTAGGCCCGCTCACCAAAGGCCAGTTCTTCTCACTCTTCATGTTCCTCTTCGCCGCCGGTTTCTTCATCCACGCATGGCGCGGCTGGAAGACCGGGAGATTCGGCCCGGGCGGGAGTCTTGGAGTGAAGGCATGAAGTTTCCGATTCCCCCCCCTGTGCGGAAACCTGCATGCTTGAGACGTGAATCGTCGTCATTTCATTTTGCTTGGCTGGACATGGGGTGTGGCGGGTTCACTGCCAATCATGGCGGAAGCGACTGGAAAACCCGGTGTGTTTGAAATCAACGGAATTGCCGCCAAGGTTAGCGGGCGTGTGATCACGAAGAATCAAATCCACATGCTCATGGTCTCGAAGAAGAGAAAGCTGGACGCGAAGTTTCCTCAACAAGGTGCGAAATATGAAGAGGAGCTTGAGGAGATCCGGATACAAACGATTCAGGAACAAATCGAGCGCCTGAAGCTCATTGATCGATTCAACAAGCCGCCGATCCAAATTGATGGCAAGGCGGTTGAGAACGAAATTGGACGGGAGATTCGGGATGTCTACGAGGGAGATCGGGAACTGTTTCGCGAAACCCTTCGGAGCTTTCACATGACGATGGATGGATATCGGAGTCTGATTCGTGAGAAGCTCTTGGCGGAGGCCCTAGGAGTCCGTGAGGCGGGAAGAAAAGGCCCCTGACTGTCAGACATTTTTGGTTCCACCCCGCGTGGAAACCTGCATGCTCACGGCGTGAATCGTCGTCATTTCCTCGCCTCGGTATCTGCCGCCACCGCTGCCGGCTTTGTTGAAGTTAATGCGGCCGGACACGGCAAATCCGATGGTGAAGGGGCTCTATCAGGGAACGACGAAAACGACCTTCGTGCGATCATCGATTATTTCCATCCTCAAACTTTGAATGGCAAAAGGAACCTGTTGCCCAAGGTTGAAGACGTGGACGACAGCAGGCGGTTTTATGAGTGCTGGTTCCAGCGGACCTACATCATCCGCGACACGGTGATCTTGACCGGTAAAGAAGCGGAATCACTGAAGAGTGTGATTGAAAAAAGCACTGACAAAAAAGAAGCGGGTGGACTTTCAGGCCATTTCCCCCGGTATGCAGTGACGATTTTCTCGAAATCGGAAACCAAACTAGTCGCAACGTTCTGTTTTCTAAGTCAAACATGGGTTCGCAAGGAGGAGGGGAAGGGGATACGCGGCATTCTCCACGTTTCGAAGGATCTCGGAGTCGAATTGAGTCGCTTGGATCCCTTGAACGCCAAGTTGATTGCTTCCGGAACTCCGCCGCCAGTCCCATTGAAAAACGATCCGCGTTAAGGTCCGGCAATCGGAAAATCGAGCATTGGATCGAGTGTCTGAAGTTTCCCATTCCACCCCGCGCGGAAACCTGCATGCTGGGTGGGTGAATCGTCGTCATTTCCTCGCCTCCGTATCCGCCACCGCCGCTGCCAGTCTTGTGGAAACCAAAGCGGCGGAAGCTTCCGAAAAGCCCGCTGCCAAGACCCGCCCGAACCGCATCGGGGTTTCCTCCTACTCGTTCTGGGGCTTCAACCGCGAGGACCTGCGGCCGATCGATATCTGCCTCGAACACGCCGCGCGCATGGGCTTCGACGGTTTCGAGATCCTGCAGAAGCAGCTCGCGTCCACCGAACCCGCGGAGCTGATGAAGATCAAGCACAAGGCGTTCTTGTTAGGGATTGACCTGATGGGCTATTCCACGCACCAGGGATTCCTTTCGCCGGACGAGGCGAAGCGGAAGCAGAACTACGACCACACGCTCGCGTGTCTGGAGCAGGCCTATCAGCTCGGCATCCCCACGATGCGGGTGAACTCCGGCACCTGGGGCACCTCGAAATCCTTCGACGACCTGATGGCCCACCGCGGCGAGGAAACCCCGCTGGAAGGATACACCGAGGAGAACGCCTATGGCTGGGTGATCGAGGCCTATCAGAAACTCGCGGAGGAAGCCGGGAAGCGCGGCGTGATCATGGGCCTCGAAAACCACTGGGGCCTCGGCCGCACGGCGGAAGGCGTGAAGCGGGTGGTGGATGCCGTGAACTCGCCGTGGCTGCGCGTCACGCTCGATACCGGGAATTTCCTCGAAGATCCCTACGACCGCCTGAAGAAACTCGCGCCGGATACCGTGCTCATGCAGGCCAAGACCTACTACGGCGGGGGAGTCTGGTACACGCTGGATCTCGACTACCCACGCATCGCCGGTATCATGAAGGACGCCGGATACACCGGCTACATCTCGCTGGAATTCGAGGGCAAGGAGGATCCGCTCACCGCCGTGCCGAAGAGCCTGGCGATGTTGCGGCAGGCATTCGGCGGGTGAGGGTGGTGTGTTAGAGCGTCCGGTTTTCGATCTCCGCCTTGATTTCCGTTAGGAACTGGTCCAGCGGTTTCGCACCTAGGTCGTCCTTGTCGCGATGGCGCACTGAGACGGTGCCTTCGTCCGCCTCACGCTGGCCGATGACGAGCATGTAGGGCACGCGGTCAAGGCGGGCGTTGCGGATCTTCGCGCCGATCTTGTCGCTGCTGCGGTCCACGCTGAGGCGGATGCCGGCGTCGGCGAGTTTGGCGGCGTAGGCTTCGGCGAATTCGAGGGTTTTTTCGGAGATCGGCAGGATGCGCACTTGCTCGGGGGCGAGCCAGGTCGGGAACTTGCCTTCGAAGTGCTCGATGAGCAGACCGGTGAATCGTTCCATCGATCCGAAGGGCGCGCGGTGGATCATCACGGGCACGTGCGGCGTGTTGTCCTGGCCGACGTAGCTGAGCCCGAATCTAACAGGTAGGTTGTAGTCCACCTGCACGGTGCCGAGCTGCCAGTCGCGGCCGATGACGTCCTTCACCACGAAGTCGATCTTCGGTCCGTAGAATGCGGCCTCGCCGATCTCCTCGGTGTATTCCACGCCGAGAGTCTGCACGGCCTGGCGCAGCGCGGCTTCGGCCTTCTCCCAGTTTTCCGGCGAGCCGACGTATTTGTCGCTGTCCGGATCGCGCAACGAGAGGCGCACGCGGTATTCGCCCATGCCGAGCGTGTTGAGGACCTTCTTCACGAGGTCGAGGCAGCCTTCCACTTCCGCCGCCACTTGATCCGGCGTGCAGAACAAGTGGGCGTCGTCCTGCGTGAAACCACGGACGCGGGTCATGCCGCCGAGTTCGCCGGATTGTTCCCAGCGGTATACAGTGCCGAACTCCGCGAGTCTAACGGGCAGGTCGCGGTAAGAGTGATGATCGCTCGCAAAGATCTTGATGTGGTGCGGGCAGTTCATCGGCTTGAGAAGGTAGCCTTCATAGGTGCCTTCCGACAGACCGTTGATCAGCGTGGCGCAGGTGGCTTCCTCATCGGCGAGTTTTTCCAAGACGTCGCGCTCGGCGATGGCCGGGTACTGGCTTTCCTGATAGTAGGGGAAGTGGCCGGAAGTGCGGTAAAGGTCGAGCTTTCCGATGTGCGGGGTGAACACCTGGGAGTAGCCCTGTTTGTCGAGCTCCTCGGTGATGAACTCCTGAAGCGCGCGTCTAACAAGCGCGCCCTTGGGTTTCCAGAGGATCAGCCCCTGGCCGACCATTTCATCGATGTGAAACAGCCCGAGTTCGCGGCCGAGCTTGCGGTGATCGCGCTTCTTGGCTTCCTCCAGACGGTTGAGGTGTTCTTCCAGCAGTTCCTTGCTCTCGAACGCGGTGCCATAGAGCCGCTGGAGCTGGCCCTTCGACTCATCGCCCATGTAGAACGACGAGGAAACCGACATGAGTTTCACGTTCTTGCACTTCGAGGTGTAGCCGACGTGCGGCCCAGCACAGAGGTCGATGAACTCGCCATTCTGGAAACACGAGATTTCCTCGCCTTCCGGGATCTTGTCGATGAGGTCGAGCTTGAAACGGGACGGATTGCCCGGGCGCTCGCTGAGACCTCCCAGACGGCCGGACTCGGCCATGGCTTTCGCCTCTTCGCGCGAGATGACCTTGCGTTCGAACTTCTGGTTGTCCTTGGCGATTTTTTTCATCTCCGCCTCGATTTTCTCGAAGTCGTCCGGCGTGATCCGGTGCTTCATGTCGAAGTCATAGTAAAACCCGCTGTCGATCGGCGGGCCGTAGGCGAACTGGGCGTCCGGCCAGATGCGCAGGATGGCGGTGGCCATGACGTGGGCGCAGGAGTGGCGGAGGCGCTCCAGATCGGTCATCTGGTTTCTTTCTTCGAGGGTCTTGCGGTCGTTCATGGCGGGCGACAGGGAAAACCCGCCAATGCCGGATATTCAAGGCTCGATTCGCTCATCCGGGGAAAACCGGGAGCAAAATCCGAAAACCCGTCCTCGACACGGGACAGGCCTCCGCCTACTTTCCGCCCCTTTCCAAACCAACGATATGATCCGCAAACTCATCCCCGGCGCGCTGGTTCTCAGCTTTGCCGCCGCCACCCAAGCCGCAGAAACACCCGCGGCCGACGCCGCCAAGACCGAAGCGACCACCCCGCCGGTGGAAGTGCCCGCCAAGCCGGCGCTTGATCCCGCCGTGGTCCGCGCGGATTCGTCCTACGCTCTTGGTTTCCGCGCCGGCAGCACCTTCGCGGGTGACTTCGGCCGCTTCGGCATCACCGCGGACGACATCCAGGGCGAGGATTTCCTCAAGGGTTTCTTTTCGGCGCTCAAAGTCGGCAAGCCCGAGCTCGAGGAGGCGAAACTCCAGGCCGCCATGCAGGCGCTCGGCGATCTTCTTCAAAAGCGCGAGAAGGATCTAGCCGCCAGCAACCTCGCCGATGGCGAAAAATTCCTCGCTGAAAACAAGAAGCGCGAAGGCGTGGTGACCACCCCGAGCGGCCTCCAGTATGAAATCCTCACCAAAGGCGGCGACGAGAAATACGTGGCTCCCAAGGAAGGTGCCGAGGACAACAAGCAGTTCATGGTGAACTACAAGGGCACGCTCATCAGCGGCAAGCAGTTCGACGCTTCTCCCGAAGGCGAACCGGTGCCGATGACACTGCAAGTCGTCGAAGGTTTCAAGGAAGCACTCACCACCATGCCCGTCGGTGCGAAGTGGAAACTGTTCCTGCCCTCGAAGCTGGCCTACGGTGAAGACCGCCGCAGCGCCGACATCGGGCCGAACAGTACGCTGATTTTCGAACTCGAACTCGTGAAAATCCAGGACGCGCCTCCGATGCCGGAAGGCGGCATGCCGTTCCCGATGCCGCAAGGCGGCGCTCCGGGCGGTGCCCCGGGTGGTGACGAGTGATTCGTCCGGATCTGATTCATCCACAACGGCCGCCGGGATTCGTTCCGGCGGCCGTATTTTCTATAGGAAGTTGAAGGGGTCTGGCGTTTGAAGTTTCCGATTGATCGGAACCGCGGCCGGGTGATGATGGGGCATGAAAACGAAGTTCCGCAGGTGGGTGGTTGCCGCGTTGTGTGGCGCGTTTGTCGCCAGCAGCACGAGTTGCTACACCTACTATCAGCCACCGGCCTACACGCAGGTGCCTGTGGGGGATTCCAAGGGCGAGTACACGCCCGAAGAGTCCGCACCGCCTCCGGCTCCGGGTTACTATGCTCCGCGCTACGTCGTGGATCCCGGATTGGTAGTCGCGGGCATCGCCGCCGCGGGGATGTTGGGCTACGCGCTTGGAAACAACCACTCGGGTGGCTGCCACTACGGACCTCCGGCCTATTACGGCGGCGGGTTTGCTTATGGCGGGTATCATTGAGAGGATGGAGTCGGGAAATGCGCGTCCTGATTTCCGGCGGACCTGGCTCAGGGTGCACTTCGACCGCGCTGATGGTTGGGGATCGGCTCAACATTCCGGTGTTCGACTCCGATACCTATTTCCACAAGCCGTCGGATCCTCCGTTTCAGGAACAATACACTCCCGAAGAGCGGCGTGAGCTCTTGAATCGCGCTTTAGCCGGGCATTCCTCGTGGATTCTGAGCGGATCGGTTGCGACGTGGGGTTTGATCGACCTGCGTCCGACTCACGCGGTTTTCCTGCAAATTCCGACTGTCGAGCGATTGGATCGGCTGAAACGCCGGCAACGGGCGCGTTTCGGACCGAGGATCGACCCCGGGGGAGACATGGAAGAAGAGCACAATTCTTTCATGGCATGGGCCGCCGAATACGAGAACCGCACCGGTCGTGGACGGAATCTCGCTGCGGATCTGGCATTTCTGGAATCAAGCGGCGGGATATTTGTTAGATATGCGGAAATCGAACCATTGGAGGAGGTGGTGGAGAGGGTGTTCGGGTTTGTTTCGATTCCCCGTTAGATCGAGGACGGCACGGTCCCAGAAAAAAGCCGCTCCCTCTTGCGAGGAAGCGGCTTGAAGCAAGCGGATCACAACGATCCAAGGACGACTCAGGCGGTCGGCACTTGGGCGATGGTCTTGAGGATCCGGGAGGCGATTTGGTAAGGATCGCCTTGGGAGTTCGGACGGCGGTCTTCGAGGTATCCCTTGTAGCCGTTGTTCACGAAGCTGTGCGGGATGCGGATCGAGGAACCGCGGTCGGCGATGCCGTAGGTGAACTTGTCGATGGACTGTGTTTCGTGCAGACCGGTGAGGCGCAGGTGGTTGTCCGGGCCGTAAACGGCGACGTGTTCTTCCATGTTCTCGGCGAAAGCGGCCATGAGCTTCTCGAAGTATTCCTTGCCGCCCTTGTCGCGGAGGTGGTCGGTGGAGAAGTTGGCGTGCATGCCGGAGCCGTTCCAGTCGCCCTTGATCGGCTTGCAGTGGTATTCCACGTCGATGCCGTATTTTTCGCAAAGGCGGTTGAGGATGTAGCGGGCCACCCAGATTTGGTCGGCGGCGTTCTTGGAGCCTTTGCCGAAGATCTGGAATTCCCACTGGCCTTTGGCGACCTCGGCGTTGATGCCTTCGTGGTTGATGCCGGCGTCCAGGCAGAGGTCGAGGTGCTCCTCGACGATCTGGCGGGCGATGTCACCGACGTTC
>DAISZP010000287.1:0-7382 GCA_036824745.1 Luteolibacter sp.
CAGGAAGCGGCGGATGGGCTTTCATAAAAGTTAAAGCAAGCGCCAGCGAACATCGATCAATAACCGAAGAGTTCAAGAAAGGAACCACGATTAAGCTTGGCGCAAAATCAGCGTTTAAAGTACGCATAGTGTACCCGGGTTGGTTTCAACCCCATCTATTCAAGAGCAAGAGAATCACCGAGAATCTCCGGGACTTCGAGGAGTTTTTTGGGGAGGACGGATCGCTAAGGTACTATCCAACGGAACTTATTTTAGTGCGAGGCTTTAAGGCATCCTTCGAATCAACCCAGAGGTGGACTTATGATTATGTTCGAAAATTTAGCGCGTCGGGCGGCGGCGGATTTTCAGCATTTGGAGTAAATTTCGGGAGTTCTGCAAATTATGGAAGCCACTCCGAAGAGCATAAAGTCGATGTTTCTAATACTAACCTATCGTTTGAGGATGGGGATTCCACAATAAGATTCGTTGGCTACGTAGTGAAGCAAAATACTGTTTGGAGACCGTTTGTCAGCCCAATCGACGAACCTGGCCCAGACGCAAGAGCCCTTCAATGAATTACAACCCAACACCAAAATGACGGCTACCTCATTAGGATGGCGATTTTTGTTCTCGCTAACGTTGTGTTCATGCACCACCACCGAAAGATTTCCGCTATGCCCGAAAATTGCAGCGCTAAGCTACTCGAGCCGGGAAGAGGGCAAGGGGCAGGTGGTTAACAAATTCGTAAGAGAAGAGGCCACTAGGCGCGATGTTTCGATTGTCGTAGTATCGAATTTCGTTGCGGAACTAAAAGGTTCGCCCAAGGACATTGCTTGGTTCGAGGAAAATTACCCGAGTTTGCTATGCGCATTCAATCCGGAACTCGTAATCGAGGATGAGGCAACCCATACCTCATGTCACTCGCACGTGAGAAAATGGATGGAAATCATCAAGAACCAAAAGGAAGATGAATTGATGCTTGAAACCAACTTATTCTGTCCCAACTGCTGCGGCAACTAGCTTGAACAATTGCCTTCCCAAGTGCCGGATTCCGGTGATCCCCAAGAGTCAAAGCGACTAGGGCGCCGAGGAATTGTCTAAGTCCCTTCAAGTTAGTCTCGATCCCCCCCCGAACTGGCCCTGTAGCGGGTGTCCAGTTCGGGGTTCTGTTTGAAGATGCTGGCGGTGAGGCGGGTAGAACAAGGTGGCCACTTGTCCACGGCACATGAATCGGGATAAATCCATCCGCGTTTTGCGTTTGCGCCGCTTAGAAAAGCCACAACTGGCTGTGGATTGGATGGCCACGCCTAACGTTACCCCGCCACTTCAGACCATGCGTGCTGAACCTCCGAGTGGTGGCATCTTGAGATTATCGGGCCAGATCAGAACCTCGCCTCCATCGCGGGATTCGTAGGCGCTATATTTTAAGCTAAATCGCTTGCAATTCGCCCAGGAATAAATGTGCCGGATCTCGGGACAGTTGTCGTAAGTCATGAGCCATTTTGACTTCATACTCTTTACCAGACCTCCAAGGTGCACGTGATCCTCAGGCGCAAAGTGGTTCATGTAAAGTAGGCGCCCTTTATCGAAATAGGGCGGATCCAAGTAAATTAGCGATGGATCGCCGTCTGCCAGCTTCGGAACCATGGACATAAACACCTCGGCCTCTTCTCCAAACACCATTACGCGGTCGCCATATTCCGCGATCCGATCAATACGTTCGATAAGTTCCTTCTTGTTGTAACGGACATCGAGCTTCCATTTCCCTTGCTGATGCTTTCCTCCAATTGGCCCACCATTCACCAGAATGCCGGACCGGTTGCAGCGGTTCAGAAAGAACGAGGCAAACCCAAGGGCGAGGTGCGACTTCCCTTCTGGATTGAGGTAGATTGCCCTTTGACGTTCCCATTCCTCCAACGTAACCGCAGTCGCCTCGATCTTCTTGATTAGCTTGGTCGTGTTTCCGATTACAGTCTTCCAGAACGAATAGACCCGCGGATCGCCATCATTGATCGCGATCCGATCAACATATCCGGAGACCAGCAACCCAATCGCGGCTCCTGCTCCACCAGCAAATGGCTCGGCATACAATCCTCCGCACAGGTCATTCTTTTCCAAAACATCACCGAAAAACTCGGTGAATGACGCTTTCCCGCCAGGATAGCGGAGTGGGCTCAATGTCTTCATGGGAAATTTATACAACGGGCCTCACTGTTGCTCTTTCGCAAGTAGACGCTGGATCAATGGGGTTAGTTCTGTTGCCTTTGCCTGCACATCTACACCAGTCGCTGGGCACCAGTTGCTGTGAACCCATCCGTTGAGACTCTCCAATGTCGCCTTTCCATGCGCCTTGTTGAGAAGGTTGCCAAGCAGTCGATGAATATCTCTCTCTTGTGAGAACTTATTTTCGTCCCGCATCCACTGAATGCGCATCTTTAGCGTGTCGCCATTCGATTGCAACCAAGCTCGATAGGGTTTGTGCCAACCCCTCTCCGTCATTCCGCCGTCGACCGCGAGTTCTAAGACACACCTCAACATCACGCCAGCAGTGTTAGGTGCGTTATCGATAGCCACGCGCTCGACTTCGTCCAAGACCCTCTGAAGTCGAGGGACCTGGAATTGCGGAGTGATTCGCACCTCGAAGACTTTTGATTTCCGTTTGTTTGGCTTCGGTTTCGGAGGCCTCGGGTCCGCATCATCCTTTTGGCCTCCCTCTTCGTCTTCGGGATCGACTTCATTTCCTTCGATGACGTCGGATAGTTTGCATTTTGCGGCACTCGACGGCGAGTATCCGTATTCCTCTATCCAATCGATCGCCTGTTCTTCAGTGTTGAACTCCCGCGTTCCACGCGCTCCCATTTTCTGGATTGTGGCCTCAAAGAATTTCGCAAAAAGATCTGGATCGCCAACAATACTGAGCCCCTTGGCGGTCGCTTTGATTCCAAGCCTATCGCAAACTACTCGGTTCAAAAACACCCGCTTTACAGCTTCGTATGGGAAGTCGCGCAGGGCCTCGGCCTTGATCTTGCTCCCTGCGTTCCTGGATAGAAGTCCGGCGAGTCTGTAAAGCTCGACCATCGATCTAGCCTCCTTCTTCTGAGAGTCGGTCAACTCGATCTCGCCAGCCCCTGCATCATCCAGATCAGCTGCCTTCGATGTAACGATTGCCTGCTGAATTGGAGCCCATTTCTTGGTGAACTTCTCGGAAGCGTGTTTCATGTAGGCATACACGCGGGCTTCCGCTCCATCCGGAGGAAGGTCACACCCCACCTTTTTCGGCAATTCGGTCGGACCAATTGAATTGATGACTTGGCGGACCAGATTAGTGAGTTTCTTGGGCGCTTTTTCCGGGGCCAACAGCATCTTGTAAACTGCTAACCGTCGATTACCCTCAATCACGATAGGTTTACCGTCCTCATACACCACAACCAATCGCTCAATCGGCGCCACCCCGTAGTTAAGAAACTTGCCAAGCAGCTCGGCAAGATCCTCCGTTTCCGCCAGTTCTTCTATGATCTTCCGCTCTCCCTGCACTTCACGAATGCGAGGATTGTCAGGATCGAACTTCAGGCTGTTCACCGAAATTTGGCGATCTCTAGTCCACTTACTGTATCGGATTTTCATGGTTAACTATTTGGTTTCCGCCGGCAGCTTGATGCGGGCGGGGACGTCCTTGATGGGGATGCCGGCTTTGATGAGGGCGTCCCAGACTTGGAGGAGGCGTTCGAGGGGGAGTTTTTTGTCGGCTTCGAGTTCGAGTTTGCGGCCGGGGTTTTGTTTCTGATAGGCGGCGAGGTAGGACTCGAGCAGGCCTTCGGGGACGGCGAGGGTGTCCAGCGTGATGTTTCCGAGGGCGTCCACGGCGATGACGGAGCGGGACTCGCTGACGGTGTCCGACGGGATCTCGCGCACGGTGGGGATCTCGATGTTCATGACGTTGCGCGGCTTGCGGGCCTCGGTGGTGACGACGAGATAGACGAGCAGGATGAAGAGGATATCGATCATGGGAACGATCGGGATCTCGGCTCGCTTGCGGGTGATGCGGTGGAAGCGCATGGGGAGGGCTCAGTTTTTGATGGCCGGGCGCTGGCAGACGTGGGCGAAGTCGGCGAGCAGGGATTCGAGCCGGGCGGTGAGGATCTCGATGCGGCGGGTGAAGTAGCCGTGGGCGACGACGCAGGGGACGGCGATGGTGAGGCCGAAGATGGTGGTGTGGAGGGCGATGGCAATGCCCTTGGAGATGGTGGTGGGGTCGTAGTTCGATCCGAGGCCCTGGAAGATGGTGACGAGGCCGGAGGCGGTGCCGAGCAGGCCTAACAGGGGAGCGACGGTGATGACGACATCGAGCACGCCGATGCCGGCGTGGAGGCGTGAGGTTTCCTGGCGGGCGGCGGCTTCGACGGAGAGGATGATGTCTGACTGGGGCCGGCCTCGGTGGCGGATGGCGACGGCGGCGAGGCGGGCGAGGGTGCTGCGGCCTTTTTCAAACTCGCGGAGCACGGGCTCGGTGCGGTCGGTGGCGAGGAGTTCGTGAAAGCGGGAGATCTGGTCGGCGAGGGGATCGGGGATGACACGGTCCCGCGAGAGGGAGAGGAATTTGTAGAGGATGGCGGTGGCTCCGACGATAGAGGTGAGGCCGAGGGGGATCATGAAGAGGCCGCCTTTGAGGAGGAAGTCCCAGGAGGTCTTGATGGCGTCCGTGGGGGATGCGGCGGCGAGGGAGGAGATGGCTTCGATCATGGGTGGTGGGTTAGAAGTAGAATCGGAAGATGAGCTCGAGGGGCTCTTTTTCGTAGTCCTTGCGCAGGGCTTGGGGCATGGGCGGGATGGCGGCCTCGCGGATGGAGTTGTAGGTGAAGCCTTTCTGGACTTCGCCGGTTTCCATGTCGCCGACGAATTGCACGGACTTCACTTTGCCGGTGGGCAGGACGAAGAAGCGCACGGTGAGATAGCCGGGGACGATGAGGTCGCGGTGGCGCATGCAGTTTCTCTGCCACTCTTGCTCGACGGCGCGGCTGATGGCGGCCTCGTAGCGGCCGAGTGGCGTGTCTTCGACATCGAGGGCGCTGCGGCCGGTGCGGGAGATGGAGCCCATGATGGCGGACTTGCGCTGGTTTCCTCGGAAGGCGGGGTCGTTGACGGGTTTGGCGGGCTGGGTGGAGGGCTTGATTTCGGAAACGTCCGGGGTGGCGGGAGCGGTGGGCATCGGCCGTTGTTCGGGGGTGGGCTTGATTTCATCCGGCTCGGTGGCCGGCTTGGGAATGGCAATGTCCACCGGGTTTGGTCCGGAGAGGAGCTTTTCCGCGGGAGGCGGGGTGCTGCGGGTGGTATCCTCGCCGGTGGCGGTGGTTTCGGATGGCTGCGAGGCTTGTTGGGCGGGCTGCGGCGTCACCGCGTGGGTGGGTTCCGGCATGGGAGCGGTTTCCGAGTCCTCGGCGGGGGTGGGAGGGGTGTCGAGGCTGCCGTCCTGATAGTTGCTGGTGGTGGTTTCGAGGTCGTCGCGATCGATTCCGGCTTGGGAGGGCAAGGGCGGGGCGGCGGCATCGGGCGGGCGCTCGCTGGTGGCCTGAGTGTTCCGCTCGCCGATGAAGGCGGGGTTTTCGGTGGGTGGCGAGATCTGGTCGTCCGATGTGCGGGCGAATTGGCGCTCGGCGGAGGCGGGAGGTGCGGCGGGTTTGGTTTCCGCCAACTGGGCGAAAATGGTGGCGACGGTTTCCTGCGGTTTTTCCACGGTCGCGGTGGGCTGCCGCCGGAACACGGCGGTCTCCAGCATGGTGAAACCCACGGCCAAGAGCAGCAGGATGTTCAGGAGCAAGGCCATCCCAAGGGCGGCCAACCATAGGGTGCCGTCCCCGCTGCGGGATGAGTGTGCCTGTGGCTGCATTGCTGACAGCGGGAGACTTGCCGGGAATGTCCATTCGTGCAATCCGGGAAATCCAAGGCGGATGGCAAAGTCGGGCTCCACCACTCCGCGTCCAATTTCTCATGAAAAGCTGATCCAAGAACCAAAAACCGGACCATTTGGCGGATTTTCAAAGCGATCCCATCAATGAAATGGCCCGAATTGGATCAAAATCGCCACATTTCACACCTATTCCGGCAAAGAACATCAGAAATAGGCCGGAAAAACGTGATTTTTGTTTGCAATCCAGCCATTCACCCACAAAACTCCCCGCCCCTAACCGGCATTTCTTATGAGCAAGGACAAAATGGACGGAGCGCAGGCCCTCATCAAGACACTTGATGATCTCGGCATCGAATACATCTTCGGCTACTCCGGTGGAGCGGCCATCCCCATCTTCGACGCGTTGGAAACCGTCAAGACGAAGATGAAATTCATCCTCGTCCGCCACGAGCAGGGTGCCGTTCACATGGCGGATGGATACGCCCGCGCCACCGGGAAACCCGCCGCCGTGCTGGTGACCTCCGGCCCCGGTGCTGGCAATACGGTGACCGGCCTGATGACGGCGATGATGGACTCCGTGCCGATGATCGTGCTCTCCGGCCAGACGGTTTCCTGGATGCTCGGCAAGGACGCGTTCCAGGAAGCGGACATTTTCGGCATCACGATCCCGGTGGTGAAGCACAACTACCTCGTGAAAAACAGCAACGACCTCCCGAGGATCGCCCGCGAAGCCTATCACATCACCACCACCGGACGGCCCGGCCCGGTGCTCATCGACATTCCGAAGGACGTTTCCTCCGGTGCCTTCACTGGCGACATGAACCCGCCGTTCCAACTTCCGGGCTATGACCCGAGCGCCTCGTTCAAGATCGATGCCGCGAAGGTGAAGGAAGCCGCCGCGTTGATCTCGAAGGCCCAGCGTCCGGTGATCCTCGCCGGTCAGGGAGCGATGATCGCCCGCGCCGAGAAGGAGCTTCTGCACCTCGCGGAAACGCTGAACGCGCCGGTGACCACCACCTTGTTAGGCAAGGGCGTGTTTCCGGAAACCCACGAACTCTCACTCGGCATGCTCGGCATGCACGGCACCGCCTATGCGAACAAGGCGATGATCGAGTGCGACCTGCTCATCAACATCGGCTCGCGCTTCGACGACCGCATCATCGGCCAGCCCAGCAAGTTCTGCCAGGAAGCGAAGATCATCCACATCGACATCGATCCCGCGGAAGCCGGCAAGATGATCCAGCCGGACCTCATGATCGTGGGCGACGCGAAAGCCGCGCTCGCCGAGATCAACGAGAAGATTGGCAAGCTCGACAACTCCGAGTGGCTCGCCAAACTGAACGGTTACAAGAAAAAGTATCCGCTCACCTACAAGAAACAGGGCGGCCTGCGCATGCAGCAGGTGATCGACGAGCTCTATCAGCTAACAGAAGGCAGGGCCATCGTCGCCACCGACGTGGGCCAGCACCAGATGTGGGCGGCGCAGTTCTACAAGAAC
>DAISZP010000288.1:0-7358 GCA_036824745.1 Luteolibacter sp.
TGAGCTCCTCGACCATCACTTCCTTGATTTTCAATCTGAGTTCCTCGCCTTGCATGGTGACTGACCTAGAAAATTCCCCCGTCGATCTTGAGGGCGGAACCCGTGATATAGGCCGCTTCGGGACTGGCAAGGAAATAGACGGCCGCGGCCACTTCCTCCGGCTTTCCGAACCGGCGCATGGGCACGGCCATCTTCGCCTGTTTCCGTGCATCCTCGTCCATTTCCGCGAGCGCGTCGGTCTCGATGTAGCCGGGCAGGATCGCATTCACCGTGATGCCGGAGCGCGCGGTTTCCTTGGCCAGCGTGCGGCTCAGCGCGACGACTCCGGCTTTGGCGGCGGCGTAGTTGGTTTGACCGAGCGGTGGCATGATGGCGCTGAGCGAGGCGATGTTGATGATGCGGCCGAAGCGTTGGCGCATCATCGGCGTGACCACCGCGCGGCAGCCGTGGAAGGTGGCGTCGAGATTGGAGGAAATGACCTGGTGCCAAGCCTCGGCAGGCATGTTTGCGAGCAGGGAATCGCGGTGTTGGCCCGCGTTGTTCACCAACACGTCGATGCGGCCGTCGGTTTCGAGAATGGTGGAAACCCCTGCTTCCCACGCGGAGGAGGCCGTCACGTCGAGATCCAGCAGACGGCAGCGATCGGTAAATTCCTCGGCCAGTGAATGCGCCTTGTTCCGGTTGGATCTCACGCCGAGCCAGACGCGCGCTTCGGCATCGTGTTCGAGAAAATACCGTGCCATGGCGAGCCCGAGCCCGCCGTTTCCGCCCGTGATGAGAATCGACCGCACGGCTCAGGGTGCGAAACGGCGGCCCGGAGGTCAAGGTGGGGGATCACCGCCACTGTCCGGTCCGCGTGCTGCCGGTGAGTTGCAGGGTTTTCTTAGGGCCCTGGAGCACAAGGGCATAAGTGGCGTTGATGAGATCCTCCTCGCCCATGTAAGGCGCGCCCATGTGCGGGGTGGTGAAACGCAGGCCGTGTTTCGGCTCCCATGCGAGCGAGAACCACCAGCCGTATTGCGGGATGATTTCCTGATAGGACTTCGGCGCGGCGAGGTTGAGTCCTAACAGACCGAGCGATCCACCCGGTTCTCCGTAGGCATGGCTGTTGCGGATCCATGGATGGTGTGCGGCCATGAACTTGGTCATCGCGTCGCGCATGTCCGGCCGCTGGTTGCGGATGTGGCAGGCCATGGCGAACAAGCCGGAGCGCGACCAGAACTCCTCGGTGTCCTTGTAGGAACGGTTGTAGCCGAGAGCGCCGTGGCCGCCTTCCTTCGGATCGGACCAGGCCATCTGCATGTAGGGTGTTAGAAGTTCCCAGATGCCGGACTTCATGCCGCAGCGGGTGGCGAGCGCTTCGAAGACCAGCAGGTGGCAGGCAGGCGCAACCAGGGCCTTGTTTTCGTAGGGAAGTCCGTCCGGACC
The DNA here is from genome assembly GCA_036824745.1 of Luteolibacter sp. Taxonomy (GTDB): domain Bacteria; phylum Verrucomicrobiota; class Verrucomicrobiia; order Verrucomicrobiales; family Akkermansiaceae; genus Luteolibacter. Next base: position 1,429 of record DAISZP010000288.1, read on the forward strand.
GTGGCCGAGCGCCGGAACCTGCCAGGCGCTCGGGTGCTGGCCGTTCACCGCCCAGTCGCGCAAGGCGTCGAGGTTGGGAAGCACGGACTTGTCACCGGTGGCGAGGTGCCACTCGCTGTAGAGGATGCCGGCGTAGGCACCGGACCAGAAACCGAGATTTCCGTAGTCGGCGGGTTTCTTGTATTTCTCCTTCGCCCAATCGACGGCCTTGCGCACCTTCGATTTGTATTTCTCCTCGCCGGTGGCCATCAGCGCGAGCGCGGAATAGCAGGTGCGGATCATGTCGCCCGACCAGCTTCCATCGTCCTTCTGGGTCTTGACGATGAAATCGAGGCAATCATCTAACAAACGTTTCGCCTCGGCATCGTCCGCCGGATTCATGGTGGTGAACGAACGCGTGCGCTCGAGGGGGATGGAAACCGTTTCCGTCACGCCGTCGCGCATCACCAGGACGGGCAGCGAGCTTTGTCCGGCTTTCAACGCGGCTTCGGTTTCCCTTCCGAGGGCCGCTTCGTGGCTCTGATGAAACCATTCCCAACCCGGGTTGAGATCGTTCACGGGCAAAGGTTTGCCGGCTACCGCGAGAATCGCATCGCCGGGTTTGAGCTTTGCTTTCGCGGCGGGGGATCCGGAGCGCACTTCCATCAGGGTGAGCACCGTCTGCTGGTGCTCGGTGAGCGCGTCGAAGCCTAACAGACCCGCGCCGAGCTTGTCCGGTCCAAGTCCGCCGTTGGAGCGGCCGTAGAGTTTCGGTGATGGCGCGAGATGGATGCGCGCGAGCCGCGGAGTGCCGACCACCACGCTGGCGTCACCCGCGTTGCGAACGCGCAGGCCGAAAGTCTTGCCTTCTAACATCTTCATCATCTTCTGCGGGATCTCCGCCCACGCCCGCGCTCCGGCGGCGACCGCCTTCTGCGGTTCAAGTTTCACGCCGACCGGCACGATCTCGCCGGCAGTGCCGAAGCCGCCGCCGCTCCAATCGCTCTCAATGACGAAGCGGAACGCATCCACATTCATCGCTTCGGGAAACTTCACCTCCAGCGGCCGGCGTTCGTTCGCGAACTTCTCGTCCGTCTCGCCGGATACGATCGTCTTCCAATCCCCACCGCCCACGCGGACTTCCACCCGGTATTTCCGCGCCACGCCATTGGTGAAACCCGACATCCGCGGTGTGTAGCGCACTTCAGTCATGCGGGTGGGCTTGCCATACTCCAGGCCGATCCAGTGCGGCGGCTTCGCTTGTTCCTTGGCATAGTCCGAGTGCCAATCCGTCCCCGGGCTGCCATCGAAGGCCTTCTCCGCTTCCGCTCCGGGGTGAGCGGACGAGGAGATCACCACCCAAGCCGCGCGCGGTGCGGGTTTGAAAATCTCTGTGGTGCCGGACGCAAATACCTCACCACTCGCCGGATCCAGCGCTTCCAGCACCACCTTGCCCTTGCCTTTTCCCGCGCTGCCGTAGAGATCGACGGAGAGAATCCCCCGCCAATCGCCGCCAGCCTCGCGGTCCTTGTCTCCGAGCAGTGGAACCCTCGCTTGCACGGATGCCGCGGCCCCTGGGGCCACTTCGCATCCTCCATCACCGGCCAGCGGCCAAGACTTCACGGTTTTCCCATTTGGCGCGAAACCACCGATTTCAAGCGGCGTGGCCATGGCGGACGAAACGAATACAAAACCCAAAAACAAACGGTACATAACACCGCTGAAACGAAACGAAATCCGCCCGCCTTCCAAGAAAATCCCGCCGATCCGCCGCTCAACTTCCGGAATCCCACCAGTCCGGCTGGTTCCCCGGCTTCCACTTGATGTTGCAGCCGCTGCTCGGATACGGCCGTGCAAGCGGTTCTTCGGCCGCCAACATCCGCCGCACCGCTTCAAGCAAATCACCACCGTGGGCCTCAAGCCCGCTGCGTGGCCGCGAATCGTCGAACTGCCCCGCGTAGAACAAGTTTCCTTCACCATCGCAGAGGAAAAAGTCCGGCGTGCATGCCGCTCCGAAAGCCTTCGCGACGTCCTGCGTCTCATCCACCAGATAGGGAAAATCCCAGCCGTAGTCCGCGGCGAATCCCGCCATCAGGTCCGGCGCGTCCTGGGGATACTTCGCGGCATCATTCGAGTTGATCGCCACGGTTTCCACTCCTTGCGAAGCGATTTCACGAGCCACATTCCCGAGTGCCCGCGCGAGATGGATCACGAAGGGGCAATGATTGCAGGCGAACACCAACAACAAGCCTTTGGTTCCCATCGCCGCATCCTTTGAAACCTCGATGCCCGAGGCATCCGGCAGCGAGAAATCAGGAAGCTTGTCCCCCGGATGCAGGCGGAAGGTGGAGAGGACTTCTGACATGTGGACACCCTATCACAATTCCGGTGTCCTCAAAATCTTTTCCTCCGTGGACAAGCGCGGCACCGGAGTTCATCGTCCTCCCGCGATGACGGATGGTCTCACCCGCGATGAACTGCTGCGCTACTCCCGCCACCTGCTGATCCCCGCGGTTGGCGAGGCCGGGCAACTGCGCCTCAAGAACAGCTCCGTCCTCCTCATCGGCACCGGCGCGCTCGGCTCGCCATCCGCGATGTATCTCGCCGCCGCCGGCGTGGGTCGTATCACCCTCGTCGATCCGGACGAGGTGGACGCCACCAACCTCCAGCGCCAGATCCTCCACGGCGAGTCATGGATCGGGAAATCCAAACTCGAAAGCGCCGCCGCGCGACTCCGCGAGATCAACCCCCACGTCGAAGTGACGCTCCAACCCGTGCGCTTCACGCCGGAAAACGCAATGTCGCTCGCGGAACCTCACGATGTGATCGTCGATGGCTCGGACAATTTTCCCACTCGGTTTCTAACAAACGACACCGCCTTTCTTCTGAGGAAACCGCTGGTTTATGGCGCGATCCACCGTTTCGAAGGCCAGGCCGGCGTTTTCGCTCCGCATCTCGGAGGTCCATGTTACCGCTGCCTGCTTCCCTCCATGCCCGCGCCGGGAAGCGTGCCATCCTGCCAGGAAGCCGGCGTGCTCGGCGTGCTGCCCGGCATCATTGGATCGATCCAGGCGATGGAAACCCTCAAGCTGCTGCTCGGCATCGGAACGATTCCGTTAGGAAAGCTCACCGTTTACGACGCGCTGAACAGCAGCTTCCGCACGATCAAGCTGAACCGCGATCCCGCGTGCCGCCTCTGCGGCGATCATCCGGACATCCGCTCCGTCTCCAACGCCGAAACCAACACCTCTAACACCTGCACCACCGCATCCGACGACATGGAATCCATCACCACCGCCGAACTCCGCGATTTGTTAGAATCCGGTCTCAAGGGCCTGCTCATCGACGTCCGCGAGCCCCACGAGCACGCCATCGCGAACATCGAAGGCGCACGCCTCATCCCGCTCGCCACGCTTGAAGGCGAGCTCGCAGCGCTGCCCAAGGATCAGGACATCTACGTTCACTGCAAATCCGGCATGCGCTCCGCCCGCGCGGTGGGACTGATGAAACAACACGGCTTCACCCGCGTCATCAACGTCAGCGGCGGCATCGACGCCTGGTTGAAGGGCGGTTGAAACTCCGCGCTTGATTCGGCCCCGCCGCTTCTCCAGCCTCACGGCCTCACGTTTCCGGCGCGAGTAGCTCAGCGGTAGAGCAACCGGTTTACACCCGGTCGGTCGGCGGTTCGATCCCGTCCTCGCGCACCATGAGCCTCATTTCGCAATCCGGTGCGCCGGACGGCGGGATGAAATCAGAATCCGTAGGTGGCACCGATTCCGAAGGATTGGGTCGGCATGGATTCCCCGCCGAACTCACCGCGATAGGTCGCGCCCAGGCGGGTGTTCTCGTTGAGATCATAGAACAAGCCGGCATTCAGGGTGAGGGCCTGTCCGTCGATACCGGGAGCCGTCACATCGAAAAGCTGCGCATCCGCGCCGGAGGCCGCGAAGGTGGAGGAGACGGAGTGCTCCGAATCCGAGAGTTCGTGCACGTAACCCACACGGCCGGCCAGCGTGAACTGCTCGTTGATGCGATAGCTGAGATCGACGCCCACATCGAGCAGGAACGAATCGATGTCTTGTGACTCCACATCCAGCGCGATTCCCGGGCCGTCCTCCACGAATCCGTCCACAGTGCCGTTCATGTAACGGAAGGCTCCGGAACCTGAGAGGCTGAAGTTTTCCTTTTCGTAAAGCACCGTTCCCGCGCCGAGTGTCAGCTCAATGGCATCCGAGCCGACACCGTCGGCACTCGCGTCGCCACCAAGGCTGTTGCGCGTGGCGTCATAGGTGTAGGACCCGTAGGTGAGGCTCCCGATGACCATCGTCTTGTGGGAGTCTTTGAACTGATAGCTCGCGAAGCCGCCCAGAACGAGGCCCTGGCCGTCCGCGTCGAACAAGGTGCCCGAGATCGAACCGTCATCGACACCTAACAAGCCGCCGGCCCTGAAATTGCCGTTCATATCGTAGCGCATGCCGGCGGTCGCTCCGGCAAGGTCGATGTCGTATCCCGCGTCCGTGGCTTCGTCATCCACACCGGCCGAGGTCCCGTGAACCGAGGCGAAGACCTGGGTCTTGCCCTTGCGTGCGACGGGTGCGGCATCCACGGCTTGCCGGGCATGGGAACGCAGGGCTTGCTCCGTGTAGTCCGCCAGGCTTCCATACACCTCGGGTGAGAGGCGGTTGACCGTGTCGGCTTGGATTGAGCCCGGGTTGGAGAAGGTTGCTTGGTTGAGCGCGTCCACCAGATCGGCGTCTCCGTTGGAAGCGCCGCTGGTGAAGTTGATCACGTTGCCGACGCGGGTCACGTTCTTGGAACCAAGCTGCACCGCATCCTCGAACAGCGCGAGGTAGGTGTTGGTCTGGTTCTGATTGAGATTGAGGTAGCCGCCCGCGTGGGACTGGCCGCCGCCGAGGCCGATCAAGGTGCCCGTCTTGTCATTGAAAAGCAGGCCGTTCTTGAAGCCCGTGGAGGTGAAGGCGGTGAACGCGTTTTGATAGACATCCGCGTCGATGATCTTCGCGGTTTCTCCGGCGGCAAGGCCGGCGCCGGTGTTTTCCACCAGCAGCTTGCCGCCCAGGAAGGCGCTGCCAACCTTGATTCTGTCGAAGTCGTCCGGGCCGCTGAGTGAGAGCGAAACGGTGCCTTTGTTGACGAGGCTGCCGGTGATCGTGAGGGAAAGGGCGGTGGTGCCCTTGTTGACGAGGTTGCCGTTGATCGTGCCGTCGCCCTTGAGGTTGGCTCCTTTCAATACCTTGGTGTTGGCGTTGGCGGTTCCGGTCAGGGTCAGGGTGCCGCCGGTCACCTTGAGCAAGCCTCCACCCATTGTGCCGGAGATCAGGACATCGCCGGTGGAGGTGGTGTTTCCCATCAGGGATCCGAGCACTTTGCCGCCGTTGAGGATCGCGCCATCCGTGGCGGAGAGCGAAGCGCTGCCAGTGAGGATGCCGCTTCCGTTCTGGGTATAGGTTTTCACCGTGTCATCGGCATTGACCACCAGCGTTCCGGCGTTGGTCACCTTCGCGGCGGCCGAGAGCCCGCCATTGGCATCGATCAAGGTGGCTCCTGAACCGATCGGGGGCGTCTTGCTCGCGACCACCGGACCGGAACCCGGTAGAGGCAGTCCGGATGAGGTCCCCGCAATGTTGACGAGATTGTTGGTGGATGTTCCCGTTAGATTCAGGGTTCCTCCCGTCACGTTGAGGATGCCTCCTCCCACCGTGCCGGAAACCAGGACGTTGCCGGTGCTGGTGGTGTTGCCCTGCAGGCTGCCGGAGACCGTGCCGCCGTTGAGGGTTGCCCCGTTGAGGGTCGTCAGTGGCGCGCTGCCGGCGAGAGTGCCCGCGCCGTTCTGGACGTAGGTTGAGACGGTATCCGCCGCATTCACGGTGAGCAGACCGGAGTTGACCACCGCGGCGGCGGAGTCGAGACCTCCGCTCAAATCCAGGAGC
>DAISZP010000289.1:0-7338 GCA_036824745.1 Luteolibacter sp.
ACGCGGCCACCGTGCTGTAGCTGGTGCGGAAACCCTGGATTTCAATGGTTTTTCCGGGTTCCACGAAATATCCGCGCTTGGTGAACGCGGCGGATTTCCCGTCCTGGACATCGAGGCCATCGACGCTGGCGACGATTTCCAGCGCGCTCTTGCAGCGGTTTTTGACGACGATGGAATACGTGCCGTTGTTTTCTCCCGCGACGTATCGGCGGCCGTATCCACCTTCCTTGTAGCTCGGCAGATAGGAAACACCGCCGCGGATGCCCCACTCCACCAAGCCGCCCGCGGCGGTCTGCATCGGCGAGACGCGCTCCTTGTATGAGGACATCGCTTTGATGCCCTCGCGGTCGTTGTAGTAGATCACATCGGTTCCCGCGGGTTTCGAGGATGCGCGGACGAAGGGTTTCACGTGATATTCCGACTGGATCTCCCTGCCCCAGCCGGTGGCGAGGCCGGGGCGGTCCTCGGCGGGTTTGACCTTCTGATTGCTTTCGCTTTTCCCGAGATAGGGTGCCGCGGAATCCCGGTAAGATCCCGACTGCGAGCAGGCATTGATGAGGATGGCGATGAGCGAGGCTCCCAGCACATGCGCGAGTTTGCGTTTCATGATGCTGGAAAAACAGCATTTGAAAACCGGGGCGTCAAATCCTAAATGCATTTTTTCCAGCATTTAAGTTGCAGGATTTCCCGCATTTGGCAAGGTGCCCGCATGAAACGCTTTGAAACCGGGCAGATTTCCCGCCGCGAGCGGCAGGTGATGGACATCCTGTTCCGCAGGGGGCGGGCGACTGCGGAGGAGGTGCTGGAGGAGCTGCCGGATCCGCCGAGTTACTCCGCGGTGCGCGCGCTGCTTGCCACCCTGGAAGCGAAGGAGTTGGTGACGCACGAAAAGGATTCGCGGCGCTATGTCTATCTGCCCGCGGTGCCGGAGAAGAAGGCGAAGCGCACGGCTTTGCGGCAGTTGCTGGCGACGTTTTTCGAAGGCAGCCCGGAAAAGCTGGTGGCCTCGCTGCTAGACCCGCGTGACCAACAGCTCAGCGCGGAGGAAATCGACCGGATCCGGAAATTGATTGATGACGAAGGAAACCCATAACGTCACACGCCCATGCTCGCCGCACTTGCATTCACTTTCGTGGCCACATTGCTCGTCCATCAGGCGGGCAGGAAAGATTCCGCGCGTGATCCGCGGTTGACGATCGGGCTGCTCGCTCTAACAACCATGCTGCCGGCCTTGATCTGGTTTCTGCCGAAGATCGAGGTGCTGCCTGTCGGAGATGGGGTGGTTTCCACCGGGACCTCGTTTTCCTGGGTGAAGCTCGTGTTTGCGATCTGGGCGCTGGGTTTCGCATGGCGGACGATTCGTCTGCTAGGCGCGGTTCTGACGCTGCGCGGATGGATGCGCGGCTCGCGGGAGATCGGGTTTGCGCATGGGGTTTCGATCCGCGTTTGCGAGTGCCTCACCAGCCCGGTGGCCGTGGGAATCCTGCGGAAAGCGGTGTTGGTGCCTCCCGCTTGGAGCGAATGGACTGCGGAAACGCGGAAGATCGTGCTGGATCACGAACTCGCCCATCATGAGAGGCGCGACCCGTTGTGGCGCTTTCTATCAGCCGTGGCCTGCGCGGTGCATTGGTATCAGCCGATGGTGGGCTGGATGGCGCGGCGCTTCGTGATGCAGTCCGAGTTCGCCTGCGACGCCAAGGTCCTGCATGGCGGGGTTTCACCGAAGACCTACGCGCGAGTCCTCTGCGACGTGGCGGCCCATGTTTCCCCTTCCCCGATCGCGGCGGCGATGGCGGAGAAGAACTCGCTGGAAAGCCGGGTTCGGCGCATGATGGCGGCGGCTCCTTCCGCGAAACCATCGCTCTCTCTCGCGGTGTTCGGTTTGTTAGGACTGCTGGCGGCGTGCTCGTTCGCGATGATCGCGCGCAAGCCGCTCGCGGTGAAAACGGTGCTGCGGGAAGAAGTCGAAATCCGGCTCTCAGCCAATCCGTTTCCGGGAAATCCGTGAGTTGGCTGGTTTTCCGGGACCAAATCTCCCTCGCCACGGATTGATTCGTGCTTTAACCTGACCCCATGAACGAACTCATCGAATCCGGCGATCCCCGCGCGAAGGTGGTGGGGAAACGCCGTGCCCCGCGTGAGGGCAGCGAGTCGCTTGCGGCGGCGGGCAAACTCAACCGGTTGGTCACTCGGCTGCGGGAGCGGCCGCTGGTCGTGAAACCCGGAGTAATTCGTTTCAAATCCCACGAGGAAGCCGACGAATGGAAGATGAAGCTGATGATTCGCTGAGCCTGACGCGCGCTCCGACTGACGAGGATCTCGCCGCACTTGCGGCAAGGCTCAATCAACTTGGAGCGAAATACATCGTCGTCTGAGGCCTCGCCATCGTCGCGGCGGGATATTTCCGGGCCACCATGGATGTGGATCTGCTCGTTGATACGTCCCCCGAGAACGACGAGAAAGTGAGAGAGGCTCTGAGCGATCTGCCGGAGAAGGCGATTCTCGAATTGAGCCCGGGGGAGATTGAAAACTATGTGGTCGTCCGTGTTTTGATGAATTCACGGTGGATCTGATGCCGAAGGCCTGCGGCATGAGTTACGAGGATGCCAAGGATCTAATCGTTTTCCGCGAGCACTTGGGAGTGAGAATCCCCTTCGCCTCTCCCAAGCTTCTGTGGAAAACCAAGCAGACCTACCGCGAAAAGGATGCCATCGACCGCATTTTCCTCCGCAAACTGTTGGAGGATCGCGGCGAGTGGCCGGTGGAGTGATTCAGCCGAGCGCATGCAGCGCCTTCACCGCCTGCCAGGCGGCCTGCACGTTGTGAACGCGGAAGATTTCAGCACCCGCGCTCATCGATGCGCTGATGCAGGCGATGCCACCTGCGTCGCGGTCCTTCGGATCGGGCAGGTCGAGCACCTCGCCGATGACGGTTTTTCTGGAAACAGGCACCAGAACGGGGCGCTCGAAGCGGCGCAGGCGGTCGAGCTCCCGATAGACGGTCAGGTTGTCGTCGCGCTGCTTGGCGAAATCGATGCCGGGATCGAGAACCACAGACTCGGCGGAAAGCCCGGCCGCGGCACATAGTTCGAGTTTCTCCTCAAAAAACCGCTCCATCGCGCCCATCACATCGTACCATTGCTGGTGGAGGTGGGGCACTTTGGGTTCGCCGACGCTGTGCATGACGAGCAGGGCCGTCCCGTGGAGCGCGCAAGAACGGGCGTTCCGGTCGTCGGGAAGCGCGCCCATGTCGTTGAGAAGCTCGATCCGGCCATCAGGGAGTAGTTTTTCCACCACCTCCGGCCGCCAGGTGTTCACCGAGAGCACGGGCGGCCAGATTTGCTCATCGTCGCGGGGGTCCACACCGCACCAGACGTCCTCCCATTGGCTGAGAAAACCGCGAAACCGCCGGATTTCCTCGTCCACCGGAATCGCCTGCCGGTTGGTCCGCGCGCTTTCCGCCCCCACGTCGATCACATCCGCGCCGGCCCGGACCTGGGCTTGGGCGAGTTCCACCGCGGCTTGGAAATCCAAGGTTCCGTCGCCGGAAAACGAGTCGTCATTCACATTCACGATCCCCATCACCAGAGGCCGCCTTGGAAACTCAATCACTCGCCGGGGCAATCGCAGTCGCATGGACTCGTCCTAATTCCCCGATTTCCGATATCCAATATCCAATTCTTGCCCGAATCCGCTCCGCGCCTACTCTCCCGGGCATGTCATCCAGTTTCGGCCAGGTTTTCCGCATCCACACCTTCGGCGAGTCGCACGGAGGTGGTGTTGGCGTCGTCATCGACGGCTGCCCGCCCCGCGTCCACGTGTCGTTGGAAAACGTGCAGCGCGAGCTCGACCGCCGCCGCCCCGGCCAGTCGGACATCGTTACCCCGCGCAACGAAGCGGACACCGCGGAAATCCTCTCCGGACTTCACGATGGAGTCACGCTCGGCACACCCATCGCCATCGTGGTGCGAAACACCGACCAACGTCCGGGTTCCTACGATGAAATGGCGGTGAAATACCGTCCCAGCCATGCCGATTACACCTACGATGCCAAATACGGCATCCGCGCGCCCTCCGGCGGCGGACGTGCTTCTGCTAGAGAAACCATCGGCCGCGTCGCCGCCGCCGCCGTCGCGAAACAGGTCCTCAACACCCTGCATCCCGGCATCGAGGTGCTCGCTTGGGTGAAATCCATCCAGGAACTCAACGCGGACGTCGATCCGGCCAGCATTTCCTCAGAAACCATCGAGTCGAACACCGTGCGCACCGGAGATCCGGCCATGGTCCAGCCGATGATCGACCGCATCAAGGCAATCCGTTCCGATGGAAACTCGGTCGGCGGCGTGGTCGAGTGCGTCATCCGCAACTGCCCGCCCGGCCTCGGCGAACCGATCTTCGACAAGCTCGAAGCGGATCTGGCCAAGGCCATGCTTTCCATCCCGGCGACCAAGGGATTCGAGATCGGCTCAGGCTTTGCAGGCACCCTTCTAACCGGCCGCGAGCACAACGATCCCTTCCGCATGGTCGATGGCAAGGTCCGTACCACCAGCAACCGCTCCGGCGGCATTCAAGGCGGCATTTCCAACGGCGAGTCCATCCTCTTCCGCGTGGCGTTCAAACCCACCGCGACGATCATGACTTCCCAGGAAACCGTCACCTCAGGCGGCGAAAACACCGAACTCGCCGGCAAGGGTCGCCACGACGCCTGCGTACTTCCCCGCGCCGTGCCCATCGTCGAGGCGATGGCGACGCTGGTGCTGGTCGATCATCTGCTGAGGCAGCGGGCTGTAGCACACTGATCACCGCCCGCTTGCATCCGACCCGATTTCGAGGCATTCATACAGCCATGGCCAGCCCGAAGAAACCAACCGTCTCCGTCAAAAAGGCAGCCGCGAAAATCGTGCGGGAATTGCCGGAAACCGCAAGTTGGGACGATCTGATGTACGAAATCTTCGTCCGTCAGAAGATCGAAACCGGCCTGTCCGACCTCAACCAAGGACGCAAACATACCCACGCCTCCATCCGCAAGGAATTCGGTTTGGCATGAAGGTCACCTGGTCAACGCTATCCGGAAACGACCTGCGCGCGATCCGGGATTACATCGCGAGGGACTCGGATCACTACGCGCGACTTCAGGTGGAACGCATCATCCAGAGAATCGAACGCGCCGCCTCCATGCCAATGAGCGGTCACCCGGTAATGAATTCAAGGATTCCAACCTTCGGGAGGTGCACGAAGGAAACTATCGAATCATCTACGAAATCCAACCGGCCGAATTGCGTGTGGTGACGATTGTTCACATGAAACAGCGCCTTCGCCGTGGAAAAAACCTCTGAACATCCTTCAGCGATTTCCTGATGCCCACCGATTCCATCCCGCAGCTCAGCCTTGGCACGGCGGCGCTCATCATTTTCCTGGTGTGCGCCGGCTTCGTCATGCTGCGCGGCATGACGCGGATGATCGTCGGCACCGTCGTGCTCGCGTTGAGCGCGTGGCTCGGATTTCTCGTCTGGCAAAAGGCTCCCACGCTCTCGGTTTCTTTGTTAGGAAAATCCGTGGGCGTGATCACCACCGGGTTTCCCATCCTCGTGTTCCTCGTTTCCTTCTATCTGATCCGCCGCATCGCCAAAGCGGTGGCCAGTCCCTTCGGGAAAAAGCCCGAGCCGGAGACGAAGTCCACCAGCCCGGTGATCAAGCTCGCCCTCCGATTGCTGCTCGCCCTGATCCCGACCTCGTTGATCTGGCTGATCGGGGCCACCTTCATCCACCACACCGGATCCATCGCGGAGGTCCAGGCCTTTGCCGAGAAGAACCTCGGCATCGACCAAGCCACCTCCGCGAAGTTTGTCCAGCGGCTCAAGGCATCCGTGGAAGACGCCCTGCCGGAGTCGTGGATCAAGACTCTCGATCCGCTCGGCGACCCGGACCGCCTCGCGCTCGCCAAGCTGGTGGCGGCTCAATCCGAGTCGAAATACAAACCCGTGATCGATCCCACCACTGGCAAGCCCTACCCTCGCGCAAGGATCGTGGAAGATCCGGAACTGCAAAACCTTGCCCGCGAGGGAAAATTCGGCACGCTTCTCCGGCACCCGCTCCTCACCAAAGCCCTCGACGATCCGAAAATCAAAGAACTGATCAAGGATCTGCACCTTTGAATCCCTCTTCTCTATTTCCAATGTCCTATCTGGTAACCATCGGCCTCGAAGTCCACGCCCAGGTCAAAACCAAGACCAAGATGTTCTGCGCCTGCCGCACGTCCTTCGGCGACACCCCGAACACGCACACCTGCCCGGTATGCCTCGGCCTGCCCGGCGCGCTTCCCGTGCTCAACCGCGAGGCCATCGAGAAAACGCTGCTCACCGGCCTGATGATCGATTGCTCGTCGCCCGAAATTTCGAAGTGGGACCGCAAGAACTACTTCTATCCGGACATGCCGAAGAACTATCAGACGACGCAGATGGACCTGCCGCTCTGCATCGGCGGCGAGGTCCCGCTTTACGAGCACTGCTATCCCACGGACCACCGGAAGAACATCGCCAACCCCGGCAAGAAGGTGCGGCTCAACCGCATCCACCTTGAGGAGGACGTCGCGAAATCCACCCACCTCGGAAACTCATCGCTCATCGACTTCAACCGCGCCGGCACGCCGCTCATGGAGATCGTTTCCGAGCCGGATCTCGAATCCGCGGAAGAGGCCTTCGCCTACCTGCGCTCGCTCCAGATGATCCTGCAACAAGGCGATGTTTCGGGAGCGGACATGGAGAAAGGCCAGCTCCGTTGCGATGTGAACATCTCGCTGCGCAAAAACGCTACCGATCCGTTAGGCTGCAAGGTCGAGTTGAAAAACCTCAACTCCATCTCCGCCATCCGCCGTGCCATCCACTTCGAGATCGAACGCCAGACCGAGGACCTCGACCGCGGCATCCCCCAGATCCAGTCCACCCGCCGCTGGGACGACGAACGCGGCGAAACCCAGCTCATGCGCACCAAGGAGGACGCGCACGACTACCGCTATTTCTCCTGCCCGGACCTGCTGCCGATCCAGACCGCACCGCTGCTTGAAAAAGTCCGCCCGCTGGTGCCGGAACTGCCGCACGAGCTCGCCGCGCGCTTCGAGAAGGACTTCGGCGTCACCACTTACGACGCGTCCGTGCTTTCCTCGGACCGCCACCTCGCCGCCTACTTCGAAGCCGCCTTGGATAAGGCCATCCCCGGCAAGAAGGTGGCGAACTTCATCATCAACAACCTGTTAGGAAAACTCAACGAGCAGGGCATAGGCATCGATGAATGCCCGGTTTCACCTGAAAAACTCCGCTCGTTGCTGCTTCTCGTGGAAGAC
>DAISZP010000290.1:0-7335 GCA_036824745.1 Luteolibacter sp.
GGAAAACCCATTCCCTGCCCGCCACTGTCGCGGAACTCGCGTCCCGCGGCACCCACCTGCTCCTCCAGATCCACGATCTCGCGGAAAACGGCCGCCCGTGGAACTATCGGAACATCCCCGACAAACACCGCCTCTATCCGGTTTCACCTCGGATCCGCTACGCCTTCCTCAACGAACGCGACCAACGACTCTTCATCGCCGCCGGGCTCCCCGCTGAAAACGCCACCCTGCTCCCCAATCCCGTCGAACCGCAAACCCTCGCCTCCGAACCCTCCCCAACCCCGCTCGTCTTCGCCCCGGTCCGCGGCATCCGGCGCAAGAACCTCGGCGAGCTGCTGCTTCTCTCCGCCATCGCCCCGCTGGGCACGCGCTTTGCCATCAGCCGCGCCCCGCTCGATCCGGACGCGCTCGCCATCCATCAGACATGGCGCGATTTCTCAAAACGCCACCGGCTACCGGCGGACTTCGATGTTTCTAACAAACAAGAGCCGCGCTTCGGCGCTGACACCTCTTTCGAGTCCTGGGTCCGCCACGCCACCCACATCGTTTCCACCTCCGTCGAGGAAGGATTCGGCCTGCCTTTCCTCGAGGCCGTCGCATGGCGGAAACCTCTGTTAGGACGGAAATTCCCCGTCCCCGGCGCGCTCCACACGGGAAACCTCTACGACAAGCTGCTGATTCCCGCGGACTGGGTGGAGATCCCGCTTCTCAACGACCAGCTTCGGAACGCGCTCGAGCGCGACTTCCGCGGCTACGGCCGCCAACTCCCCGCCAACCACCCGGCCGCGGTGCTCGCATCGCTGCAACTGGACGGCTGGTTCGACTTCGGAAATCTATCAGAACCACTCCAGCAGGGCGTCATCGAACGGCTCGAAACCCCATCAAACCGCAAAGTCCCGCTCGTGGAATTCCACGCCTCCCGCGAACCCGCCGCGGATTGGCTCGCGCGGGTTCTATCAGATCGATCTCCGGCTGTCGCCGATCTCACTCCGTTTTCCGCAAGCGCCCTGATCGAATCGATCACCTCCATCCACGCGGATCTCGCCAAAGCCGCGGACGGAAACCTCTCGTTTCTTTCTGCCGATCTCTTGTTGGAAAATTTCCTCACCCAATCCGCCTTCCACTTCCTCCTCTCCACACCGCCACCCCGGTCCACCAAAGCATTCCCCTTCCGCGCGGTGATTTTCGACATCTACGGCACCCTGTTGATCGCCCCCGCCGGAGGTGCTAGACCGGATCCCGCGGCGGACGCCAAACTGCGCGCCGTGATCCGCCAATTCGGATACGAGCCGCCCGAGTCCCCCAGCACCGAGATCCATTCGGCCGTCGCCAGGCACCATGCATCATCCGGCGTGCCCCATCCGGAGGTCGACCTGCGGGCGCTTTGGCGGGAAATCCTTTCCATCGAACCCGGCGCGGAAATCACCGCCTTGGTCACCGCGATCGAGGACGCGTGGCATCCCGCAAAACCGATGCCCGGCGCGGAAACCTTCATCCGCCACCTCGCCCGCGGCGGCGTTTCCCTCGGCCTGCTCTCCAACGCGCAGTGCAACACGCTCCCGTCCATGGGCGAAGTCGCCGACCTCTTCGCACCCGAGCTCAGCCTCCTTTCCTATCAGCAAGGCATCGCGAAACCCTCGCCGGAGCTTTTCGAAATGATGGCCCATCGCCTAGCCGGCCGCGGCATCCGCCCGCACGAAACGCTCTACATCGGAAACGATCCGTTGCACGACATCGCCCCCGCCTCGCACGCCGGGTTTCGAACCGCCTTGTTCACCGGTCATCCGGATTCCCTTCGTCCCGGAGACTGCCCGCCGGATTTCACAATCCACCGCTGGGAGGACCTGCTAACCGCACGATGGTGGAAAATGCGCCTCCAATCGTGAAACAAGCGGAGACAAATTCCCGCTTCCACGGCATTTTCCTGTCATTGGTTTTCGGCACCATTCGTGATTCCGGGGGGGGTCGCGGATAACGCCTCAGCCGCCGCCGGTTCGTCCGGTGGCGGCTTTTTCATTCCCCGGCCCGCAGCGCCTCGGAAACGAACCAGTCCTCCAGTTGTTTGCGCGCCCACGGGTTTTTCCGCAGAAACGTGAGGCTCGATTTGATCGTGGGATCAAACATGAAACAACGAATCTGAATCCGCTCCGCGAGTTCCCGCCAGCCATGGCGCTCCACCATCACCTTGAGCACGGATTCGAGCGTCACACCATGCAGCGGATCATTCGGGTGGGATTGCATGCCGGGACGATAGACCGCCCGCCATGGATGCCAAGCGCCTTGCACAGTCCGCCCTCGTGATTCAAGGATGGCGCATGGAAAACGAGGACCTGCCGCTGGACCGCAAGCTGCGCCAAGAGATCCTGTTCGCGCGCGAACGGGTTTACCGTTTCGGACAGCCGACTCCGTTAGAGCGGCTCAACCTGCCCGGGCCGGGTCCCGAGATCTGGGTGAAACGCGAGGATCTCTCCGCGGTAAAGTCCTACAAGTGGCGCGGAGCCTGCAACCGCATGGCCCTGCTAGGCCCCGGCGAGATGAAACGCGGCGTGGTCACCGCTTCCGCCGGGAATCACGCGCAAGGCGTCGCTCTCGCCGCCCGCACCCTCGGCATCAAAGCCCGTGTTTACATGCCGCGCTCCACGCCCAAGGTGAAACAACACGCCGTGCTCCATCACGGCGGCGGCCTGGTGGAGATTCATCTATCAGGTGACAGCTACGACGAGGCCGTGCACGCCGCGCGCGCGGACGAGGCGGAGACCGGAGCCGTTTACATCCACGCCTACGACGACCTCAAGGTGATGGCCGGACAAGGCACGCTCGCCGATGAGGTCGTTCTATCAGGTCACGGCCCCTTCGACGCCGCCTTCCTCCAGATCGGCGGCGGCGGCATGGCGGCCGGGGTTTCCACATGGCTGAAAACGTATTGGCCGGACATCGATCTCGTCGGCGTGGAAGGCATCGGCCAGGCCTCGATGAAAGCCGCGCTGGCGGCGGGAAAACCGGTGTCACTCGATCAACTGGACATCTTTTGCGACGGCACGGCTGTTAGAAAAGCGGGCGATCTCCCGTTCGAAATCTGCAAGGGAACCCTCCAGCGGATCGAAACGGTGACCAACGCCGAAGTCAGCCACGCCATGCGCGTGTTGTGGGAAGGCCTGCGCTGCATCTCCGAACCATCCGGCGCGATGGGCCTCGCCGCGGTGCTCAAGAACCGGGAGAAGCTCATCGGAAAAAAGGTGCTCGTGATTCTTTGCGGAGCGAACATCGACTTCCTCCAACTCGGCGTCATCGCCCAGTCCGTGGGCGCGTCAGATCTCACAAGCCGCACGCTGCGCGTCCGCATTCCGGAAAAACCCGGCACCATGCTTGAGCTGTTAGACTCCTGCTTTGCCGGCGTGAACATCGCGGACTTCCAATACGGAAAAACCGACGAGCGCGAGGCCTGGCCCGTATTCACCATCACCGCTGACGATCCGTCCGTCGTCGAGGCCGTCCCATCCAAGCTGGATGCCGCGGGTTTCGTCTGGCAGGATCTCACCGGAGCGGTGGATGTGGCGTTCCGCGCAATTCCCCTGCGCGGCGATCTGTTGGCAAATCCGGCATTCCTGCGCCTCGATTTCCACGAACGCGCGGGCGCGCTGCACGAGTTCCTCGACCGCCGGGTGCGCGGCAACGCGAACCTATGCTATTTCAACTACCGCCAATCCGGCGAACGCATCGGCCGCGCGCTCATCGGACTCGATTTTCCGTCCTCCTACGAACGGGACGCCATGATGATGACCATCCCCAGCCACGGCGAGGGCTACCGCCTCTGCGAACCGGTGGACGAGGAAACACGCAGGCGGCTGGTGGGATGTTAGAGTCCCAGTTCCTTTTCCATCACACGGATGAAATCCTCCTCGCCGGATGGCAGGCCGTGGAGGATGCGGCGGTCGCGGACTAACAGTTTCGGAAGCTTGGGGGTCGGGCGGGAGAGCGTCTTCCAATCGGAGATCGCCGATTGCATCAACTCGTCCACGCGCGAATCCGCCAGCGCGGCCGTGAGTTCGGATGGGGAAACGTGTTTCAATGCGACTTTTTCCGCATCATCCGGAGACGAGACGCCGAACAACTCATGATGCAGCTTGGGAAACTCCGCGGGCCTGGCCAGCCAGACCGCCAGCGCGATCCGGCTGATCCGACAGCTTCCCGGATGAACGCCGTCCGGCGGGACGTTGCGATTGCAGGAGAGTTCCATCGGCACGGGCAGGCAGATGACGGCAATGTCCTGCGGATGTTTTTCCACCAGCGCGCCGAGGTATCCGGCCATGGTGCGGCAGGCCGGGCATTGGTAGTCGAAGTATTCCACCATCACGTGTTTCGCGGATGCCGGGCCTAACAGCGGAAACTCCTCCACGCGGAACACCTTGTTCCCCCCATCGAAGCCGACGGTCCGGCCGGCGGAATGCGGGGTGTCTTTCAGATCCTCCATCCGGTGCGTTTGGGAAACCGGTCCGTAAACCTGCGAGAGCCCGATGGCTAGGAATGCGGCGGTTCCCCAGAACACCAGTCGTTTGAAGCCTTCCACTCCGCCGAGACGAATCCAACCTAACAGAAAGAGCGCGGCGGCCAGTGCGTGCGCGCCGAGACACCACGGACAGAACTTCCCCAACAACACCGCCTGCACGAACACGAACCACGCCGCCGCGCCGCCGATCGTTCCGAGGAAGAACGCGGTCGAGCGCTGGAAGACGGGCTTCAACGAAGCGATCATTCCCGCGTAAGCCAGCGCGCCGAACACCGATACCGGAACGTGAAACACGCGGGACCAGCGCGAGGCCAGCACTTCCTCGCAGTCCCCGCCGCCGCAACCGGCGATGGCGGCGGCCTCGTTCGAATAGACCCGGAAAAACAACCAGAGATTGAGCAGGAATCCGGCGAAGGCCAGCAGCAGGATGAGAAAATCCAACGCGGGGCGGGAGCGACGCGGGGTTTCCATGATTCAGGGAATGCTGGCCTTGAGCCGCATGAAACGCCGCGGGTTCGACGCATTGATGGGTGTTAGATCCCTGACCACCAGTGACAAGACCCCGTCGCTCACGGTCTGCGCGTGCCCGCTGCCGGAAAACCAATGCACCAGATCCCCGGAAACTTCGACCACCAGCGTGGCGGGATGATCGACGCGCCTTGGAACCGTGATTTCCATGTGCCCGGAAACGATGGCGACCGGGGTGGCGGTTGGTTTGTTAGGAATGACGGGATCCGTTCCGAAGACAAACTCGAGGAGGTTCGGAGTGCCATCAAGATCCGGATCGTCGTTCGGCCCGTTCGCGGTTCCCACGGGGATGTTTTCCGTTTTCCACTGCGTCCAGGTGGTCGTGGGAGGCGCCGCGTTGGTGACTGCGGCGGATTTCATGAGAAACGGGCTGCCAGAGGGGGTGATCTGCCCGATCACGGGTGTCGCGTTCTGGGCATACCATTCGTAGGGAAAGAACCCGCTCGCATCCGGCCAGGTCCAGGAGGACTCTCGGAACAGGATCCACTCGCCGTCCGCAGGCCCACCCCGGAATCCCCAGACGTAGGAGTTTTTCCCGATGGTGAAGGGCGAGGCATTCGTGCTGACGACCAGGTTTGAGGCGTAACGGCTGGTGCCCGTCTGATAGATCGTGCGCGCCGCCGGCCTCCAGTTGGCGGCCCACTGGTCCTTGTTGGCCGCGGTGGGAACGAAGCTCCCGGCGAAGACGCCGATCTCGAAGCGAAACTTCCCGTCCATCGGCGAGCCTCCGCTGGTGAGGTTGGTTTTGTTAGGGTCGCTGTTCCAAAGGATGGTATCCTGGGCCGTCGCAGTCCCGATGAGTGCGGCCAGCGCGATCAAACATGGACCGGCGGGTGGCTTCATGGCAGCTGTTAGTTTCGGCGGCGGCGGAACATCAAGCCCGCGGAGAAGGCCGCAAGCAGCAGCGACGAGGGCTCGGGAACAAACGTGTAGGTCTGCAAGACGTACGGGCCTGTTCCTCCATAGGTTCCGGTGAACGTGTGCTCGCCCGGACCTTCCACACCACCGTGGTTTCCCCACAGCGGAGTCTCCCCGTTCGCGATGAGGTCGCTGACGGACCACTCGATCGGCGGATCATTCGCGCAGCATCCGCCGCCGGCGCCCGGGAAGGTCCAGTTGGTCGCCCGCGCCAGAAACCACTCGCTTCCTTCGGTGGCTTCGTCGCCTTTGCGGATCCAGAGGTATGCGGATAGCCCCGCGAAACTGAAGGAGGAGGTTTCGTTCGTGACGTTGTTTCCGATCTGTTCGGTGCCGGTGAAGTATCCGTAGATCGGATCACCCGGGCCGCTGTATCCGTTGTAGGCCTCCGTATCGAAGACCCGCCAATTTCCCAGCCAATGGTTCACGTTGGATTCCTCCGGCACGAAATTGTTGGCGAAAACCCCGAGTTCGAAGGTGTAAACGCCCTCGGGCAGCGTGTTCCCATCGCTGTCGATCAGGTCCGTGAAGACGGCGCTGCCCCAGTTCAGGGTTTGTGCGTTCGATACGCTTCCGGTAACCGTCCACAGGACGGCCAGGAGCAATGCGAATACGGTCTTCATGCGGGGGTGAGCGGGGGTGGAGAACTGCGTTTCCGGAGCGGTTTTTAATGCTCGGATTTCCAAAAAGAAAGGAATTTTTGATATTTCGGCAATCTAAATTACCTCCCCAACTTCACGGATTCCAAGGACTTGGGATCTTGTATGCCGACACCCCGTTTTTCGAGCGGACGAATGCGCTGCGGTTCCGGAGAAGAAGGGTCTCGGAATCCCGGACGGCTGCGGACGCATCGCCCACTTTGACCCAGCGCAGGAGGCTCGGTTGGATGGGCGCGCCGTTGAGCAGGTAGTAGCTGTCATAGCCGGTCAGGCCGATCTGCGTGTCCGCGCGCCAGATGAAGAACGAGTCGGCGGTTTTGAAGTCCAGACTGCCAAAGAATCCGGCGGTCGGATTCATGGCGCGACCGAGCGTGGAATTGGCCGATTGATCGACGGGATAACCGCCGCCGACGAGGTTGTTTGCGGCTCCGAGCGGGCGGATGAAGTCGTTGGTGCGGACTTCGCCGTACGCGAGGATCGAAGTCAGGGCGCTGCGGTTGTTGAAGAACATGCCCTGACCCGGAGGAATGAGGTGCGCGCCTTGGTTGGCCATTCCGCCGTCCGCCGCATCCACCCAGCGGGCGGTGGCGGGGTTGCCGTCGTTTTCATCGTAGAGCCAGTAGATGGTCCACGCGCCTCCGGCGAACACCTGCACCTGGTCCGCGGTGGATTGGCTGCCGGTGGCACCGAAACTGGTGGGCGGGAACACCTCGTCCAGCGACC
>DAISZP010000291.1:0-7331 GCA_036824745.1 Luteolibacter sp.
TGCGGTGCGGGGGATGAGTTCATTCCAAGAGAAGAAATGGAACCACGGATGGACGCGGATGAACGCGGATCATTCGAGCGTGGATTGAAGTGAATTTCGGAAGAATGTCTGATTTCACGCCCGCCACTTTCAATCTGTGTGCATCCGTGTTCATCCGTGGTTCTCTAACCGTTTATGCGAGGGAAATTGTGGGCAGGTTGAAATCTTGGGCCTGCGAGCGTTCTGCCAGAACCGCCTTCAAGTGATGGGTGAAGCCGGGGTAGGAGGTGTTCACGCACTCGGTGTTTTTGATCACGGTCTCGCCCTTGGCGAAGAGGCCGGCGATGGCGAAAGCCATGGCGATGCGGTGGTCGCCGAAACTGTCGATGACGGCGGCATGCAGCGGGTGACCGCCTTCGATCTCCATGCCGTCGTCGAATTCCTGGACGACGCCGCCCATGGCTCGGAGGTTGTCCACCACGGTGGTGATGCGGTCGGTTTCCTTGACGCGCAGTTCCTTGGCGTTGCGGATGCGTGTGGTGCCGGATGCGAGCGCGGCGGCCACGGCGATGACCGGGATTTCATCGATGAGATTGGGCACTTCGCTTTCAAGGATGTCGGTACCCTTGAGCGGCGCGCCGTGGACCTCGATGTTGCCGATGGGTTCGCCTTCGGTCTGGTGTTCGATTTCCATCAGATGCGCGCCCATGCGGCCGAGCACCTTGAGAATGGCGTTGCGGGTCGGGTTCAAGCCGACGTCCTTGATGAGCAGGCGGGAGCCCGGCAGCGCGGCGGCGGCGACGAGCCAGAAGGCGGCGCTGGAGATGTCGCCCGGCACGGTGAAGTCGCAGGACTCGGGGACTTGGCCGCCGTAGATCGAGATCGTGTTGCCCTCGGTGCGGGTGCTCACGCGGAACGAGGCGAGCATGCGCTCGGTGTGGTCGCGCGTGACGGCGGGCTGGGTGACGGTGGTTTTGCCCTCGGCGAACATGCCGGCTAACAGCACCGCGCTTTTCACCTGCGCGCTGGCCATCGGCATGTCGTAGCTGATGGGTGAGAGTTTCGCCGCGTGGATGCGCAGCGGGGCGCAGCCGGGTTTCGCGCCGAGCGTTTCGATTTTCGCTCCCATTTGCTCTAACGGAATCGTGATGCGGCCCATCGGGCGTGATGAGAGCGAGGCGTCGCCGAAGAGTTCGGAGGTGAAGGTCTGTCCGGCTAACAGCCCGGCGAGCAGACGCATGCCGGTGCCGGAGTTTCCACAATCGATGGGCGCGGCGGGCGCGCTGAGTTTCATCGATTGGCCGTGGATGCGCAGGTTCACCGGGCCGTAGCCGTCGAGTTCGTCGAGCACCTCCACCTTGCAGCCGAGCGCCTTCATGGCATTGAGCGTGTTCACGCAGTCCTCGCTGGGCAGGAAGTTGCGGATGGTGCAGACGCCGTTGGAAAGTCCGCCGAGGATGGCGGCGCGGTGGGACATGCTCTTGTCGCCCGGCACGGTGAATTCGGCGTGGAGCTTGGTGATGGCGTGGACTCGGAATTCCGACATGGTGAAGTGAAAACTAACAGGAAGGGGTGAGCAGGTCGCGGTGATGTTTCGCGATGGCGAGCCATTGTCGAGCCGCTTCTTGGTCGCCGTCCTCAAGGAAGGTGAGGATTTCCGATAGATCGGTGAGCATTTCGCGCAGCGGCTCTACGATGGCCTCGCGGTTCTCCGTGACGATTTCCGCCCACATCTCGGCGTTGCCGGAAGCGACGCGCGTCGTATCGCGCAGTCCGCCGCCGGCGAAGCGGCCTTCGGACTGGTCCTTGAGGCAAACGCGGGCCGCGGCCGCGGCGACGAGGTGTGGCACGTGGCTGATGCGGGCGACGAGTTCGTCATGCACGGCGGCGTTCATCCAGGACGTGC
Organism: Luteolibacter sp.; assembly: GCA_036824745.1. GTDB lineage: Bacteria > Verrucomicrobiota > Verrucomicrobiia > Verrucomicrobiales > Akkermansiaceae > Luteolibacter. The sequence continues at coordinate 1,886 of DAISZP010000291.1, forward strand.
GGCAGCCGACGCTTTGCCAGAAACGTTCGAGCGCGGCACATTGGGCCTGGCCGGCGTTTTCATCGTTGGTGAGCAGGCAGGCGGCGTTGCGAAAAAGATGGACTGAAACTGCGGCGATGCCCGTGCGTTCCGAGCCGGCCATCGGGTGGCTGCCGATGAACAGGATGTCCGTCCCGATCAACAGCGGTGGGATGGAATTGTGAGGCGCACATTTCACGCTGCCGACATCGGTGATCACGCAGTCCGTGGGAAGTCCGGCAGCGAGTGCGGCGGAAACGAGTCCCGGCATCGAGCCGACGGGCACGCAGAGAATGGCGAGGTCGGCACCGGCGACGGCTTCCGCCAGATCGGTGGTGGCTCCGGAAATGCCGAGTTCGCGGGCATGGTTCGCGGTTTCCTCGCGGCGTGCCCACATCCGCACCTGAGGCGGGGATTCGAGTTGGGCGAGGGCCAGCGCCAGCGACCCGCCGAGCAGGCCGCCGCCGAGGATGGTGATGTTCGAGAATTCCGCACTCATTCGGGAAAAAAACCGGACCCGGCATGCCGGACCCGGTGGGTATTCCAAAGTGTTTTCCGTGGGGCCGCAAGCCTCAGGGCACGCGGAATTTCTTTCCGGAACCCGGACTGGTTTGATCCGGGACGACCACGCCGCTCGGAATGCCGCGCACGAGCATGAGCTTGCCGGTGTAGGGGCTGAGCACGTATCCCGGTTTGCCCGGGGCTTTTTCAGCGGTGGGAATCGAATCCTTCGCCGGTGCCGCGGGTTTTGGCTGCGCGGCTGCGGATGCCGAGGGTTTTTCTGCCGCCGGGGCGGACGCGCTCACCGGTGGCTTGGAGGGGATCGGCCTTTCCGCGACCGCCGGGGCGGGTGTATCCGGAGCCGTCACTGGCGGCGCGGAGGGGCCGGCGCTTGGAAGGGGAGCTGGAGTTGGATCCAAAACCGGCGATCCATGATGGCGGCCAGTGGTCTGGGACGGGTTGGTGCCGGGAGGTCCGATGGGATGGCACGATGCCGCGAAACCACCAAGAACCAGTGCGGAAAAGACGGAGATTCGGGATGTATTCATGACTCTTGCGGCCAATCCGTGAGCATCCCGGTTTGGTGTGAAACCAAGGTTTTCAGGGAACCCGGAAAAACTTCTTCTCGGATTCCGGGAAGGTCGGGTCCGCCACCAAGGTGCCGCTGGGGATCGGGCGTCCTTGTTCATCGCGGGCGTCCACGACCTTGCTGTTGTAAGGGCTGAAGACGAAGCCTTCCTTGCCGGGAACCTTCTGCGCGAACGGGTAGTCGGTCTTTTTCGGCGGTGTGGGTCCTGGGCCTGGAGGCGTGGTTCCACCGGTGGTTCCATCCGTGGTGCCGCCCGCATTGGCTCCCGGATTCGCGGGGTCGACCGCTTGGTTTTTCAGCTCGGCTTCCTTCTTCTTGAGATCATCCTCGGCCTTTTTCTTGGCGGCGGCTTCCTTTTCCTTGGCGATTTCCTCCGGGGTTTTTGCCTTTTCAGTGGTCTTGCCGGTCTTCTTCTTGCCCTGACCTTCGTCATAGGGATGGCAGGATGCGAGGGTGAGGCAGACAAGGACCGAGAGGCCGGAAAGGATGCGGAGTTTCATGACGTTGCGGAAGCGAGGGGTTGCGGGAGCCGATGGCGAAACTTTGCGGTATTCAACCATGGAGACGCGGGGCAATGATGATCGGCTTGGGGCTTCCGTCAAGCAAGCTCAGAGGGCATTCTCAAGGTATCTATGGGACTTGACTGGGTGAGGCGAATTCATAGAGTCCGCCGCAGGAATCGACCGGGCAACGGAGGTTTTTTGCAACAATCCGGATTTCAGACAAGCAACTCATGGAGGCTTTGAACTATGCGCCCTGACACGATTTCCTTGAGCCACGGAAAAAGTGGCGCACAGGAACGTGGCCCGGCCGAAACCAGAGTGGAAGCCGCGCGATCGGAGCCGCCTGTCGCAAAACCGGCCGCGTCCGCGAAGGGGCGCAAGATCCTCATCGTGCAAGGAGACTGGGAGGCCGGCATGTCCTTGCTGGCGCTGGATTTGCGGGATGCCGGGCATCAGGTCGGCAAGGTGTTTTTCTGCGCTCCGGATATTATATACAAACTCCGGGGTATCCCGACTCATGTGTTCCGCAAGCCGATCGACGCCTTCGAGGATTGGCTTCGCGAACTGGTGAGAACGGAGGGATACGACACGTTTTTCCTCTACAATCATTACCGGCCATACAACCAGATCGCATGGAATCTGGCCGCCGAGCTGGACCTTGGTTGCCAGGTTTTCGAGCTGGGCCTGATCCGGCCGAACTGCGTGATGGTCTTCAGTCGTGACCAGATGCCGATTTCCGCGATTCCCAAAGCGTGGAACCAGCTGCTTGCCGGTGGTCCGCCGCCGAAACAGGCGGAAACACCGCCGGAGCTTTGCCAGGTGAGCACCCCGGCCAAGTTGTTCCTGTTTTGCCTGAACTTCCTCTTCAGTCGTTTCACATCTCCCTTGTTCCCGAACTTCGTGGACCAGCGGAACATGAACCTCTGGCACCACCTCAAGCACGGGCTCATCCACTTGTGGCGCTTCATCGAGCGGAGCCGGGACAGTGAATACGACGAACTCTTCGCCGGTGCCTGGGCTGGAAACTATTACGCCGTGCCCCTGCAGGTTCACAGCGACACCCAGATCCTGCGTTGCTCGGACTACGACACGATCGAGCAGTTCATCCGCCAAGTCGCACTTTCCTTCCAGAAACACGCGCCGGCTGGCACCAAACTGGTCTTCAAGGTGCATCCCATGGACCGCGGCTACAAGGACTACACCGATCTCGTCGCCGGCTTGAACCACCGCATCGGTGGAAACCGCCTCCTCTATGTGGATCGCGTCCACCTGCCCACCCTCCTTGAGCACGCCCGCGGCGTCGTGAACATCAACAGCTCGGTCGGCATCTCCGGATTGGTCCACCACCAGCCGGTGCTCGCGCTCGGCACCGCGGTTTACGACCTGCCGGAGCTCACTTTCCGCGGCCCGCTGGATGAATTCTGGACCAAGGCCGAGCGACCGAAGGGCCATCGGGTGAAACAATTCGTCAATCTCCTGCTGGAGACCAACCAAGGCCGGGGCACGCTTTCCCAACGTTGTTTCGATGTGCCCGGGCGCTGCCGCATCCAGTGGCCGCCGCCGTTCCAGAATGAGTTTTTCGGCTCGGACGGACCATCCGATCCCGCCGCCTGATTCGATGGGTTTCCATAAGGGAAAAACCGGGGATTTTCCCGCAAATCCGGGCGTCCTGCGGGCGGCAATTACGTTTGACATGCCCCGGGGGGGTGTTGCCAAATGCCGGCCCGCCCACGAACCACCAAGGGCATCGCGGGAGGGAGTAAAATATCCCCTTTTCGTGGAGCAATTCCCGGTGGTTTGACGGATCATGATTTGACGCGCCGCGCGCCGCGACCCAGCAAGTTCACCAATCTATGAGCCTTCGCAACATCGCCATCATCGGAGGAGGATCGTTGGGTAGTGCGTTGGCGGTGAATTTGTCGAAAAAGCAGCAAATCCATCTGGTCGTCCGCAGCGCCGCCGATGCTGATGTGCTTCTCCGCACCCGCAGCCATCCGCGCTACCTGCCGGAGGCCCGGATTCCGGACGTGGTCACGGTTTCCACCGATCTTGCCGCCGCGCTCAAGGACGCGGATCTCGTGCTGATCGCCACGCCCGTGAGTGCCTTTGCCGAGGTGCTTGGAAACATCGCCGCCATCCGCAAGGACCTGCCGGTGATCTGGGGTTGCAAGGGCTTCTGCCCTCACACCGGCGAGCCGCTTTCCGTGCTCGCCGAGCAAACCCTTGGCGCGAACGCCTGCTTCGGAGTTCTTTCCGGGCCGTCCTTTGCCGAAGGCCTCGTCGCCAACGACCCCACCGCGCTCGTCGTGGCCACCAACGCGGATTACAACCGCACCTTGGAAATCGCCGAAGCCCTCTCCAACGACACCCTGCGCGTCTATGCCAATCTCGACCTGATCGGCGTGCAGATTTGCGGCGCCATCAAGAACGTTTACGCCATCGCCGCCGGCATTATCGACGGCTGCGGCTGGGGGGAAAACACCCGCGCCGCCATGCTCACCCGTGCCGTGGCCGAGGCGAAACGCTACCTCAAGCGCCACCACGGCAAGAAATCCACCCTCATGGGCCTTTCCGGTTTCGGCGACATCTACCTCACCTGCGGCAGCCGACTGTCCCGGAACTACCAGGTCGGCCTCGCCCTCGCCTCGGAAACCCCGCTGGCCACCGTGTTGGAAAACCTCGGCCATGTCGCCGAGGGCGTTTTCGCCGCGCGCCTCATCCAGAAACGCGCCGCCCTTCTCGGTGTGGAAATGCCGCTGGCGAATGCCGTGAACGATATCCTCGACGGCACCAAGAGCCCGCGCCAATGTGCCGTCGCACTCATGGCCCGCGATATCAAACACGAGAAACCCCAGCGCGGATCGAAGCCCCGTGAAAAATCCGCGGACCTCGTTTGATTGAAAACCCGTTTTCCTCCGTCACAGATCCATGCGCACCGTTCTCACCTATGGCACCTTCGACCTGCTCCACATCGGTCACATCAACCTGCTCAAGCGCGCCCGCGCGCTCGGTGACCGCCTGATCGTCGCGCTGTCCACCGATGAGTTCAACCTGATCGAGAAAAACAAGACCTGCACCCATTGTTACGAGGACCGCAAGATCATCCTCGAGTCCCTGCGCTTCGTCGATCTCGTCATCCCCGAGGAAACCTGGGAGCAGAAAAACACCGACGTGGACAAACACGACGTCGATGTCTTCGTAATCGGCGACGATTGGACCGGCCACTTCGATTTCCTCAAGGACAAGTGCGAGGTCGTCTATCTGCCGCGCACCGCCAACATCTCCACCTCGGAAATCAAGAACCAGATTCTCACCAGCCCGCGGGGTTGAACTCAACCGATTCACCATGGCCGCCTCCGGTGAAAGCGCACTTCGTCCCCCTCACGGCCATCCGGTCGGCGAGCCTCCGAAGTCCGGCGCGGAAGAGGCTCCGCCGGTTTCGTTTCTGGATACCTTGCGGCTCTTCACCGGAGAGGGCGGCATGCGCACCTTCAAGGTCTGGTTGTACAAACTCTTCTGCGATCGCTCGGGATTCCATCCCGTCCGCTCATTGCTCGCCTTGAAGGCCGAGATCCTCTGGTCCCATGGCGACCACTCCGGCGTCCGCCAGGTGGCCGGCGAACTCGCCACCCGGCACCGCTGCACGCTCGGCTACTATTTCCTCGCCCAGTCCGCCCACGTCCGCGGCGAGACCTGGGCGGCGCTCGATTGGCTGGCCAAGCTGCTCCACGCCAATCCGGACCACTCGGACGGCATCTATCTGAAAGCCCGCTGCCTCGTCGAGAACGGCGAGCGGGAAGCCGCCTGGAAAGCGCTCGAATCCCTCGCGCTGCGC
>DAISZP010000292.1:0-7314 GCA_036824745.1 Luteolibacter sp.
GCGGGAAGCGGTTCTTCGCGCACATCAAGGATTTCCAATCCGGGCAGCGGCGACCAAGGGCCGGGGATGAGGTGAGCTTCAGTCCCGGAACGGACGAGCAAGGCCGGACGCGGGCGACGGGGATCCGGTTGGTGGGGCAGACGTCGCGGATCGGCCTCGGAGCGTGGGCGGTGCTGCTGCTGTTATTGGCGCCGCCGATCGCCGGGGGCATTCATGATGGTTTCCCGTGGTGGGTGGTTCCGGCGTGGTATGCGGTGGCCTCGCTGGTGGCGTGGTGCCTCTATGCGTCGGACAAGCGACGGGCAAGGCAAGGGCTGTGGCGGGTGAAGGAAACGACGCTGCATCTGGCGGAAATCCTCGGCGGTTGGCCGGGTGCGTTTCTGGCGCAGCGGAAGTTCCGCCACAAGACGGTGAAGCGTTCGTTCCAAGGGGCCTTCTGGCTCGCCGTGGTGATCCATCAGTTCATCGCGATCGACGAGCTGACGAACTCCGCGGGGATCGATGGGATCTGGCGGTGGGTGGTGAACTCTTCAATTTCAAAGCAACCTCAACTTGAATCGGATGGGCGCTCCCGGTAGCGGGTGGCACGGCTCATCAATGGGTAACACGATGTCGGACGAAGCATTTGGGATCATCGTCGGAATCCTGCTCTCCACCTTTTTGGTGTTGGGTGTCATCGGGATGTATAAGGCCGTCCGGTTCATCTGGCGACGCCTCACCGGGAAGAAGGAACCGGTGAATCAGGTGGTAAGCGTGTCGTTCCGGATTTCAGACGGTGAGTTCGGATCGACCCAGGAGCGTCGATCCTTGCAGAGGTTTGCTCGGAAGCTGGAACGTCTGCTCGAAGACCGGGACGTAGGCCAGTATGATGGCGATGAGTTTGGTGGTGGTGTTGGTTTGCTTTTCTTCATGGGTCCAAGCGCCGAAGAAATCTGGCAGGTGATAGAGCCTGTGGTGAGGGAGAAGGCTCCTCTGGCTCCGCTTGAAGCAACGCTGATTTTGAAGGTCGGCAAGGAGAGCCGAAAGACGATTGCCCTGGGTGATCGCGGTGAGCCGTGAGCACCCTGCGGAATTGGGGCTTCCCGCGCGCGACCGGATGGCCTATGCGTCCGGTCCGGAATGAAGACGAAGGTACGGCGTTTGCTAAGCGGCATCCTGATTGCGTTCGCTGTGTTGTTCGTCGCCTTGATCGGGGTCTGGGTTTGGGTGGCGGGATATCCGGTGATGGATCCTGCACCGAGCGGGGAGGGATCGGACGAGGAGCTGGACACCATCTCCCGGCAGTTCCGTGCATTTTATCAGACAGGGAATCTTGCCGACCTTCCCGCAGGGTATGTCCGGGTGACGGGCTATGAAACGGAGGAGCCGGATGCCAAGGAGACGTGGCTGATTTACTACGCGACCGCCAGCCATTCATTCACGCGCGGCGGGACCATCGTTCTCCTGGGCAGTGATGGGCGAATCGACGGATACTTCGGGCACCAATGTTCCAAGCGGGATGGAGGGACTGTGATGGTGGTTCCTAAGGAGCCTTCATACTGGTTTGGTGACAGTTACTTCCATGGTCTCGAAGGGGTGCGGCAAGCGTTCGGCAAAACGTTCAAACATCAACGGACCGAACAGGTGAGTGGTGTCCATGGCGGATAGCGTCCCTGCAGGGTGGTTCGATGAATTGACGATTTCCGAAGGAGGATGGTGGAGATTTGGTTTGGGAAAAGCTTTACGATCCCCGATCCCCGATCTCCGGCCAAAAGCCTTCGGAGGGAGAAGTGATAGTGCGACGGTCATAGACGCGCCGCTACAAGTTTCCGATCCTGATGGATCAGGTAGCCACTCTGATCGCCCCTTGTTCGCTTCGCTCTGGACCATCACTTGTCGCCGTGCGACTTCTTTGGCGTTGCGAAGCACAAAAACTCAAAGACGCGTGTCCTCCGTGGGGAGATTCATTCGTCGAGAACTTGGATGAAGACGATCGACAAAGACCGGTATGGCCAGATCACTCTGGACGAAGCGAGGAGGTTTCTCCGCATGGACTGGTTTCCTGCGACTGGTGAGATGAGTGCGGAGGATTTCAAGCGCACGCTGGGACTGGCGGCGGAGACGGCGCTGGCGCATGCGGTGGAGAGCGTGCTGGTGGATACGCGGGAGTTCCGCCCGAATCCCGCGCTGGCGGAGATCTGCGAGTGGCGGGAGCGGGAGATCGTGCCGAAATACAATCAGGTGGTCCAACGCTTCGCGTGGCTCACGGCCGCGGATGCGCTGCAGATCCCGGGCGATGGCCAGCCGTTTCAGAACCCGGGCGAGGCGTATTTGAGCTGCGGGTTCCGCGATGAGGCAGCGGCGATGGCATGGCTGAGCGGGGAGTGAGATGTGGGGAAGAAATGCCGAGGGCGAAGTGTTGGCAAATGGAGCGCGTTCATTTTGAACGCTGGGTGCCATGGACATGTTGTCCATCGTCCGACAGGATGTCGGCCGCACCTAGCCGACAAGATGTCGGCGCTCCGTGCTCCCCGTAGAGAAGCCTCCGGCGGGAGAAGTGATCGTGCGACGGTCATAGACGCGCCGCTACAGTTTTCTGATCCTGATGGATCAGGTAGGCATCCTGAACGCAACTGGGTCGCTTGGCTCTACTTTTCAGGAACCGCCAAAGCGCGGTTGAGGCTCCAGTTTGAATCCGGGCTTTTCTCCTGGGCGGGCCCGGGTTAGTGGTGAGTCAAAACAAGAACACGATGTCCAAGTATCTGATTTCATTCCCCAGCGCGGCGATGGTGGTGCCTGAGGGCGAGTGGGAGGCGGTGGTCCGCGATTCCCACGCGGTGATCGAGCAGGCGAAAGCCGCGGGCGTGTATGTCTTCGGCGGCGGGATTGATGAATCCGTGCCACCGGTGCTCGTTTCCGCCGATGGCGCGGTGGTGGAAGGCGGATACCCATGGGCGCCGCCGCTCAACGGCGGCTTCACGGTGCTGGAGCTGCCCACGCGCTCGGAGGCGGTGGCGTGGGCCGCACGCCTTGCGAAGGCCTGCCGCTGTGATCAGGAGTTGCGGGTTTTCGGGTATGATCCTGCTTCGTAGTGCGATGGAGCGGGCCTTTGGCCCTAACAGAGCGGCAAGATGTGGTCTTGGAGAATAGGGGGGATGATTGTGGATGATTGATTGGGGGGAGGCTCGGCACGATCTTCGATCTCTGGACTCCGTCCTCCGCACTCCGCCCTGCGGACATAAGCCTCCGGCGGGAGAAGGGGAAGTGCGGCGGTCATAGACGCGCCGCTTGCTACAGATTTCCGCACTCCGCCCTCCGATCCCGGATCTCAGGCCCCCCGGCCTTCACGTGAGTTCGTCCTCGATAAACTCGAGGACGAGGTCGATGAGTTCGTCCATGCCGGCGGAGAGTTCTTCTTCGATGGTGACGAGGTATTCCTCCTCGGTCTCGCTGTAGTCGAGGCGGTCGTCGGGGCGGGTTTCGCACCAGCGGCTGGCGTTGAGGGCATCGGCGATGGTGGTGGAGCCGATGAGCTCGAAGGAGTTGATAACGCGCTGGTGGTTCACGCCGCTGTGCCAGAAGCCGTGGAGGCCGTCCTCGCCCTGGATGAGGGGCACGGTTTCCACGATGTCCATGAGTGCGCGTTCCTCGCGGCTGAGGGCGCGCTCGGCGGCCTCGTCCTCAAGGCGCTCGATGAGAAGTTCGACTTGTTCCGGCCATTCAATCGGTTCTTGGGAAAACATTGCGCGCGGAACTAGAACAGCCGGGCGGCGCATGCAAAGCGAATGTGTGAAGGAGTGGGAAGTGGAGGGCGATTTCCGATCTCTGATCTCCTGTCTCAGATTTCCGCCCTCCGCCCAACCCGGGGATGTTTTCCAAAACTCGCGACAAATGCGGGCTTGCGGGGGCGGCCGGGGTTTCTAACACTGGGGTTGTGAGAAGCATGTGGCTGCGGATGTGGTGGTGCTGCCTATGGATGGGGATGGCCGTGACGGCCAGGGCGGGGCAATTCGGCAATCTGGTGTATTCCGATCAGGGGGAGTCGATCACGATCACGGGGGTGGTCTCGCGTCCCACGGAGCCGGTGGTGATCCCGGAGGAGATCGGTGGGAAGCCGGTGACGGCGATCCAGTACCTCGCGTTCTCGCATTGTTATGACATGCCTTCGGTGACGATCCCCGATAGCGTGACCTCGATCGGGGATCGGGCGTTCCTATATTGCAGCAGCCTGGAAAGCGTGACGATTCCGGCGGGTGTGAAAACAGTCGGGGTATATGTGTTCGGCCAGTGTGCCAAATTGAAGCAGGTGACGATCTCGGAAGGACTGGAAGGGATCGGTGAGGGAATGTTCTCGCAATGCTACATGCTGGAAGAGGTGAACATTCCGGAGAGCGTGACTTCTATCGGGCTGCGGGCCTTTGAATCCTGCCACGGGCTGGTGAGTTTGACGATTCCCGGATGGGTGACTTCATTCGGAAACTATGCCTTCGCAGAGTGTAAGAACCTGAAGCAGGTGACGATTTCCGAGGGGGTGCAATCGATCGGTGGCATGATGTTCCTGCGCTGCGAGAATCTGGAGGAGGTGACGCTGCCGGAAGGTCTGACGAGCATCGGTGACAACGCATTCACCGAATGTAGCAAGCTGGCAGCCGTGACGTTGCCCGAGAGCCTGACCACGATGGGCTACTATGCGTTCAGCAAATGCACTGCGCTGACGGAACTGGTGATTCCAGGCAAGTTGAATGCCGTGATGGCGGGGGCTTTCAGCCATTGCACGGGCCTGAGAACGCTGACCATCCGGCAAGGGGTGAAGTCCATCGGATGGTGGATGTTCGCGTATTGCACGGCGCTGGAGGAGATTTCATTTGCCCCGAGCGTGACGTATATCGACACGTGGGCCTTCAGCGGGTGCACGAGTTTGGAAAACCTGAAAATCCCCGGGACATTGAAAGTGATCGGTAGCCGTGCGTTTGAAAACTGCAGCAGGTTGGCGAATCTGGAGTTCGTTCGTGGGGTGACAGAAATTTGGGTGGGCTCGTTTCGCGGATGTGTGGGTTTGAAGTCGCTGACGATGCCCGCCAGTCTCAAGTATCTTCATGATTCGGCGTTCGATGATTGCACCAATCTGCAGGTGATCACTTTTCTAGGCAACGCGCCAGATGTGGCGACGATGCTTTTCAACGGACAATCTCCCGCATTCAAGGTGCGTTATTACGAGGGGCGGAAGGACTTCAAGACCTATGAAGGATATTGGAAAGGGGTGCCTGCGGAGATGATCATGCTGCGACCGGAGATCCAGGTGGAGCAGCCGCTGGGAACGACGGTGGGTGATTGGCAGGACCGGAGGTGGCTGGGAAGGCAGGAACTGGGATCAAGGAGCGAGCCAATGTATTTCACGATCCGGAACCTGGGAGAGGAAGCGCTCACGGGCATGGCGGTGAGGGTGACGGGAGCGCACGCGAAGGACTTCATGGTGCTGGGGGAGAGGAAGATGCTGGCGGGCAGGGATTCGATGAAGTTCCGGGTGATCTTCAAGCCGAAGGCGGAGGGCCTGCGGCAGGCAATGCTCCGGATTCGCAGTGACGACGCGGACGAGCCCACCATCGAGGTGAGGCTGGAGGGAGAGGGACGCAAGAAGAGGGTTTGGCAGTAAGGGGAGGCGGTGGCGTGGGCCGCACGCCTGGCGATGGCGTGCCGTTGCGAGCAGGAGTTGCGGGTTTTCCGGTATGATCCCGCTTCGTATTGCCATGGAGCGGGCCGTTGGCCCTCCGGATTCATCGCCGGATGTTACCCAGCCCGTTGGGCTGGGCTGATATAGGTAGGGCCCTTGGCCCTGGCAGAGTTGTGGATTGTGGATTGGGACGAAGCGGGTGTCCCCGTAAACGGGGGACTACGAAGGTGTGGGGGCGTGCTCCGATCTCCGACCTCTGATCTCTGATCACAGACTTCCGTCCAAGGCGGGGAATTCCTTGTAAACCCAAGGATTCGGTGCGACATATGGCAGCAAGGAACCACCGCGAAACCCAGGCCGCGCGGTGCCCCGTCGTCACTCATGAAACCCATCGTTTTCCGCGTTCTCGCCACCTTGTTCCTGCTTGCGGATCTCGTCCGTGGGGAGGCGATGCTCCAGCTTTTCAACACGAGCTGGGCGGAGCTGACGCGCAAGATGCCGGAGCTGGCGGAGGCGGGGTATTCCTCGCTGTGGCTGCCGCCGCCGACGAAGGGCAGCGGCGGGCTCTCGGTGGGCTATGATTTGTGGGACCGCTTCGACCTGGGATCGAAGGACCAGCGGGGCACGGTGCGCACGCGCTACGGCACGGAGGCGGAGCTGCTGGAGATGGTGAAGGTGGCCCACCGTTTCGGGATCCGCGTTTACTTCGACAATATCATGAACCACAACGCGTTCGACGTGCCGGGCTACAATGCCTACACGCCGATCGACACGTATCCGGGATTCGTGCCGGAGGATTTCCACCTTCGGAGGACGGAGGACGGGTTCTATCGGAAGTGGGACAACACGCGGGATTGGAACGACGCGTGGCAGGTGCAGAACCTGGGGCTGGCGGATCTGATCGACATCTCCACCGAGCCGGGCGGCACGAATTTCAACCATGGCTCGTACGAGGGCGACACGATCCCGAAGATCAAGTTCATCCGCCATCCGAACAACCCGGAGTTCTATTGTTACGACGCGAGCGGGAACTATGTGGGATTCGGCACCGGCAACGGGCTGACCGCGCAATACATTCAGGCGAACCCGCAGGCGTATGCGGAGCGGGTGGAGGACATGCTGAACCGCGCCGCGCGCTGGCAGCTCGACCGCACGAAGGCGGACGGATACCGGCTGGATGCGGTGAAACACACGCCCGCGGATTTCTTCGGAGCCACCTATGGCGCGAACAAGGACTCCAGCGACTACGGCTATTTGGGCCAGGTGCAGCGGCAGTTCAACCTGACACGCGGGTTTTCCGATGCGAACCACCGTGATGCGGTTTTCAACACCGAGCAGGGGCGTGATGACGCGATGGTCTTCGGCGAGCACCTCGGCCAGCCGCCGGCCTACGGCTCCTACATCGACGCGGGCATGCGGCTGGTGGACAACGACCTGCGCTCGAATCTGAACAATGTGTTAGGCAGTCCGTGGAACGGCCTCGCGGGCTATCAGAACGCGGGCTATGGTGGATTCGGCCCGGATGTGACGGTGATGCACGCTCAGAGCCACGACAACGACTACGCGAACCGCCGCGAGCTGCAGCACGCGATCTATTTCACCCGCGCCGGGCTGGGCCTGGTGTATTCGGACGGAAACTTCCACGCGGAAACGCTGGGTGAGAG
>DAISZP010000293.1:0-7310 GCA_036824745.1 Luteolibacter sp.
TGCGCCCGCTCTATCAGGAGAAATCCCAGCTCGCCCTCAAAGCCGCGCGCGAAGCCTTCGGTGACGAAGTGGAGTGGTTCACGCATCGCAGCGAGGGAGCCTTGTTCCTCTGGTTCTGGTTCCCCGGCCTGCCGATCAGCTCAAAGGAACTCTACCGGCGCCTGAAACAACGCGGCGTTCTCGTGGTCCCCGGCGAATACTTCTTCTTCGGCCACGATGATCCGGACTGGCCTCACCGCGACGAATGTATCCGCGTTTCCTACGCCATGGACGAAGCCATCGTGCGTGACGGCCTGCGCATCATCGCCGAGGAGGTGAAGGCCTGCCAATCCCTTCCGATCGGGTGACTTGCCGGTTCGTTTCAACCCTGTTGCAATCCCTCCCATCATGAAACTCGGCCTCGGCCTCTATCGGCACCAACTCGACACCGACCACTTCCGCTTCGCCAAACAATGCGGCTGCACCGACGTGGTGGTGCATCTTGTGGATTATTTCCGCTCGCCCAAGAACGACTCAAGCGACCAACCGGTCGGCGACAAGGATGGCTGGGGCCTCGCCGGAGGATCGGATGAATACTGGACCGCCGAATCTCTAACCGCTCTCCGCGAACGCATCGAAGCGGAGGGTTTGCGGCTCGCCGCCATCGAGAACTTCGATCCCGCCCACTGGCACGACGTGCTGCTGGATGGGCCGAAAAAAGCCGAGCAGCTTGAGTTTCTGAAAGACATCATCCGCAACCTCGGCAAGGCGGGCATTCCCGTGATGGGCTACAATTTCTCCATCGCCGGAGTGGCCGGACGCGTCAAAGGCCCCTACGCCCGCGGTGGTGCGGAATCCGTTGGCATGGAGGGACCGCTCGACACACCCATCCCTAACGGAATGGTGTGGAACATGATCTACGATCCGGACGCGGAGCCCGGAACCATCCCCTCCGCCACCCATGAGCAGCTCTGGCAACGCCTCAAGGACTTCCTCGACGCGCTGGTTCCCGTCGCCGAGGAAGCCGGAGTGATCCTCGCCGCCCACCCGGACGATCCGCCCATGCCTTTCATCCGCTCGCAGCCGCGGCTCGTCCATCAACCGTCGCTCTATCAGAAACTGCTCGATCTGAAACCAAGCCCGTCCAACCAACTGGAGTTCTGCGTCGGCTCGCTGGCCGAGATGACCGAGGGCGAGATCCACGAAGTGGTCGAACAATACGCGGCGACCAAACGCCTCGCCTACGTCCATCTTCGCAACGTCCGCGACAAGGTGCCCCACTACAAGGAAACCTTCATCGACGACGGCGAGGTGGATGTGCTGCGCGTCTTGAAAATCCTCAAGAAACACGATTTCCAGGGTGTCATCATTCCCGACCACGCCCCCGCCATGAGCTGCGCCGCCCCCTGGCACGCCGGCATGGCCTTCGCCCTCGGCTTCCTCAAGGCGGGGATGAAGTAAGGAGGGTGGACGTCTCGTCCACCCTGTTTGGGGCTGGAGACCAGCCCCCTCCTTACTCCTTCAACCGAATCAACAACTGCCCCGGCTCGATCTTGAATTCCTCCACGCCGGCGATGTGGCCGTCCTTCATGCCGAGGACCTCGCCTAACAGATCATGCCCTTTCATGCCGCCCAGCCAATCGTTCGGCAGCGAAACTCCCCAAACCGTGAGATCGTCCAACACAAACGCGGGCTTTCCGGTTTCCCCCTTCACGAGGAAACGCGCGCGGGCCTTGAGATGTCTGCCACCGATGAACGGTAGATCCTTGTCGAGATCCGTTTCGACGCGGGCATGAACGGCGTCGGTCGCCAATTCAAAGCTAACCGTCTTTCCAAGGGCGGTGTTCTCGTTGAGCAAGCCGTTGAGCTCGCGCTCGGTGAGGACAATCTCCTTCTTGCCCTTCTCATACTTCGGCTCCGCCGGTTTCTGGATCGATTCCACTTTCTCGGCCACGATCTCCTTTTCCTGTGGCGTGAGGACCACCGGCTGGATCGGCCGGTTGTGCCACCACCAGAAACCCACCAGCGCCAACACGATTACCAACAGCACGATCAGGATGATCCGGAACCATGGCTTTCGTTTCGGAGCGGCGGCAGCTTCGTTCATGCTTGGAATGTAGGCGATCCGGCGGTGGCGTCCATTCAAATGACCGTCCGACAGCTCGGACTAAAACCAAGCCCTCAGATACTCCCACCGAGGTTCGACGTATCGTTCGAAAAATCCGACGTGAACACTTTTGAAGTCCCCCATCCACGCTTCGCCATCACGACCATGATACAGCCAAAATCCTGGTGATGGGGTCGTAGGGTATTTGGCAACAACCACAAGAGACTTGCCCTTCCAGCTATGCGCTGAAGTGACATCGATCAGCTTCTTGCATTGGATCTTCATTGAAGCCAGTAGGACGACATCAAACTTTGGATCCCCCTTCTCGAGGGACAAATGCCCATCGCTCAAGTCGACGATCTCCGGGCAGTCGGATTCGTGATCGCGTTCATTACCACACCCAGGGAGACTGAATGAAAACCCCCGGCCATCCACCTCCAGGAGATAACACCACACTCCTCTTTCACTGGTTACGTTGAGCATCGGCCAGAGATCCGAAAGCGTTGTGGAGTCGGAGACCACAAGCCGCATCCTTCCCATTTTGCCGAGCATGAATTGTGTGAGATAATCTTTGACTTCGGCTTCCGACACCGAACGCCCATATTTGGAATTCAGGGTGAAACGGCCATCCGCATGGTGATACAAAGTAGGTCTTGAGTCCGTTTGCAGAACGATCATTGCCGCAAGAATGCTCGCCAACAGGATTGCAACGACCACTCCAATCCTGAAGAAGCGAATAAACCTCATCTTTCCTGACACGATGAACTCCTCGCTCACGTGCCGAATGTAGCCGATCCACCGGCGACGTCCACCTGATAGTCCCGCCATCGCGGGGTTGCGCCGGTGGCATGAAGTGTGCTAGGTTCCGGTCCATGATGCACCGATTGGCCTCTGCCCGCGCGGGGATCACCCGCTCGGATCTTGCGTTCCTCGAATCATTGTTCCCAAGCGAATCCCAAGCCATCCAACGGCTTTGGACAGACCCCGAAGCGGTCACCTCGATCCTCGACTCCAGGGAAATCCATCGTGCGCTGCTGGAAAGCCCGGTAACGCTTCCGGTTTCGGCCTCGTTGTATTTTTACGTGCTCGTCCGGCACGCTTTCCTCGATGGTGGCATCGAACTCCCGGAGCTCGCCGATTACGTCGCGGGAGTGTTGGTGGAAAAACTTGATCATCGTCCGGATCCTCGCTCCGGAGCCATGCCGGCATGGGTGACGCATGCGGTGGATTTCGTGTCCGCCATCCAATCGACCCACGGCATGCTCCGCTTCCATCTCGAAGTGGCCGCGGGAAATCAATTCCTGATCCTCACCGGCATGTTCCCCGAGTTCATCGAACATCGCGCGGAACGCCATGGCGCTCCCGGTCGCGAATTTTACGAATCCTTCGGCCGCCAGGCATACCGGCGCGCATCCGGCCAGTCGGGAATCGACGGTTCCGCCCGCGAACTGTTAGGACTTCTGTCTGAGACCTTCCCGCTGGCGATTTCCTCGCTCAACCGGATGCACGACCGTTGTCTTTTCTAACCAACGATCGATTTCCATCTTGAGCGACGGCGTGAAATGAAGGATGTCTGCCAGACACCCCATGACGCTGCGACTTGAAGAGCCCGATTTGAAATGGATCGATTCCTATCGTTCCATGGTGACCGAGTTTCAAAGCGCCGGTGAAACACTCGTGCCCTTCGTCATGCGCATCCCGACACGGGATCCCGAAGCGTTCCTGCTGCGCCTGCAAAACTGCGCGAAGGGCATCGGCATTTCGGAAGGCTTTGTTCCCCACCAAACCTTCTGGCTCGTCGCGGAGGATCGCGAGGTGGTCGGTGTATCGAACCTCAGACTCCGCCTGAACGAATCACTGCTGCAGAACGGTGGCCATATCGGCATCGGCGTACGGCCGTCTCGCAGAAAACTTGGTTTGGGAACACGGCTGATCGCCGAAACCCTCATCAAAGCGAGGGAACACGGAATTTCACGGGTCCTGCTGACTTGTGTGAAATCGAACACCGCCTCCGCACGCGCGATCCGCAACAACCGCGGCGTTCTGGAAAACGAAGTGACGGTCGACGGCCGCGACGAGGCGATCCAGCGGTATTGGATCGATTGTTGAAATCCGCTCCGGGCCGGAACCCGGAACGGACGATGCGTTCATCACGCGGCGGCAAGGGCATCCGCAAGCGCGGACTTCGGTTGCACGCCACGCAGCAGACCGACGGCTTCGTTGTTCTTGAAGATCAACAGAGTCGGAATCGAGCGGATGTTGAAACGCCGGGCGAGATCCGGCGCGGCATCCACATCGACTTTGGCGACGACCGCCTTGCCGTCTTGTTCGGCGGCGAGTTGATCGACGATCGGGCCGAGCTGCTGGCAGGGGCCGCACCACTCCGCCCAGAAATCGACCAGCACCGGCAGATCGGTCGAGGCAAGAGTGGCATCAAAGGTTTCCTGAGTGAGTGGGATGGCTTTCATGATGATGTTAGATTGGATTTTCAGCGGTATCCGCCGCTGATGAAGAACGACTCGCCGGTGATCCACGACGAATCGGACGAGGCAAGGAACACGACCGCTGTAGCGATATCCTGAGGCACGCCGATGCGGCCGAGCGGAGTGGCCGCAGCGGTCGCTTTTTCCATGTCGCTTCCTTGGATTCCGGCGGTCGCCGTTCCTTCGGTGCTCACCATGCCGGGATTGATGGTATTCACGCGGATGCCGCGGGAGCCCAACTCCTTGGCCAGCGCGCGTGTGGCGGAGTCCACAGCCCCCTTCGTCGCGGAATACACCGAGGCTCCGGGGAAACCGAGCGTGCTCACCACCGAGCTGATGTTGATGACGCTGCCGCCCTGCTCAGGGAAATGTTTCACCGCGGCCTGCGTGGCGAGCAACAAACCGAGGACATTGATGTCAAACTGGCGGTGGAAGTGCTCAGGCGTGATTTCCTCCAGCGCGGCGAACTGATAGACACCGGCGTTGTTGACCAGAATGTCGATTTTTCCGAATGCCTTCACGGTTTCATCCACCAGACGCTGGATGTGTGAGGGATCGGCGACATTGCCGTGAATGGCGACGGCCTTTCCGCCGACGGCTTCGATCTCAGCGACGACCCGGCCGGCACCGGATTCGTCCGAGGCATAGTTGACGGCGACCGACGCGCCTTCAGCGGCGAGTTGTTTGGCGATGGCGGCTCCGATGCCCTTGGAGGCTCCGGTGACAAGCGCGGTCTTGCCCGCGAGTTTCGATGATGTGCTCATGATGTGGTGGTATTGGGGTTGTTGTTTTGGTTACTTTGTTGGTAACAGTTACAGGCAAAAAAAACTCAGGATTTCAATTTACGGATGATCTGGGCCAGTTGGATCTCGGCGAGGTTGGCTTCAAGGGCTTGTTGAGGTTTGGAAAGCGCGTATTCGAGGGCCGCCCTGATGTTACAGCTCACGTAGCATTGTTTCTGCGCTTCGTAATGATGGATGGCGAAAGCCGGTGGCGCTTCGACCGCGCGGTAGATGTCGAGAAGTGTGATGTCCTTGGCTGGACGCGCCAGCCGGCAGGCTCCGGACTTGCCGGTCGTCGTTTCGATCAAGCCGGCCTTGGAAAGCTTGGCGAGCGTGCGGCGCAGGAAACTCGGGCTGGTGTTCACGCTCAGGGCCAGTTGCGACGAGGTCGCCTCCCGCTCTGGCAGGCAACCAAGGCCGGCGAGCGGGTGGACCGCGATCGAGAACTGGGTGTTGGTCGGCATTACGGTTACTTTCATAGTCGCAATATGACCCGGGCGCAAGGGAAATTTTCCGGCAATGGTTCCCAACCACTCCCGCGAAGGGGCAAACACCGCTTGGTTCTCGACAAGTCACGATCTCCGCTGATGGACTGGAACGAGCGCATGGAAGCCGCTGAAAACACTCTAATCCCCTCTCGAACACCCGCCATCGATCGCTTCGCATGGTGGGCGGGGATCGGGTTTCTGGTCCTCCAGCTCGGCCTGATCCTGCTCGCGAGGTTCATCCCCGAGCGGTATTTCTGCTGGGCGCCCTTCGATCAATGCACCCGCTACACGATCGAAGTCTTGATCGACGGCAGGCGGCTTGATCCGCACGAAACGTGGTATCGATACCGCATCCAGCCGGACGCATGGGATCAACGCGCGGCGGCGAACGTGCTCTCGATCGTCAGGCGTTACGAGGAAACCCGTGGCCGCGGCGATCACGCCGATGTCACCATCCGCTACACCGTGAACGGCCGACCGGAGCAAACGTGGAAATGGCCGCGCCATGATTGAACTCCCGTCCATCCACGCACCCTGGCGGGACACGGGGACGGCCATGAAGCCGCAAACCCTGCTCGTCGCCAAGATGACCTTCGTGATGCTCTGCATCGAACGCATCGACCATTATTTCCACGATCCGTTCCTGCCGTTCATCCCGGCGCTTGATCTGTTAGCAAGGATTCCGGGATACGGCTGGCTGTTGACTTCCGTGTTTCTCATCGCCGGGTTCCTGCTCATGACCAACCGCCACGTCCGCGCGGCTTCCGTGGTGCTGGGACTCGAGGTGTTGTTGATCAACGTGCAGGCGCAGGTGGACTTCCGCAACCACATGGTCGTCTGCGGCGCGGCACTGCTGCTGGCCGGACTCCAGCCCGCGGGGCAGGAGCCATGGTTGATCCGGTGGCAGATGGTGGTCGTCTATCTGGGCGCCTGGCTCAACAAACAGCTCGATCCGGACTGGTTGAACGGGCGCTTCTTCGAGTATTGGACGCACGCCAACCTCCAACATCCGATCTACATGAAAATGTCTGCATGGTTTCCAAACGGTTGGCTCTCGGTTTTCATGTCGTGGAGCACGATCGCGAGCGAGTTCCTCGTCATGGTCGGCCTAATGAATCCGCGCTGGTGGTCGAAGGCATTGTGGCTGGGCATCGGATTTCATCTGGCGACCTTCATCTTCATGTTCGGAGATACGTTCGGCCATTTCATCCAGTCGCTCGGCGTGGTTTATCTCGTGTTTCTCACCTGGCCCGAATCGAAGGCGCAGGTCACTGCATCCGGCAGGTTCGCCCGGGCGCTTAACGCTCTGGATGGAAACGACACGTGTGCATGGAACCCCGCCCCCGGCGCGCGAGCCATCAAATGGGAGCGTGACGGAGCAACCCTGCGCGGCATCCCCGCGCTGGCGGAGATCCTGCGATACCACAACGGATTCTACTGGGGCCTGCTGCTGGCGTTCGAGGCATGCTTC
>DAISZP010000294.1:0-7307 GCA_036824745.1 Luteolibacter sp.
AGATGACACGCTTGGGGAAACTGATGCGGCCTTCCTGATCCTCGCCGAACTCGCAGCCGAACATCGCCTTCACATGCGGTTCAAGGCGCGAGCCTTCTAACAAGGCCTTCAGTCCGGACGAAATGATGTAGTGCTCCACCTTGATGCCCGCCAGTTCGTGCTCCGGACCGAGGCAGGCTTTCGGAAGCGCCTCGAACAGCTCCGGCAGTCCCGGGAAAAAACGCAATCCCTTGCCCAATTCGGTCAGCTTGGCGTTGCTCACGTTGTCCATGCCGAGGTAGTCGAGCAGGCATTTCATGTAGGCCAGCTCGCCGTCCCAGCGTTGCTCGGTGACGAGCGTGTTGCACTTCTTCCAGAACTGCGCCGGATCGATCCCGAACTCGGGAAACAACACGTCGTCCTGCATGTAGCGGGGACTGAGCGTTTGATCGTAATCGTAAACCAGCGCGATGATGTTCTGCGGAGCGGCCATATCAGGCTGGCAGAGTCGCTTTAACGGAGCTTCCCGACAAGGCGGAATTCCGGCGGCCCCGGCGGAGATGGCGGAATTTTCCTGTGAAAACCCGAGCACCGCGCCGCGTATGGAATGGGTCCGTGAAACGTTTGCATTGGCTTCTGATCCTGCCGCTGACGGGTTTTCTACCCGCCCAGGACGCGCTGCTTTCCGGCGAGGCCATCTACGCGAAACACTGCGCGTCCTGCCACGGCAAGAACGGCGAGGGCGATCCGGATGAGGTGGACGAACCGCTCCAAGGCGAACGAAACCTCGCATCGCTCGCCCGCTACATCGACCGCAAGATGCCCGAGGATGATCCGGATCTGTTGGACGCCGAGGAATCGAAACGGGTCGCGGAATACATCCACGGCGCGTTTTATTCGGCGGAAGCGCGGGCAAAACACTCGCCGCCGCCGAAGGCCGCCTTCGCGAGACTGACGAACCGCCAGTTCCGCGAATCCGTGGCGGATTTGTTAGGAAGTTTCGGAAAACCCACCGCCCCCGGCGAGGGCACGGGGCTCAAGGCGCAATACTTCGATTCGGACGGGATGAACAAGAAGGCGCGCAAGGCCTTCGACCGAGAGGACCGCGAACTTGCATTCGATTTCGCCGAGGGCCCGCCGGCCGAGGGCATGAAGGCGGACCAATACTCGATCGCCTGGGACGGATCGCTGCTCGCTCCGGCCACGGGCTGGTATGAGTTCAAGCTCGTCACCCCGAACGGCGCCCGGCTCTACCTCAATGGCGACCAACAGGAGGGCGACGGCAATTTCCGCGACGACAGCGGCGCGAAACGCCAGCCCGCGTTCATCGACGCCTGGGTCAGCTCCGGCGCCGAGGTCCGGGAAACCAAGGCGCGTGTCTTCCTGTTAGGAGGGCGGGCCTATCCGCTGCGGCTTGATTACTTCAAATACCTCGACAAGCGCGGCCTGCTGCGGGTCGAGTGGAAGCCGCCGCGGGGCGAATGGGAAGTACTG
Organism: Luteolibacter sp.; assembly: GCA_036824745.1. Lineage (GTDB taxonomy): Bacteria > Verrucomicrobiota > Verrucomicrobiia > Verrucomicrobiales > Akkermansiaceae > Luteolibacter. The sequence goes on from DAISZP010000294.1 coordinate 1,474, forward strand.
GCCGCGCCGTACCTTTCGCCGTCCCGCGCGGTGCGCGTCGCCGTGGTGAGCACGGACTTCCCCGCGGATGATGCGAGCGAGGGCTACGAACGCGGCACGGGAGTTTCGAAGGATTGGCACGAAGCCACCACCAAGGCGGCCATCGAGGTTTCCAATCAAGTTCTCAGCCGCCTGCCGCACCTGAGCGGCGTGAAAAACGACGATCCGGAGCGGCCTAACAAGCTGAGGGAATTCGTCACCACCTTCGCCACGCGTGCATTCCGCCGTCCGCTGACGGATGAAACCCGGCAACTTTACGTCGAGAAACCCTTCGCGGACGTCCCGCCGGAACAAGGAGTGAAACGCGCGGTGATCCTGATTCTGAAATCACCGCGTTTCCTCTATCCGGAACTCGGCAGGGAAAACGACGACTTCAACGTGGCGTCGCGCCTGGCACTCGGCACATGGGACTCGCTGCCGGACCAAGGTTTGTTAGACGCCGCCAAGACCGGCCACCTCCGCACGCCGGAGCAGGTGGAGGCGCAGGCCCGGCGCATGATCGCCGATCCCCGTGCGAAGGCGAAGGCGAACGAGTTCTTCCAACGCTGGCTCAAGCTTGATGCCGATGGCGACTTGCGGAAGGATCCAAAGGATTTTCCCGGATTCGACGCGGCGCTGGTGGCCGATCTCCGGCGTTCGTTGGAAGGGTTTGTCGAGCGCGTGGTGTGGAGCGAAAAATCGGACTACCGCGAGCTCATCCTCGCCGATTACCTGCTGTTCAACGAACGGCTCGCGAAGTTCTACGGCATGCCAGTTCCGGAAAGCGGCGGCTTCCAACCGGTGAAGTGTGATCCCGCGCAGCGCGCCGGCGTGATGACCCATCCCTATCTGCTCGCCAAACTCGCGCATCCTGACACCACCTCGCCGATCCACCGCGGCGTGTTCGCCACGCGCAACCTGTTAGGCGGGATCCTCAAGCCGCCGCCGGAGGCCATCGCGTTCGAGAACCACAAGTTCGATCCCAAGATGACCATGCGCGAGAAGGTTTCCGAAATGACGCGCAACAAGGCCTGCATGACCTGCCACGAGACGATCAACCCGCTCGGGTTTACCTTGGAGAACTTCGACGCCGTGGGCCGCTACCGCACCACCGAGGGCGAACGGAAGATCGATCCGGAGGCGGACTATCAGACACTGGAAGGTGAAACCCTTCGTCTGCGCGGCCCCCGCGATCTCGCGAACCACGCGGCCGAATCCGCGGGCGCGCGTCGCGGGTTCATCCGCCAGATTTTCCAATACGCGCTCAAACAAAACCCCGCGGTTTATGGCCATGACACGGTGAACCGGCTTGATGCCGCGTTCACCGCATCCGGTCAGAACGTGCGGGAACTCCTCGTTGAAATCAACGCCCTGGCCGCCCTGCGCGGCATGCCCGGGCCGGACCAGGCAAGCCGATGAACACAAGCACCCGCCGTCAATTTCTTAGCAAGCTCGGCCTCTCCGTCGCCGCGCTGCCTTTTCTACCCGCGCTGCCATCGTTCGCTCAAAGTTCGGCCGGGGCGAAGATGCAGCGCATCATCTTCGTCTTCACGCCGAACGGCACCATCCCGCCCGAGTTCTGGCCGGACCAGGTGGGACCGGAATTCCAACTCAAGCGCATCCTCGCACCGCTGGAGCCGTTCAAGAACCGCCTCATGACGCTCAAGGGCGTGAGCAACAAGATCCGCGGCGATGGCGACGGCCACATGCGCGGCATCAGCTGCCTGCTCACCGCGGATGAGTTGCTTCCCGGAAACATCCAGGGCGGCAGCGACAAGCCCGCTGGCTGGGCGCGCAACATTTCCATCGATCAGGAGCTTCGCAACTTCCTCCAGGCACGTCCGGAAACCGCCACGCGTTTCGGCTCGCTGGAACTCGGCGTCGCCGTGCCTAACAGGGCGGACCCGTGGACGCGCGAGTCCTACGCCGGGCCGAACCAGCCGCTCGCGCCGCTCAGCGATCCTTACGCGCTTTTCGACAAGCTCTACGGCGGCATGAAGGACCGCGAGATCCTCGGCAGCGTGCTCGATGAAGTGCGTGACGATCTCCGTTCCATCGCCGCCCACGTGGATCGCGAGGAGAAGGATTTGTTGGAGAAACACGTCACCTTCGTCCGCGAGATGGAGAAGGACCTGCAAAGTGGCGGCACTCAGAACCTGATCTTTCCTCCGCCCGCGCTGGAAGCGGGTGTGGCGCTCGACAACGACGGCATTCCGAAGATCAGCGCGATGCAGGCGGATTTGTTGGTGAACGCCTTCGCCAACGGCATGGCCCGCGTCGCCACGCTGCAATACACCAACAGCGTCGGCCAGGCGCGCATGCGCTGGCTCGACGTGAACGACGACCACCATCACCTCTCGCACGAACCGGACACCAACGCCGACGCGCAGGAGAAACTCGTGAAAATCAACGTTTGGCTCGCCGAACAAATCGCCTCCCTCGCGAAAAAGCTCGAAGCCATCCCCGAGCCCGGTGGCCAAGGCAGCATGCTCGACCACACCACCATCGTCTGGACCAACGAGCTCGGCAAAGGCAACAGCCACTCGCTCGACAACATCCCGTTTGTCCTGTTAGGCGGCGGACTTGGTTTCAAGACCGGCCAGGCCATGCAGTTCGAGAACGTGCCGCACAACCGCCTGTGGCTTTCCGTCGCCCACGCCTTCGGCCACCACATCCCGGTCTTCGGGCAGCAACAATTCTGCGATGGCGGCCCGCTGGCGTTGGTTTGAAATTGGCTAGAGCGATTTCTGAGGTGGCAACAGTGCGTTGGAAAACAACAACCCCGCGATGAGTGAGATAAAGACCATCAGCGCCTGATTGCCGCCATTCGCACCGGGCAGGATGTTTTCACCGGAAACCCATTGGTTGAGGATCATGTAGGTCTTGCTGCCCGGGACTAGCAGAACGATGCCCTGCGTCATCAGGATCGAGCCGGGGCCGCGCGTGGTCCGGCTGTAGAGGTTGCTGAACAATCCGACTGCAAGGGCTCCGATGAACATCCCCGCATACATGCTGAACCATGCCTCGCCGAGGCTGGAGGCTCCGAAGGCGATCAGCGCGGAAACCAATCCCCATGCGAACTTGCGGGCTGGAATATTGAAAGCGATGGCCAGCGCGAGTGAAAGTCCTGCGATCGCGGGCCATGTTTTCCAGAACGGAAGCGATGGCAGGGTGATTCCGGCGACTCCGTTTCCGTGGAACAGGAAGTTTCCCACCGCCATGCCGCTGATCGCGCCGAAGAACAGTTTTACCAACAGCATCAGGGCATCGACCAAACGGGAACTGCCCGAGATCAACTGGCCGACGGAAATCTCCGTCAACGCCACGGTGAGCGCGAGGCCGGGGATGAAGATGATGATGGAGGAGAGTATGACGAAGGGCACGTTGATGGCGATACCTAACGCGGCCAAGCCGCTGGCGAGCACGCCTGACACGAAAGGCGCGAGAATCGTGACCACCGGCCGCCACCCGGCGTGTCGTGACCCGAAGATCGTGATCCCATACAGAATCAGCGAAAGCACCGTGGCCACGATGCAATCCAGCGAAGCGGCTGATAGAAGCGCGGAAAAGGATCCGCCGATCAAGGACCATGACAAGGCGTTGGCCCAGCCTGAGTAGTTCCGCGGCGCGGCGATGACGCGATCGAGTTGTTCGATGCCGTCTTCGAAGCGGGTGCGGCCCTCGGCGATGTTTTCCACCAGTCGGTCGATTTCCCAAAGTCTGCCGAGGTTGTAGTCCGCTGGTTCCACCCGCTCGATGTGGATGAACTGGTCGAGCTCGTCCTCTTCCCAGAACGCGCAGGTGAAAGTCGTCGGACTGACAAGGAAGCTGCCGTTGAAACCGAGCATGCGGGTGACGTTTGTCAGGTGGCGTTCGACGCTCTGGCTGGTCGTTCCACATTCGTGAAGCGCGCGTCCCAGCTTCACTACAAAGCGGGTCTTCAGGCGGAATTCAGCAGGATCCATGACAAACAATCGACGGGGGATGATGGACTGTGGAAGTCCGATCCGGCAAGGGATTCGTCGCGTGGGTCAGATCCGGAGGAACTCCGGAATACACGTCATGAAACTCAAGCAACCAGCACCTTCAGCCTGCGGCAAACCTCCTCGACGTTCGCGCGCGAGTTGAAGGCGGAGATGCGGAAGTAGCCTTCACCCGCGGAGCCGAATCCGGAGCCTGGGGTGATGACGACCTGGGCCTCGCCCAACATCTTGTCGAACATGTCCCATGAAGTGAGACCGGCGGGGCAGCCGACCCAGACGTAAGGCGCGTTTTCTCCGCCGAAAACCGGGAGTCCAGCGGCGGCGGCTGCTTCGCGGAGGAGTTTGGCATTGCCCATGTAGTGCGTGATGAGCGCCTGGACCTCGGCCTTGCCTTCGTCCGTGAAGAGCGCGGCGGCACCGCGCTGGACCGGATAGGACGCGCCGTTGAACTTGGTGCTGTGGCGGCGGCCCCAGAGTTGGTGGAATGAAACTCGGCTGCCGTCATCGGCGGTGCCCGTTAGATTTTTCGGAATGACGATGAACCCGCAACGCACGCCGGTGAAACCACCGTTCTTGGAGAACGAGCGGAACTCGATGGCGCAATCGCGCGCGCCTTCGATCTCGAAGATGGAGCGCGGAATGGCGGGATCCTGGATGTAGGCCTCGTAGGCGGCATCGAAGAGGATGATGGCGTCGTTTTCCTTCGCGTACTTCACCCAGGCTTCGAGCTGCGGGCGGGTGGCCACGGCGCCGGTCGGGTTGTTCGGGAAGCAGAGGTAGATGATGTCCACCTTTTGGTTCGGAACGTCCGCGACAAAGTTGTTAGCCGCATTGCATTCGAGGTAAACGATGCCCGCGTAGGCTCCGGTTTCATCGGCCTCGCCGGTGTTTCCGGCCATCACGTTGGTATCGACGTAAACCGGATAGACGGGGTTGGTGATGGCGATGACGTTTCCCTTGCCGAAGATGTCGAGGATGTTGCCCGCGTCGCACTTCGAGCCGTCGGAAATGAACACCTCGTCGGCGGAGATGCCGAGCCCGGTGAACTGGTGGTCCACGATCGCCTGGCGGAGGAACTCGTATCCCTGCTCCGGGCCGTATCCGCGGAAGCTCTCGCGCACTGAAAGCTCATCAACCGCCTCATGCATCGCCTTGACGACGGCGTAGGGCAGCGGCTCGGTCACGTCGCCGATGCCGCAGCGGATGATGCGCGCGGCTTTTTCCGGGTTCGCCTCGCTGTAGGCTTTCACGCGGCGGGCGATCTCAGGAAACAGGTATCCGGCTTTGAGCTTGAGGAAATTCGAGTTGATGGCGGCCATGGCGGCGCGGGATGTAGCGGGACGCCGCGGGTCGCGCAAGAACGGAGGCGGGCGGAAACCCCGCATTTTCGGTTGGTGCCTCGTGAAACTTGCCCTATGGTGCCGCCCCCCGAGGGGAAATCATCATGGCGATCACTGGACTGGAACTGGCACGAGCCTGCGCGAAGGCGGCGGACGAGACGAAGGCGGAACACATCCGCATCTGGGACATGCGCGGAGTTTCCAACCTCACGGACTACATGGTCGTCTGCTCCGGAAGCTCGATGCCCCAGCTCCGGGCGATCCTGCGCGATGTGGCGGGAAAGGTGGAGGACGAGCACGGCATGAGACCCGTCCACGCCGAGGGCAAGGCGGACACCCGCTGGGTGGTGCTGGATTTCATCGATGTGATGGTGCACGTGATGCATCAGGAGCTGCGGGACTACTACGGGCTGGAGGATTTGTGGAAGGACGCGAAGGAGATCGAGTTCCAGCCGGCTTGAGTTTCCGGGAATAAGCGGCCGCGCGTTTCCTC
>DAISZP010000295.1:0-7291 GCA_036824745.1 Luteolibacter sp.
CGTCGGCGAAAAAGTCGCCCACAAGGACATCAAAATGCGCACCTTCATCACCCAGGAAAAAGGGCGCGATCAACTTGTCTCCCACGTTTACGACATCACCTACGGCGTCGTGAAACCCGGCGACTACCTCGTGGCCCTCGACGACTCCATCGTCCGCGGCACCACCCTCAAGCAGTCCATCTTGAAAATCCTCGCCCGCACCAAGCCGGCGAAAATCGTCATCTGCTCCACCGCCCCGCAGATCCGCTACCCGGACTGCTACGGCATCGACATGTCCGAACTCGGCAAATTCATCGCCTTCCAGGCCGCCGTCGCCCTCCACCGCCGCGCCGGCCGCCAGGCTCTGCTCGACAAGATCTACGACGACTGCAAGGCCGAGCTCCAAAAGCCCGTCGCCGAGCGCCGCAACATCGTCCAGCGTGTCTATCAGGATTTCACCGACGAGGAAGTCTCCGCCGAGATATCCCGCATGGTCTATCCGGAAAACATCGAGTGGGACGGTGAAGTGGAAGTCATCTTCCAGACCATCGAAAACCTCCACGCCTCCATTAAAGGCGACAGCGGAGACTGGTATTTCACCGGCAACTATCCCACCCCCGGCGGCTACTCCATGGTCAACCTCGCCTACCTCCGCTGGTACGAAGGCCTCGGTGGACGCAGCTACGATCTGCCGCTCTAACCGCTGTGGCTGGGATGATCCGTCCCAGTCCAGTGCCGCGTAATCCGCTAGGATTCGTCCAGATGGTCCGTATCGGGCATCCATGACGAACGGTCTTAAATCAGCCGTCCCCGCTTCATTGCGAGCGGTATTGGGGACACTGATCATCGCCGGAATCTGTGCCTTTCTAACGATTTTTTTCATCAACCGCCCCACTCCGCCCGTCAATGGGGCGGGTCTTCTGGAAATCATCGGCCAGCCGCTCAACAAGCGCCGCGTCCGCAGTGTTTTCTCCGGCCTCGGCATGGACTGGCGGGCGGGAAACCCTAACAACCACGCCGGCGGCAAACCGGTCGAGATCCAGGTGGAACTCAATCGGCTCGCGGGCCGCTTCGAGGAAAAAGGCTACGTCAAACTGATTCGCATCGGCTCGCAGGACCGCCGCCTTCCTCCCGTCGAAGTCGGTTCCCTCTATCCCTATGGCATCACCTCCGCGATGACGCCTCCCGAGATCATCGACCTGTGCCGTCGCCCCTATTCTCCGTCAGGTGAGCTCCTCCGGACACCTGATGGAACACATCGAATTGAGTTTTTCGATGGACCGGGTTGTCCAATGCCAATCACCGTCTGGTTCAAGAACGGAAAGGTATGCGGGGTGGACATTCAGACTTGGGGACCTGAATAAGTCCTCGACAGGCTTCCGGATCTTTCCGCACCGCAGCAACCAGTTACATGCACTGAATTATTTTGGTGTGCCGGATTCCCACCACGACCCGAGAAGCGGATTTCCTAGAGGTTCATGGAGGATATTGTCCTTCGGATGGGTTAATCCAAGTGGAAAATCCGTCTAAATCCCGGGTTTTCGGGTTTCCGGATTGCCGTGGGGGATGTGGATATTACTCTCATTTCCAGTTCTCTCATGGCCAATCCCACCGCCCGCCCGCTCGTCAAACGTGTGCTCATGATGGGCACCTGCCTCTGCGACGCCTTTTACGACGATGTCGCCCGCGCCACGGTCGAGGTGCTGGAGCATCTCGGTTATTCGGTAGAGTATCCGGAAAACCAGACCTGCTGCGGACAGCCGGCCTTCAACTCCGGTGACTGGTCCGCCTCGCGCAAGGTTGCCAAACACACCGCCGAGGTTTTCGCAGGCGATCTGCCGGTGATCGTGCCTTCCGGTTCCTGCGCCGCGATGAACAAGCACGGCAACCTGCTTCAGTTCGAGGAACACCCGGACCCCGCGATCACCTCGCTGGCTGATAGAACCTGGGAGATCATCGATTTCATCTTCAACGGCATCGGGATCAAGGAATGGCCGGGCAAATTCGACAAACCGACGCGTATCGCCTTCCACCGCTCCTGCCACAGCCGCGGCACGGAAACCGGCAAGGCTGTTAGGACGTTGCTCGGCACCATCGGAAACGCCGAAATCATCCCCTTCGGCCAGCAGGAGCAGTGCTGCGGCTTCGGCGGCACCTTCTCCGTCACCTTCCCGCACATCTCCGGCCAGATGGGCACCTTGAAACTCGACAATATCCTCGATGTGAAACCCGACCTGCTCTGCGGCATCGACATGTCCTGCCTCATGCACCTATCCGGCCTCGCCACGAACCAAGGCCGCCCCGTCCCCCACAAGCACGCCATCCAGATCCTCCGCGACACGCTCCCGTCATGATCGGCAACCAACTCATCGACCAATACGCCCGGACCATCACCGACGAGAAGCAGCACTCGGTGATCGATGGCGCGTCCTCCGGCACGGACAAGCGCTACAAGGTCCTGCACCACGACTATCAGGATCCGGATGCGCTCCGCAAACTCGCCGCCTCCATCAAGGACCACACGCTGCATCACCTCGATGAGTACCTCGCCAAGGCCGAGCAGGCGCTGGTTTCCCGCGGTGCGCACGTCCACTTCACCGCCACCGGCGATGATGCGAAACAAACGATCCTCGACATCCTCCGCTCTCACGGCGTCACGCGGCTCACCAAGTCGAAGTCGATGGCGGCCGAGGAAATCCACCTCAACCCGTTTCTGATAGAAAACGGCATCGAGTGCCTGGAGTCCGACCTCGGCGAGTTCATCGTCCAGCTCGACAACGACGAACCTTCCCACATCGTCAAGCCCATCATCCACAAGAACCGCCGCGAGATCGCCCGCACTTTCCAGCGCGAGGGCATCGCCGCGGATTACAACGACGATCCGGAAACCATTACCCGCCGCGCCCGCGTCTATCTCCGGGAAAAATACTTCCAGGCCGAGGCCGGCATCACCGGCGCGAACTTCGTCTGCGCGGACAGCGGCCGGATGCTGCTCGTGACCAACGAAGGAAACTCACGCTTTGGCATGGCTCCCGTGCCGGTCCACATCGCGCTCGTCGGCATCGAGAAAGTCATCCCGCGCGAGAAGGACCTCGCGGTTTTCCTGAATTTGTTAGGCCGCTCGGCCACCGGCCAGCAGCTCACCGTTTACACGGAGTTCATCAACGGCCCGAAGTCCGCCAACCAGCCGGACGGCCCCGAACACATGCACGTCGTCTTCATGGACAACGGCCGTAGCGACGTGCTCGCTTCCAACTGCCGTGAAATCCTCCGCTGCATTCGCTGCGGTGCCTGCCAGAACGTCTGCCCCGTCTATCGCCAGGCCTCCGGCCACGCCTACCGATCGACTTACGGCGGACCCGTCGGCGCGGTGCTGTCCCCTTTGCTCTTCGGCGATCGTTTCCCCGAACTCGCGGACCTTCCCAAAGCCTCCTCTCTCTGCGGCGCTTGCAACGAAGTCTGCCCGGTGGACATTCCGATCCCCGATCTGCTTCTGCGCCTGCGCGACAAGGCGAAACGCGAGCACGTCCATTCACCCGCAGCGATTCCGATGTTGCCCTTCGCCACCCTCGCCACCTCGCCCTCGCTCTGGCGCACCGCGATGACGATGTCCAAGGCGATGAACCACCTTCCCATCCAGGTTGCTCCGATCAAGCCGCTCCAGGACTGGCTCGGCCAGCGCACGCTGCCCGAGTCCAAGGGCGGCGACTTCCGCAAGTGGTACAAGGAGCGGAAAAAGGGCTGAGGTTTCGGGAATGTGCATTGCTGCCGTCTCCTCTTTGAGGGAGTCGGTCGGCTCCGATTCGGGGTGCGACGAAAACATCTTGGAAAACACGGAGGTTTTGCCAGATTCGAGACTTACCACACTCCAAAACACGCACCATCCCATATGTCCTCCCCCGCTTCCGACCCCGCCGAACTGCCCGCCCTTGGTTTTCTCGCCGAGCTTTCCGCCGATGATCGTGCCTTTCTCGCCATCTACGGAAAATACCTCCGTCCTGCCGACGGGGACACGCTGATCACCGAGGGTGAGGCGCAGGATTCACTCTACGTCATTCTAACAGGAAAGCTCCACATCGTCACCGCGGCGTCGTTGGATCGCCCCATGCTGTTGGCCGCGCTCGAGGCGGGCGACTCGATGGGGGAGATCAACTTGTTTGATCCCGGGACGGCGAGCGCGTCGGCCGTGGTTCGCAGCGCGGGTGTGGTATGGACGCTTTCGCGTGAGAATCTGGATGCCTGCCTTGTCGCGGATCCCGTCGTGGGCAACCGCATTCTGAGGGCCTTGCTCGGGCAGCTGGCCCGCCGCATCCGGGCGATGAACGAAAAGCTGGCGACAGCGGAGAAAAAGTCATCGCTTCATGAATTCTGGAGTTCTCCCCGGTCGTGAGTCTTGTATCCCCACTGGATCCGTTAGGGATGTTCTTCGCGCTGGCCGTGTTCCACGCGCTGGCGGACTTCCCGTTGCAAGGCGACTACATCGCGCGGCAGAAGAATCCGGCCACCGCGGATAGCGGAAACGAAATGGTGGTGGCCCTGGGCGCGCACTCGCTGATCCATGCGGGCGCTGTGTGGCTGGTCACCGGCTCGAAGACGCTTGGCTGCGTGGAACTCGTCCTGCATGCCGTGATCGATCTGGCGAAAGGCAGGGGGAAATTCGGCATTCTAACCGACCAGATCCTCCACCTTTCCTGCAAGGCGCTTTACGCGGCCCTTCTCGCTGGCTCGCTGAGAAACCTGGTTTGATTCAAATCCAAACCGCAACCCGGCCCGTCATCATGGACTCCCAGATCGCCATCGAACGAAGGGACAAGGTCGAGGAGTTCCGGCGCAAGCACCGCATCGGCCTGCTCACGCTGGTTTTCACCGACATGGTGGGATCCACCCGCCTCAAGCAGGCGATGGGGGATACGAAGGGCTTCGAGCGGATCCAGCAGCATCATGACCTGGTGCGCGGGATTCTAACGAAGTTTCCGGAAAGCGAGGAAATCGGCACGGCGGGGGATTCGTTCTTCATCGTTTTCGCCAAGCCGTCCGAGGCTGTCAGCTTCGCTCTGCTGCTCCAGGCGCGGCTACGGGAAACCTCAAACGACGGTCCAGTGGAGTTGTCAGACCGCATCGGCATTCACATCGGCGAGGTGATCATCGAGGAGCGGCCGGGATCTTCCAAACCCAAGGACCTTTACGGAATCCAGGTGGACATCTGCGCCCGTGTCATGTCGCTGGGGCAGGGGGATCAGATCCTGATGACCCGCTCCACGTTTGACAACGCGCGGCAGGTCCTCAAAGGGCAGGAGCTCGCCGATCTGGGACCGCTCACATGGACCAGCCACGGCACCTATCTGCTGCAAGGCGTGGACGAGCCGTTGGAAGTCTGCGAGGTCGGCGAGACCGGACGTGCCTGCCTGAATGCTCCCGCGGATTCGGGCAAGGCGCGCCGCGCGGAAGCTAACAGAAGTGGCGCGGGTAGCGGCGGAACAGAGCGCAGGCCGACTCAAGCCCGGCGATGGATTGCGGCGCTGGTGTTGATCGTGATTCTCGGCGTGGTCATTGCCGCGATCATGCATCGATCCCGCGGCACGGCGGAAACGCTCATTTTTCGCTGTGGCTTCGAGCCAGGCGAAGGTTACCGCGCTGGAGAACCTCTCAGCGGCCGCTCCGGATGGCGCCGGGGTGGCTGGCAGGGGCAGTTGCCGGACGTGGGTGAAGGCGTCGCGGCAGGGCTGCTTCCGGGCTCGTCCCAACAGGCATTCGTCGGCGGAGTTTCCGGTGCGGACAAACCACAGATGCTTGCCGCGGTCGCGCGAGGCATCGCGTACTCCGCGGATCCGGAGAAGAATGCGGTCGTGGAGATTGATGTGAAACAAATGGTGACGGATTCCACCAAGGGAGGGCGCAATATTTTCGAGTGGGTGATCTACAATCAGCAGGGGAATCTTCTCTGCGGGCTGAATTTCGATAACTCGACGTGCAAAATCATGAGCCGTCGTTTCGACAACAGCCTGGCGGAAACGGGAATGAGTTTCGAACGGGGCCGCGCCTATGCTGTTAGAGTCAGGCTCGACTTCCGGACCAACACCTGGTCGGCGGCGGTGGGTGACAAGGAGTTGGCTTCACAAACTCTCGCGGGCCAGCAACAGCCGCTCAATCTCGGCAGCATCGCGCTCACCTGGCGCAGTGGCTTGCATCAAGCGGTCGTCCCGGGAGTTCCCCTGGCTGGAGACAACCGGATCGTGATCGACGACTTGAAAATCACTGCGAGGCATTGATTCATTTTCGCCGGGAAGGCCGCTTATCTGCCGAGTTCGGCGGCGGTCCAAGGCGTCGTCCTCGCGGAATGTTTTTCCCAGATCTCCTTCACTTGCTGCGAAGTCACCGGTGAAGCGTCGTTCGACCAGGATTGTCTAACATAAGTGAGCACGTCGGAGGTTTTCTGCACGTCGAAGTCGGGAAGCGCTGGCATCAGGTTGTTGAACTCCGCGCCGCCGACCTTGACCGGTCCTTGCAGGCCGTGTTTCACGATGCGGATGGGAACACTCGGATCCCCGGTGAGCCAATCGGATCCATCGAGCGGAGGAAACGCGCCGGCGACGCCTTTTCCATCGGGGCCGTGGCAGGCGATGCAGGAAAGATTGTAAACCGCCTTGCCTCGTTCATGCACGGCGGGATCCGGCTTGTGCTGGCGTGGTTTTTCCGCGGGTTGCGAACTGATGGTGCCGCCGGCTTTTGCGACCGCCTCCTGCACGAGAGGGCTGTCGAAATTCAGTTCTTTCACGGCGGATGCCACACTCGTCGCCTGGCGGATCGCGGCGATGCGCCAGGCGTCCTTGAGCGTGATGTCGCCTTCGATCGGGCCGCGGTTTTCCTTCATCAAGCGGACGAGGTATTGGCCGACCGCGGGGTCCGGTTGCGACAAGCGGGAAAGCCCGACCAGCGCCTCGGCGAGTTCGCGCGGCTGGCGGATGTCGATCATGGCTTCGATGATGAGCGCGTGGCGGATCTGTTCCGGCGTGGCTGTTAGAATGCCCGCGCGGCGCAGGGCGCGGTTTTGGGAGGCGAGGGCGGTTCCCACGGATGCGGCGTCGAGTTCGCCGAGGATTTGCAGCGCATGCAGCGCGTGGGGAGCGGCGCGGCCGCCGGCGCCGACCAGTTCGCGGAGTTTCGGCGCGGCGGCCTTGCCGACGTTTTCCACGATGAGCCGCTGGGCATGGAGACGCCAGAAGAGGTTCGGGTGATCCAGTCCGGCGGCGAGCGTGGCGGGCTTGGCGGGATCGAGTTCCGGGTTCTTGTCGTTGGCGCTGCCCTTCGGATA
>DAISZP010000296.1:0-7260 GCA_036824745.1 Luteolibacter sp.
CCCCCCCGCCGCGAACAAGCCTGCCCGCGTGGACGAACTCGACGGCCTGCGCGGCCTGCTCGCGCTATGGGTCGCCGTTTCCCACATGCTGGCGTGGACCGGACATTGGGAAAATCCCCTGCCCCGGCGGCTTGCGGGAGCTTGGGAGGTCTTCGTCAGCGCCGACCCCGCGGTTTCCACCTTCATCATTCTGAGCGGCTTCGCGATTTCCTTCCTGATCCACCACCGGCACCAGAGTTATGTCGGCTTCATGCGCGGCCGGGTGTTCCGGATCTATCCGGTCTATCTGTTCTGCCTCGCGCTCGGCATCGGCACGAGTTTCCTGGTGCCCTCCATCCTCGCGACGGCCACCTGGAAACAAACCATCTACTTCGAGTGGCTGCGGATGTTCTCGGATTGGGAAAACTCCGCCTTCGCCAAACACGTCTTCTGGCACCTAACGCTTCTCAACGGCGTGCTCACCAAGGATTACCTTCCCGGCGCGAACGGCACCCTGCTCGCACCGGCGTGGAGCATCACCTTGGAGTGGCAGTATTATCTCGTTGCTCCGTTCATCGCCCGCGGCGTGCGTTCGAGCCTCGGTCTGTTAGCCATCGGTGCCGTCGCCTGGCTCGGCGTCACCTATTCGCAACCCTGGCAGAACACGCAACTCTCCTTCATGCCGTCGAACCTGCCGCTCTTCCTCATCGGCATCGCCAGTTACCACCTCTACGCGAAATTGTCCGAAGGCCCTGCGTTCCGGCCGCTCACCAGCATTTGGACCGTGGCGCTCGTCCTAACAGGCCTGATTGCCGGATGGCATCCGGTGGCGCTCACCGCATGGGCCGTCGGCTTCGGCTGCATCATCGTGAAAGGAAACGATCCGCTCGCACGCTTGTTAGGAATCGTCCGCGGCACCCTGCTCCACCCCGCCCTGCAATGGCTCGGGAAAATCTCGTTTCCCGTCTATCTCGTCCACTGGCCGGTCATCATCCTGCTGCTCACCGCCCTGCTCAGGATCAAGCCGGACATCGGAGCGAAGCCGGCGTTCCTCGTCCTGTTAGGAGCCGGCATCCCGCTGGTCCTCATCGGAGCCTGGCTCGTCCACCGCATCATCGAAAAGCCGTTCATGGAGTTCGGCAAAAAGTTCGACCGCAGGCCGAAGAAGGAGCCGCTCGCGGAAAACCCGGCGATCACCGGCGTGGCCGGCGATTGATGGCGAGGTTTCGCCTTGAGCCGCGCCGCCGCGGGGTGCTTGACTTCCGTTTGTGAGGAAGGTCCTGCCATGGTTGTTCGTTCCGTTCGCCGGATGGTTGGGCTGGGCGCTTCCCGGCAAGACCGCATCCCGGAAGGATCCGGATGCCAGCGTTTCCGCGAAACCAACGGAGCTCTCGATGGCGGTGGGCTTCGCCGGAAAGCTGGCATCTCTAACCTCATCGGAGCTTTCCACACTCTGCGCGGCGGAGCTCGCAAGACCGTGTAGCTTCGAGCGCGACTCAAGCCTGCTCCTGATCTGCGCGCGCTGGGCGGAGACCGATCCCGCGGCCGCGCTGGAATGGATCCGCAAGAACCCGTGCGATCTATCCGCATTCCTGCGGGGCAGGGTCCTCACCGAGTGGGCCATGTTGGATTCCGATGCCGCATGGGCCGCCATCCCTGCGGGGCCGGAGGGCGACAACGACAGGATCGCAGTCACCTCGGCGCTGCTGTACGAGGACCGGGACTTGTTCATGTCCTGGTTCCGCCGGGTGGGAAAACCGACGCCCAAGGACGATCCCGCGTGGCGCTTGATCGCCGAGCGAAATGCCGGGGAACTGGAAGCCATCGCGATCCAACAACTGAAGGAAAAACACGAAGACGCCGCCGTTCTTTTCTCCCTTCTATCAACCGTCCGCGCGGAGAAGGATCCCGAGGCGGCATGGCAATGGGCGCTGAGTCTTGATCCCAAAGTCCGGGAGGGGGCCATCCGCAACGCGTTGTTCGCGTTGGCGAAGACCAACCCCGCGGATGCGTGGAAACGGTTTGCGGATTTGGACGCAAAAACCTTCACCTTCAGCAACCGGGAAGAGACCGGCGCGAAGATTCTCGCCGAACTCGCGCAAAACGATCCCGCCGCGGCCATGAAGCTCATCATCGGGACCAAGGGCGACGATGGCATCTTCGAAATGGGCGGCATCGAGGTGATGGACAAGGCGGTTGGCAAGGCCTTGGAAAACGGTGCGATGTCGCCCTTGGAAGCCTACCGTCTGCTGGCTTCCGCCAAGGGCAGCGCGTCCAACCTGCCCTTGAACGTATTGCGGAAAATCTGGTCCGGACTGCCAGCGGATAAACTATCCGAAGCCGCCAACTCGATTCTTGCGGAGCCCGATGATTCGTCGCGCGGCAACGCCCTCTCCGCGATTTCCAACACATGGTTCCGCAAGTCACCAGAGGCGGCCATGCGGTTCATGACCGGCATCAAGGATGCGGATCTGCGCAAGGAACTGCTAGGCGGCATTCTTCAGACTGCCACAGGTGGAAACATCTCCCCCGCCGATCAGATCCGGACTATCCAAAACATCCCCGCGGAAGACCTTGCCGGGGTTTTCAACCAACCCGTCAGCCGCTACGGCTCCTCCGCCCCGGGATCGAATCCCGCCATGTTAGGCAATCCCTCGTTCAATCCGGAAACCTTCGCCCCGATGCTCAGCGGGCTGCCGGTTTCCGATGAACGCAGCATGGCCGCGAAAACCGTGGCTTCCCGCTGGGGCGAACTCGATCCAAACGCCGCCCTCGCCTGGGCCGCCAGCCTGACGGATCAAGACGCCCGAAACAAAGCCTACACCGGTGCCATCGACGGCTGGGCCTATCACGATCCCTTCGCCGCTGCCGAATGGTTGTCCCATCAGCCGATGGGCCCCGAGCGGGATGCTGCCACACAGCCACTGGTCATGCGGGTGGCGGAATCCGATCCCGCGGGAGCTTGGGAATGGGCGGGGGCCATTCAGGAGCCGACGTTCCAGCAGAACTCCCGGCTGATGATGCTGGCTACATGGGAGAAACGGGATCCCGAGGCCGCCCGCGCGGCCTATCAGAAGTATGTTTCCTCACTCCCGCCCGAGCGGGCGGCGAAGGTTCCCAACCCGTTTTCCAAGAAGTGAAACCCATCCTTCCACTGGCCTGCGCCCTTATCGCCTTCTTCATCGGTCGCTCCCTGCGGACGGAGGAAACGACGTCCACCGTTCAAGAACCTAACACAAATCCTTCCGCACGCCGGGAACGCACATCGGAGAAGGGACTTCAACGTCGCGCGGCGGACATTGCCGAGATGGAACGCATGACGGTGGCGAAACTCGGCCAACTCTATCAGAGCGGCCGGATGTCGCCGGGCGATCTATCCGAAGCGATCCGGCGCTCGGCAGATGCGGATCCCAAGGGCACTTGGGAGTGGGTGGATGAGTTGGAGGTTTCGGACTTCGAGAAGCAGTGCTTCCGCGAGGAGATCGCGAAAATCTGGTTCGCACGGGATCCGAACGCCATGGTGGCGCGCCTCGATCCCGGAGATTATCACCTCTGGCCCGTCGCCGGGATTCTGTTGGATCAATTGGCGAGTGATGATCCCAAAGCAGCGAAGGCGGTGAGGGATCATCTGGATGAACTCATCGCAGCCACCGCTTCGGCATACACTTGGTCACCGAAGCCGGGAGAACAAAGCGCGGCCTTGCTAGAGACCCTTCCGGATGGCCTTTCGCGCGATGTCCTGATCCGGAAGTTCGCACAGGATTGGCTGGCGAAAGATCCCACCGCGGCCCGCGCGTGGCTGGCGAAGTTTCCCCGCGAGCAACAGAACGATGTGTTGGAGCAATTCACGGGAAACATGCTGTCTTCCTTCGGCGGATCATCCCGGGAAGGCCGGGCTCTCGCGATGGAGTGGATCCAAAACGAAGCCCCGCCAGCGGCGCGCGCGCGGCTCGGCCCAGAACTCGTGGAAACCATAGCTCTGGTAGATCCAGCAGGGGCTTTGGCTTGGGCTCAGGAAAACCTCAGCTCCGCGCCGTTGGCGGAGGCCACCGGCAAGGTCGTTTCCAAGCTCTTCGCATCCGATCCGGAGCAAGCGCGCAAAATGGTCGAGGCCCTGCCGCCCGGAAACCTGCTGCATCAAGCCGCCGCGGAGGTGGCCACCGCATGGGCCGAGAAAGATCCGCTCGCCGCCGCCACCTGGTGGATGGATCAGATGGAACCCGGAGAAACCAACCCATCGTGGGGAAACCGCACCGCTTGGAACCTGGCGGATGCATGGGTGAAGGCGGACTCCGATTCCCTGCGCGGCTACATGCAGGATCCCTCCTCCCGGCAACTGCCGGATGCTCTGGTTTCCTCGGCGGTCGGGAAATGGATGGAAAAGGACGCGGCGGGCACGCTGGATTGGCTGGCGAAGGTTCCCGAAAACCGGCGCGGCGAGGCGGTGGATACCGCCTTCAGCGAGCTCGCGCGCGACAACCCAGCCAAGGCGGCCGCGGAGTTTGAACAGCGCTCGGCCATCGCCACTCCCGATGCGGCGGGAAGCATCGCCCGCATCTGGTTTCGTACGGATCAAGACGCGGCCATCGCCTGGGCGGCCTCCCTGCCGGAGGGAGCCGCGCGCGGAAAAGTTCTGGAAGGGCTCAAGAATCAGGCGGATTTCGAGGTGCAGCTCGGCGGAGTGTTTCCCGAGGCTCTGGAGAAACTGCTGCCCTGAGAGCACGGACCGACACCTGCCCCATTGGCACAAGGTTTTGATAATGAGGCTACTCCGGTCTTGTGACGAAGCCCGTCCGGACCTTCGACCGCGCTGTCCGGACCTTCGACCACGCCGTTCGGCCCCTCGACCACGCTGTTCGGACCGACGACCGCGCCGTTCGGGCCATCGACCGCGCCGTCCGGACCATCGACCACGCCGTCCGGACCATCGACCGCGCCGTTCTGACCGACGACCGAGCCGTTCGGGCCATCGACCGGGCGGTTCGGGCCATCGACAGGGCGGTTCGGACCATCGACCGGGCGGTTCGGGCCATCGACCGGGCCGTTCGGACCATCGACCGGGCCGTTCGGACCATCGACCGGGCGATTCGGACCGACGACCGGGCGCTTTGGATCCCGGTTTGGGGGCGCTACCCCGGTTTCAGATCTCCGACTCCTTTCCGGGACATCCCGGAGGCACGCTTACTTCTTCTCCTCCTTCGGCGGTTCCACGACGGGTTCGCGGAGCATGGAGACCTTGAGGGGGCGGCGGGGTTTCTCGCCGTCCGCGCGGTAGATGGTGACGAGGCCGCGTTCGCCGGAGTTCTGGGTGATGGAGCCGGAGTAGTAGGCTTTCATCACGCCGGCGGAGTCCGGAATGAGGATTTGGAAGGTGACTTCCGCCCCGGGTTTCAGGGTGCGCAGGAAACTTTTTCCCGGCCCCAGCAGGATGCCTTCCGTGCCGATGACCACGCGCACGGCTTGGGGAAAGAGGTTGGTGATTCTGGCGCTGCCTGCGGGAGTAGCGGCTCCATCCGGGACCACGAGGGCGGCGGGCTGGTCCCAAGTGTTTCCTGTGGGAGAGCGGAAGAGGTAGATGAGGAAATCCCCTTCCTGCGGGCGTTTCACGCTGAGCCAGGGGACGGATTCCGCCGTTTCCCCTTCCCTGCGGAGCATGAGCGGACCTTCGCCGCCGGGCACTTTCACGAAGGGGGTGATGAAGCCGAGGCGCAGGGGAACGGCTTTGGACGTCTCCTCGCCGGTGCCGGGAATCACCTGCCGCGGTGGAATGGTGCCGGGTGGAGGATCGAGCTCGTAGGCGATGCCATCGCGGATTTCCTGGCGGAAGGTGGGCAGGTCTCCGATGGGCAGGATGCGGGCGTGGCGGACGGGTTTCGGTTCCTCCTCGGCATGGCAGAAGCCGCTGATGCATGGAAACAAGGCGCAGACAAGAAGGCGGCGAATCATGGAAAAATCAGATCTCCTCGGAAGACAACCAGCGGAAGGAGGCGATCACAAGCCGGCGTCCAAAATCCTTCTCGTCTCCCGCATTGCGGGAATTGATGCCGGAATCGTCCGGATGGATCGGATCCGGCATGCGCTGGATGACGGCCTCGCACCAGGCGCGGGCGGTGACGGCACCCTTTGCATCCACGGCATCGCCATAGGCGCGCACGACGAAGGAATCCGAACGGGCACTGAGCGCGGGGCCGAGCACCTGGAGCAGATCGCCCTGGGTGAGCCACGCCGGAGCGCCCCAGGCCTTGGATTCCGGCTTGAGAGTCTGCTCGAGGCGGGTGGCGTCGGAGATGTTGTCAGGGTGTTTGTAGTCCGGTAGAGAGGTTTTGTTATCCAGCGGATACTCGGCGGCGAGGGATGAGTTCAGCCCGGCTTTGCGGATGGCGGCCTCGAGCGCGCCCATGCGGCCGGTCTCGTCCTCGGAGAGACGACGGTTGACGAAATCGGAGAGGGAGAGGAAGGGACCGCGGAGTTTCACCTCATCGACGATGGCGCGGGCGAGGCGGTCGATCTCATCGGAGGAAAGCTCGCGATAGCCCGCCCAGGTTTTCTCGGAGGTGGAGGAGGCTTCATCGGTCCACGCGCCTTCCGGGGCATCGAGCACGCGGGGAAATGGAACCTTGTCCTCTCCGCCATATCCGCAGGCACGGGTGGAGGCTAACAGGGTCTTCCAGGCCTCGACGCGCGTCGAGTTCACATTGAAGGCTCCGTCCACGAGCAGGGCGGATGCGGCGCGGTGGAAGTCCGCCACGGCGTCCTCGTCCACGGTGGGGCGCGCGGGTTTCATGCGGGCGTTGGGCAGCGGTTTCCCGAAGGGGTTTCTGGCGAAGGCCGCCTTGTCGGATGATGTGCCGCTGGAGAGGAAATAGGTGTCCCAGAGCGCCTGGTTTGACTCGAAGGAGAGATCGTAAACGAGGTTGTCCGAGTCCGGCAGGTTGGCGAGGATGGTGCGCGCGGTGGCGGCCCACTCGGAGCGGTTTTTCGCGCGGTTCGTATCGGCCGACCAGCCGAGTTGGTTCTCGTGGAAGCCGCCGAGCTTGTTGGCGCTGGAGTCCTGGGCGACGGCGGCGGTGCGGTTGAGGCCTTTGTTTCCGCCGGTGCCGAGGCGTGGATCGGCGAGGGAGTTACCAATGGCGTAGGAAGGATGCCAGACGAGTTCGGATATCTTGGCGTGTTGGAGCTGGCCGAGCGAGAGCACGCCGGTCTCGGTGCGCGGCACATCGAAGAGCACATATCTGCCGGTGCCTTCCTGCGGCGGGCCGAAGGGATTGCCATAACACTTGC
>DAISZP010000297.1:0-7250 GCA_036824745.1 Luteolibacter sp.
ATCACGGTCACGCTCGGCAAGGTGGCGGAGCGGGCGATCTTGCGAAGCAGTCCTTCCTGGGTGACAAACAAACGTCCTTCGGCATCCACCGTGATGCCCGCGGGCTGGTTGAACTGGCAGGCGGTGGCCGGATGGAGGCCGAACACCGGTGAATCCACCTGACCGGGAATGCCGGACCCTGCGAGAGTGCTCACCACGCCATCTGGAGTGATGCGGCGGATGCGATGGTTCGCGGCATCCGCCACATAGATGAAACCGTCCGCATCGCGGGCAATGCCACCCGGCGAGGAAAATTGGGCGCTGCTTCCCAAACCGTCGGCGAATCCTTCGGCCCCATCACCTGCCAGCGTGCTAACAATTCCGGCATCAATGACCCGGATCTTGTGGTTTCCGGAATCCGCCACTAACAGGGCGCTTCCCGCGCCGAGAGCGAGGGCCTTCGGCGAGGAAAACTGCGCGCTCGAGGTTTCCCCGTCGGTGGATCCGGCGACACCGGTTCCGGCAAGTGTCGTCACCAGGTCATCCATCGCGGAGAGCTTGCGGATGCGATGGTTTCCGGAGTCCGCGACATAGACGTCTCCCGCGGCATCCACGGCCACGCCGGTCGGATAGAGGAATCTGGCGGATGCCGCAGTGCCTTCGAGGAAGCCCGCGATGCCGGAGCCGGCGATCGTGCTGACCACGCCCGCCGGGGTGATCTTGCGGATGCGGTGGTTCTGCTCATCGGCCACGTAAAGGTTGCCGCCGCCGTCGATGGCGAGGCCCGCGGGCTTCTCAAACATGGCGGCCGTGCCGGTGCCATCGGCGAAGCCGGCCACGCCGGATCCGGCGAAGGTGCTGACCACTCCCGCGGATGTCACCTTGCGGATCCGGTGGTTCAGGCGATCCGCCACAAACACGTCGCCCGCGGCATTGGCAACGACGCCGGAGGGGTTGGAAAATCCGGCGGGGGCACCGGCCAGGGTGCTCACCTGCCAGGGATTCAACAGTCCGGGATCGGTCGAGTATTCGAGCGTGACCACCGTGCGGCCGTTCTTGGGATCGACGTTCGCGTTGAGTTGGGCGGAACTCGGCGAGACGTTGGTGGCGGGCTTGGTCTCCACCACCGGGAAGTCGTAGAGGTAGAAACTCTGGCCTAACAACTGGGTGTTGCCGGTGGTGTTGGATTTCCAGCGGAAATAATACGTCACGCCGGGAGCCAGCCCGAGGGCGTTCACGTCGAGCACGCTGTTGACTTGCACACCGTCGGCGTTGCCGCTGCCGGCGATGAGCGAGGAGGGCACGGAGATCGGCTTGATGTTGATGCGCCGCAGCTCGTGGTTCTGGGCGTCCGCGATGATCAGGTTTCCATCCAGGCCGACAGTCACACCGGTGGGTGCGTTGAAGCGGGCGACGTTGGACTTGCCGTTGACCAGTCCTGAAACACCGGTGCCGGCCACGGTGGACACGTCGCCGGTCGCGGTGATCTGGCGGATCCGGTGGTTCTGTTCGTCCGCCACGTAGAGGATGCCCGAGCTGTCCGCCGCGAGGCCGGAGGGAGTGTCGAATTTCGCGGCCGTTCCGTTGCCGTCGGCAAAACCGGCGGTCGATCCGGCATAGGTGGTGACGGTCCGGGACGAGGCATCCGCAGCCATGACAATCTTGCGGATCCGATCGTTGAAGGTGTCCGCCACGAACAAATTGCCACCGATGATGGCCACGCTTTGCGGCGAATTGAACGTCGCCGCGGTGGAGGACGTGGCGTTCGCCGCACCCGCCGTGCCGGTTCCCGCGTAGGTGCTGACCGCGCCATCGGGGGCGACCTTGCGGATGCGGTGGTTGTTCGAGTCCGCCACATAGACATTGCCGTCCGGGTCGAGTGTCAGGCCATAGGGAAAGCTGAAGCGGGCGACCGATCCGGCGCCGTTCAGGAAACCGCTCAAACCGGTGCCGGCGAGACTCGTCACCGTCCAAGCGCCGCCGGGAATCGCCGGACGGGTCAGCTTGCAGATGCGATGATTGTAGGTGTCCGCGACATAAACATTGTCATCCGGTCCCACCGCGAGAGCGGAGGGAAACGCGAACTGGGCGGTCGGGCCGGAGCCGTTCGCCAAGCCGTAAACCCCGGTGCCTGCGATCGTGACCACCAGGCCATCCGCACCGATCATGCGGATCCGGTGATTGCCGGTGTCTGCGAAGAAGACAGCTCCCTCGGAATCCCGGGCCACGCCCGACGGGTATCCCAACTGCGCTGACCAACGCGCTCCATCGGAGAATCCGGCGCTGCCCGTTCCCGCATACGTGCTCACATCCGGCAGGAAGTCCGGGTCGGTGGAGATCTCGAAAACCCCGTCCTGGTCCAGAACGGGGACCCGGGCGTAGATCGTCACGCCCGTCGGGTTGTAGTCGGAAAACGGAATCTCAAAGGCTCCGATGTCGAGTCCGCCCACCAGAATGCGGGCCTGGCCGCGCTGGTCGGTGGACAGGGTGGTCGTGCCTCCCGCATCGATCACCGGCGAATCCGGCAGCGGCGGCATCGTCTTGGTAGGACCGCCGAAATTTCCGAGCGGCGAGAGCTTGGGATCGCCGCTGGTGAAGTTGAAATACTCGTCCCTCGGGCCGAAGATGTTCGCGCCTTCCGGCGAGGTGTTGAGGGCGACGATGGTGTTCCTGACCTGCGAGGACGGGGTCCCGAAGAAGTCGTTGTAGATGCCGCCGCCGATCCGGACCGCCGAGTTTTCCACCAGTGTGGAGCTGTTGAGCGTGAACCGAGGGCTGCCGTTGAACACCGCGCCGCCGAAGAAATCCGCGCTGTTGGCGGTGAAGGTGGAGTTGTTGATCGTCAGCGTGCTGGAGAAGTCGCTGTAGATCCCGCCGCCCTCGAATCCGGCGTGGTTGCTGTTGAAGGTGGAGCCGTTGAGCAGCAGGACGCTGGAGTTGGAAATCGCCCCGCCGTAGAGCCCGGCCGAGTTTCCGGTGAAGGTCGTACCGGTGACGGTGAGGTCGGCGTTGAGGGCGTTGTAAACGCCGCCGCCGTAGTTGAACGCGGAGTTTACCAGAAATGAGCAGCGGTCGAGGGTGGTGGTGCCGGCGTTGTAGAGCGCCCCACCGAATCCGTTTTCCGAAGCTCCGTTGCCGTTGCCATTGGCCAGTTTCAAGCTTCGCAAGGTGACCGTCTGACCGGGCTCCACCCGGACGATCCGGCAAGCGCTCGCGCCAGAAACGGTGATCCCGCTGGTGAGCGAGCTGGCGTTGATCGTCAGGCTCTTGTTCAGCATCAGCTCGCTCGCGAGGGAGATTGTCTGCCCGGCGAGACTCGGGTTGAAATCGATGGTTCCAGCCGCCGGGACGTCCAGAATCGCCTGCCGCAGCGACCCGGCGCCGGAATCGTTGGTGTTGGAAACCGTGATCTGGGCTGCGAGGGCCGCCGGCAGCAGACCGCTCAGCCACGCGACACTCCGGATGAGCCTGGATCCCCTGTGGTGGCGGGGCTCGGCCTGCAAATCGGCGTCGACGGTCCTGGCAATTCGTTGGCGGCGGAACTGGGTCCGGAACGTCGCGGAGAGCTGTTTCATGCGTGTTTTCGGCGGGTGTGTCTGAAATGGGAGGTCAGAGCCCCTTGAGGCCGTGGCAAACCGGCAAATCGGGGTTCGGGAAATCTCGCGGAGGTGGCGCACCTCCATTGCAAGGGCGCAGAATCCAACAGATTGTTAGGAAAAGTAAACAATTAAGTTTCATTAGCAATAAATGCGGAGCGGTCAGGTTTCCCCTGGCAAAACCAGCCGCGCAATTTCCAATCCGCCTTGTGATGTCCTTGATGGAAAAACCCGCGGCAATTTCCCGTTTCCTCCCTTCCATGAGTGTGTTCACACGTGTTCTAGCCTGCCTGATTCTGGCTTTTTCCGGCCCGGCGATCGCTGGCGAAGCGGCAGGAAAACCGCTTCGGATCCTGACGGTAGGCAACAGCTTCGCGAACGATGCCACCGCCTACCTGCCCGCCATGGCAAAGGCGTCCGGCAGGAATCTGGTCCTGTTGCGGGCGAATCTCGGCGGTTGCTCGCTCGAACGACATGTCCACCACCTCCAGGCTTTTGAGGCGAATTCCACGGATCCGGAAGGCCGCCCTTACCGGGCGGGCTTGGTGCGCTCGTCGGGTGACACCTCTCCCCCCGCCCTTGGTGCCGGTGGCAATGACACGGCGGAACCGCCGCGGTTCATCTCGCTCAAGGAGGCCTTGGAGTCGGAGCGATGGGATTTCGTCACGATCCAGCAGGTGAGCACGGAAAGTTTCAAATCCGGGAGTTTCGAGCCCTACGCGGGCATTTTGATCGGATACATCCACAAGTACGCGCCGTCCGCGGAGATCCTGGTCCACCAGACCTGGGCCTACCGGGAGGATTGCCCCTTGTTTCAAAACGGATTCACCCAGCAGAAGATGTTTGAGGGACTGAAAAGCGCCTACGGAATGCTGGCGGAAAAATACCACCTCCGCGTGATTCCGGTGGGAACGGCCATCCAACAGGCGCGCAAGCTGCCGCGCTGGACGTTCTCATGGCCCGATCCGAAGTTTGATTACAAGAACCCGGCTCCAGGCACCAAACCGGATCAAAAGGGCAGCTTGAGTGTGGGATGGATGGTTTCCAAGGACAAGGCTCACCCCGTGGCATCACTCGATTTCAAGCACTGCAACGTGGAAGGCCGTTATCTCGCCGCCTCGGTGTTTTACGCCTTCCTCTTCGGGGATAACGCGGCCGACAACACCTTCCTGCCCGGAGGATTGGATCCGAAGGATGCCGAAATATTGCGCGGCATCGCCGACAATGTGCTTGGCAGGCGCCCGGCGGCGGCCGTCCGGTAAGGCCATCATGCCCGGAGCGAACTAACGAAACAGGAAATACACCGCGAGGGCGAAGGCTCCGATCCATACGATGCAGATGTGAGTCACGCCGAAGGAGCGCGCGCCCGGGCTCTCCGCCGGATCGTCCGGATGCGGGCCGAACAGTTTCGCGTAGCGGATCACCAGCCATGCTCCGAACACCAGCCAGCCGACAATGAAGAGGGTGATTCCGGATTTCAGAAGCCAAGGCATGCGCGGGGACGATGCTCCGGGATGCCGGTGGCGGAAAGCACAATCCGCCGTGCTCGAAATGGCGCTTGCGGCGGCAGTGGCCCGACAACACGCTGCCCCGCGCCGCATGAACGCCCACGACCAAGCGAGGATCCTGATCGATACCGCCCACGCGGCGGACCCCGAGCGGTCGGAAGATGGACGCCCCGCCGAGCTGGTGTATGCCGACCGCGTGGAGGCGTGGGTGAAACGGCTGGATCCCTCCGCGTCCGGCATTCTCAAGCTCGCGGCGCGCTGCCAGCACCTCGAGCGATGGAGCGTGCCGCGCGCTGATTTTCCCAAGGACCGCGCCGGATACCTGAAGTGGCGGAGCACGCTCTATCAGAAACAGGCGGACCGCGCGCGCGACCTCATGATCGAGGCGGGAGTGCCGCGCGAAGAGGCGGATCTCGCGCGGAAGTGGGTTTCGAAAACCGGCCTGAAGTCGGTATCCGGCACGCAGTTGTTAGAGGATGCCGCCGTGCTGGTGTTTCTGGAGCACGAGATCGCGGACTTCGCCGCCCGCCACCCGGATTACACGCGGGAGAAATACCTCGGCATCCTCGGCAAGACGTGGCGCAAGATCAGCCCCGCCGCGCGCGAGGCGGCCGCCGGACTGCCGCTTCCGCCGCTGGTTCTCGACCTGCTGCGCGAGATCGCCGCCGCTGCCTCCGAAGGCGGCGCGGATTGAGCGCGGCGGTTTCCACGGCAAGCGGACGCGCGGTTGGCTGCGCGCGCGGTGGCCCGCAGACTCCCCGTCAACGACATGACGCCCCAACACCGCTTTCTAGCCATCGACGAAGGTCTCGCCCGTCTGCTGCATGTGGATGAAACGAATCCCGCGAACGATTGGTCGGTGCCCATCGGACATCCGCAGTCGCGTGACATGCAGTTGACCGGAAACGGGCGCGTGTTGATCGGCCATCATCATGGGTGGTCGGAGTTTGAAATCTCCACGGGTGAAGTTTTGTTCGAGTGCTCGCGTTACGAAGGCATCACCGCGGTGCGCAGGCAGGCGGATGGCGGCACCTTCCTTTTCGGACTGGATATCGCGGGCATCAAAGGCGTGGGTTTTGTGGAACTGGATGCCAAAGGCCAGGAAATCCGCAAGGTCCGGTATGAAGGGGATTATGTGAGGCTGGTCCGCCAGACTTCGCGGGGCACCTTGTTGATGTCTTGCAACGACCGGATCCGCGAGGCGGATCTCGATGGCAATTACCTGCAAGACTATCCGGTGGAGGGCTTCTATCACGCCTGGAAATCCCTGCTGCTGCCGAGCGGTCACCTGCTCGTCTCCGCGGGATACGGCGCGTTCATGGCGGAGCTGGATGGGAAAGGAAACGTGGTCCGCAAATTCGGCGGCAAGGACGAGCTGCCGGAATCGGTGAATCCGTTTTTCTACGCGATGTTCCAACTGCTACCTAACGGAAACATCGTGCTCGCGAACTGGCAGGGGCACGGCGAGGGATTCGGTGAATCCGGCGTGCAGTTGCTGGAGTTTGATTCCGCAGGCCGACTGGTCTGGCAATGGAGCGACTCAAGCCGCATCTCATCACTCCAGGGCCTGCTGGTGCTGGATGGACTGGATGCCTCCCACCTGCACCACGAGCGGGACGGCGTGATGCGGGCGGTTGTCTAACAAACTCAACGGATCACTTCGGGGAATCCAATCCCTCCGTGGTCTGCGCCACGCGCTTCAACCGTCCGTCCGTCTCATAGTGCAGCTCCTCGATGCAGACCGAGCGGCGGAAGCTGCCGCCGGTGTTGGGGGACTGGATCGAGCCGTTGTGATAGAAGAAGTAGTCCTTGCTCTTGAAGGTGATGATTCCCTGGTGGATCGTGTTGCTGTTGAAGGCTCCCTCGGCGAGCAATCCCTGCGGTTTCCAGGGGCCGGTGATGCTCCGTGACGCGGAGTAGGAGATTTTTTTCGGAAAACCCGTGGCATAGCTGAGGTAGAACATGTCGCCTCTTTTGTGAATCCACGGGGCTTCGGTGAACCCCTTTACTTCCTCATCAGGAATGACCGTGATGGGGCCGTCCAGTTCGGTCATGTTGGGTTTGAGCTTGGCGTAGTAACACTTCTGGTTGCCCCAGAAAAGCCAGGCCTGGCCGTTGTCCTCGATCCACACGGTGGGGTCGATGTCGTCCCACGAGATCTTGGTGG
>DAISZP010000298.1:0-7243 GCA_036824745.1 Luteolibacter sp.
CCGTGTTTCCATCCACCTTCCAGATGTCCGCTTCCTCCGGGATGTCGCCGCCGGATTCCGGCGCGGTTCCCGCGAGATCCGCGATGAAGCGGGAGTTGATGGCGGACTTGTCGGCCTTGCCCGGGGCGAAACTGCTGCCACCCTGATAGAAGGCCGCGGGAAACTTGCCGCGCGGCGCTTCGGCGGACTCGAAGCGGCCGATCGCGCGCCAGCGGATGTCCTTGCCGGTTCGCGGAAGTTTGAAGCGCACGGTGCCGCCATCGCTCCTGCGCGTGGCCACTTTTTCCCAGCCGCCGTTTTTCGTGAAGCGCTGCAAGGTCACGCTGCGGTATCCCGCGGGCACATCCACCACCGCGCGGCTCGCGTCCTCGTTGAGGGTGAGCTTGAGCAGCTTGCGCGCGGATGCGGCATCCGCCAGGCAGCAGAGAAGGATCAGGCTGAGCATGGCCGCGAATACCACCGCGAGGCGGTTTCCGGACCGGAATGGGATCACGTTCATGAGGTTCTTTCTGTGGGAATGGATAAGACAGGAAGACCCTGCCTACCAAGAGAATCCGACAAACGCGGAATTCCGGATGTGACAATCTCGTGACAGCCCCGCGGACTTTGGCATTGCCAATCCACTTCCCGCCTGCCACACCACGCGCCTCGTGAATTTCGCCTCCGTCCTCCGAGCCAAACTCCGTTCCGTCATGATTTGGCGGAACCCGTTGGCGTGTGGAGTCTGAAGACGATCATCGAATCCTCATCCTCCGGAACGCGCCAGAAGGCCGCAGGTTTCCGGGGATGTTTCCGAGTCCCGCCTGTGGTCGCCGCGTTTCGGGTTTCCTGAAACTGCCATGACAGACGAAAGCCAGAACCCCATCACACCCCGCTGCCTCAGCCTCATGCTGGCATCGGTGGTGCTCTTCAGCGCGAACACCCTGCTCATCCGCGCCACCGCCCTCTTCGCTCCGGGCGCGGACGGTTGGCTCGCCACGCTCGTCCGCGGCGGTGTGGGCATGCTGGTCGTCATCGCCCTGCACGGTTGGGGCCGCGGCCTGCGGATGGACCGTTTGTTCGCCACAAAGCTCATCGCCCTGCGCGGCGTGGTCGGCGGGCTCGCCATCGTGATCTTCTACGTCACCATTGTGAAACTCGGAGCCGCCCGCGCGGTGATCCTCAATCTCACCTATCCGGTCTTCGGCTCGATCATCGCCGCGCTGTGGTTGAAGGAGAAACTCAGCCGCGCCTCCATGATTTGGATGCTCGTCGGCATCGCCGGGCTTGTCGTTTTCCTCAGCAAGGACGGCTCCATGCCCAGCGCTTCCGCCTATGACCTGCTCGCCCTGGTAGGCGCGGCGCTCGCCGGCTGGGTGGTGGTCATCATCCGCAGGCTCAGGCATGAGGAACACCCGGCCACCATCTACGCCTCGCAGGCGCTTTACAGCCTGCTGCTCGCCAGCCCCGCCGCCCTGCACGCGCCGCGTCTGCCACTCATCGCATGGACCGGCCTCGCCGTGGCCGCCGTCGTCGTCGCCGTCGCCCAGCTCCAGATGACGCGCGCCTATCAGACCATGTCCGTGGCGAAGGGTTCCTCCATCCAGATGCTGCTGCCCATCGTCACCGGCATCGGTGGATTCTTCTGCTTCGGCGAGACGTTTCACGCCCCCGAGCTCCTCGGCAGCCTCCTCACCCTGCTCGCCACCTGGCGCGTCGTTTCCGAGAAATAGGCGGGAAATCCCAGAATACCGCTATGCCGCCAAGCTCACGAAGGCGCGCATCGGTGGATCGTGGGCACGTTCAAAAGTCCGGAAATCCCCGATTAGAAACCATCCATCCTCTTCTATTTCCGCCTCTCACCCGGCGCTTCTCATTCCCCGTCTCTCCCATTTCCGGCCTCATCCGGCATACGCGATCCCGTGGCGTCTCCGCCGCGCGTTCCTGCTAGAATGCGGGCAACCGTCATGCCAGCCACCGCCATGCCACGCACCAACTACATCTTCATCGATTACGAAAACGTGCACGAGAAAGACCTGTCGCGGATCGAGGGTAGATCGGCCGTCGTCCATCTCGTGCTCGGTGCCAAACAGCCAAGCCCACCCGAACAACTCCACCGGCAGATGGAACATCTTGCCGAGAAGGCGGAATTGATCCGCACCCCCATGGCCGCCAAGAATTCACTCGATTTCGTACTGACCTGCGAGGTCGGCATGCGGGCCGCCAGAGACCCTCAGGGCTATTTCCACATCATCTCCAGGGACAAGGGTTACGATGTCGTCGTCAAACATCTGAAAGACCTGGGGATTCTCGCCGCAAGGCGCGATTCCCTCCGCGAGGTGCCGGCCCTCATGACCACCGAGGAACGCCTTGAACTCCTTCTGGAACACTTGGACAAACCGGGCACGCCCCGTCCGAGCAAGCGGCGGACCCTCGCATCCACGATCCAAAGCTTCTTCGATCGCGCCCTCACCGATCAAGTCGTCGAAAAAACCATCGGATATCTCGTCCACAAGGACATCCTCCAGATCTCGGAATCCGGCAAGGTCACCTATAAGGCCGCCTGAGCCCCCGTTCTCCCTCGGGTCACCGCTCACTCCACCGCCGCGCGAACGCGATCCTCTCCGCCGGAAACCCGATCCCCGGCAGCAGCCAGAATACCCTCGACAGGTTCAGCCAGCACTTGCAGTTCTCCAAGTGATCGATGCGGGAAACTCTCCACTGATCACTTCCATCCGGCTTCCAACCTCAATTTGATCTTCCTAACCGGGCACCAGTTAGCCAACCTGGCACCTGATGAGGGAAGGCAGCAACTGGTCGAGAATCGAAGTGGAAGCCGCAGTGGCTGCTTATCGCGAGATGCTCCGACTTGAACTACTCCGGACTCAGTTCAACAAGAAGCAGCGCAATCTCGCCCTCCAGGCAGTTATCGGGCGTAACGCTGGTTCGATTGAATTTAAACACCAGAACATCAGCGCGATCCTCAATAATGCGGGATTTCCCTATATTACCGGCTACAAGCCCCGAGGAAACTTTCAAGGGCTGCTTGAGGATGTGGTCAACGACCAATTGCTCGGGGACGAGGAACTCAACCAACTCGCTGCCGCAGCCGTGGCTCGTCAGGAATTTGTGAATCCGGGGAAATCCGATCTCCTTGCGATTAGGGTTGATCCACCCAAAGGACACATTGGATACGGCACTGCACCAAATCAGTTCGGCGAGTCACGGCAGCTCCAGAAAAAGCGGAACTACTTGGAAATCGAAGGACGTAACGCTGCTTTGGGCTTGGCAGGTGAAAAGCTGGTGTTGAGCTACGAACATGAACGCCTCTGGCGAGCAGGCCACCGGAAACTGGCAGACAAAATCGAGCATGTGGCCGCTGCCAAGGGTGACCACCTTGGATACGACATTCTTTCATTCGAAGAGAGCGGCAAGGAACGATTGATCGAGGTTAAAACCACGCAGTTTGGCCCAATGACGCCATTCTTTGCCACACGAAATGAGGTCAATGTCTCGATCGAACTGGCAGACGCCTACCATCTGTATCGAGTATTTTCGTTCGCAAAGGACACTAAACTTTTCGCCCTCGAAGGGCCTATCGGCAAGCACTGCGAGTTGACACCTACGACTTACAGCGCTGTACCACGCTGAATTACGTCGGCTTCAATCACCCAGGAAATTGGAACCTCCCATCTGCACCTGGCCACCCGCAGTGTCAAGCGGGCCTACAATCCCCGGAAACCCCAGATCAACATCCTCTCCGTGCAATGCAGTAAGGATCCCAGCTCTTTTTCTCTGTAGAGACGTTTACGTTTGAAGTTGTTCGAATTCTAACCCAAAATTCTGTTGCAGACAAAAACCATCCATGAAGCCCGCTGAATCCTCACCTGCAAATCAACAGTATTCTTGGCTCCTCGAACCAGTGAATAAGGCTGTCACTACGATAAACAATCAACCTTTCTACGATTGGCTGCGTTCCGTTAGATATCCGGAGGAGCTCAAACCCGTCGGACTCCAGATATTCCATCACTCACTTACTCTGCCTCGAGCAATTGGAATGATGTTGACCAGAACGCCGTTTAATCGCAGCGAGCTTTATCAAGTGTACTCTCAGCACGCTTATGAAGAGGCCGATCACCATCTACTACTTCTTGATTGGATGATGACGCATAGGCTAATTTCTGATCAGAGCGAGGCTTTCTCACTGGTGCCAACCATTGAAACTAGAAACTGCATCAATATGGCATACGAAATTGCTCTTGATGGGGATCATGATCTTTGGCTGTGCGTCGTAAACACAACAATTGAAGCGTGCGCCCACGAATTCTTTAAAGTCGCTTCTAGCTTGACCCATACAATTGGCTGCCCACATAAATACTTTGATGTTCATGTTGAGGCAGATGCGGAACACTCCGTCATGGGGTTGCGTTACCTTTCGCCCGAAGTGGACTTACGCAAAGACCATTTGGTCGGCCACTGCATAGATGCCGCAAATCGCTGGTCTGACATGCTTCATTCGTGGATCAAATAAAAACTACTTTATTATATTTCTTACAATGCTGAATGCAGAGCGATCCGGTCTATCCTGACTAAATCGCAACATTCTGCCAATCAATAGACGACGTCTAGAGCTTTGAACGGCATGGACAAGAGACTTAATGTCTCCAGGAATTTCATCAAGTTTCAAGTCGAAGCCATTTGCCAAGTTAATTCGCTTAAGTAACGGATTAGCTAATGACAGGAATAGACTGTAACCAAACGAGTCACTATTCTTGAAAAATTGTCTCGCTTCAGAAACAAGATTACCGACTTCCAATTCTCCCTTTGCGGCGTGATGCGCTCCAACTTCTATGCTTTTTGATAAACCATGAAGCCATGCTCGCAAGATTCTCGCCTCGGGTGATTCTCTCGCTCTCAATGTTGCTTCCATCAACTCTAAAGCCGACTTGGGCCGTTCGTTCTTCAACAAAAACAAGGCCATGACCGGCAATGGTAAATCGAATTCCCCCAATTGCTTATCGACAGTGGTGCGTTGTTCGGTATCGACGATTGCCTTCACCAGCACGTCCTTGAGTGAAAGCGCATGACTATTTAGCAATGCCGCCCTTGCAGGCGCGGGGCAATAGATGCTGCCATGAGCCAAGCTAAGTTGCTTATTCACGGCAGCTCGGAAAATTACTGTCATTCCCATCGCCGCTAGCCGCTTTTGCGGTTCATTTCCTCTACCAAGACTCTGGACAATACTTCTGACACGGGAATTGCGAGCCATAATATAATCGAAACAACCAAAAGCTCTATTCTGATTCAAATAGACAATTAGTTCCGAGTTGTTCTGAATTTGGGGCTGATCTTGGCCAAACCAGGCTTGGAGCGGAAGCTCTCTAACGCCTGATGGTCGCGTATGTATCGTCGCCTGCTTCCCAAGATTCCACACATCTTGACGGTCTAGATAAGTCAATTCAGCATTCAAGTCCACAGCTGCCTCATCGCATGAATTAGCATAATCTTTGGATGAAGTCGAAACAAAACTCAGAACCTCATTTTCCCCAGAAAATCCAATATCATAGAGTGTTTCATACACTCTGTGACTATCATCCATGATCTTGGGGCGCTCGAAATCAATTAAATTGATTTGATTGGAAAACAAAAGCTGCTCCGCCGCCCGCAGCAAAAGCATTGCATCATCGAAGTCCAGATTTCTATTCTTTTCAAGAACTTCGCCAAGATGGTGAATGTAAGTGTGATCGAACTGAAGATTCATGACGGAATTGGCTATGTTTCGAACTATTAATTACGATGTATTGTCGTAGCGCAGGGACTGCGCCCTACTTCCCAGGACCACTTGGGTGTCTAGAAGAACCCCATTCGTATGTAGCAGCTCCGTTTCATGGCTCAATCAATGGTGGTCAAACATTTGCCGATTGCCAATATTTTCGAGTCTTCGTATTGGAGCGACGGAGATAGATGTTGGTCCGGCTTCAGGGAGAGGAGCGCGATTCTGTCATGATGCCAGGCGCGGTTCTGGTGGAGTGGTATTTTTTCGCGGTGATTCGCCCACCATTCTCCTGGTGGATTGAGGATTGTTGATTTTGGATTTTTTGATTGGGATAGAAGGTATTGCGAAATTCACGCGCTAAACCTCTCACACCTCCACCTCAGCCCTTCCTCGTCCGGATGGAAAGCCGGGTCTTTGGGCAAAAGGACGGTTTTCCCCGCCAGATCGGCGAGTTCCTTTTCGCCGTTGGAGCGGCGGGGATCGATGCGGCGGGCGACGTGCCAGTGGAAGTCGGGGCCGGGGGCGATGAGGTCGCGGTCCATGGCCCAGTGGTGGTTTTTGCAGAGGGCGAGGCCGTTGCTGGGGTGGTCGTTGTGGGACTGGGAGAATGGAATCAGGTGGGCGGCGTCGATGAAGGAGACGTCGTTTCCGGCGGGCAGGCGGATGCGCAGGCCGCAGGCGGCGCATTGGTGATCGTAGATTTCGAGGATCTTGCGGCGGAAGGCGGGGCTGCGGCCGTATTCGAGGGGTTCGTCGGCGACTTGGAGGCCGGATTGACGATTGTGGATTGAGGATGGTGGATTTTTGATTTGGGAGAGGTAAGGGAAATAGCGGGCGATGAGGGACTGGCGGAGGAGATCGCGGGTGGCGGGGATGGCGGCGAGATGCTGGAGGCCATCAGTGAAGCGGGCGAAGACCTGGCCCATCTGATTGACAAGGGGCGTGGACTGGAGCGGCAGGCGGGTGCTTCCCTGCTCGATCCATGCCTGCCAGAAGCCCTGGGTCTGCAGGTAGAAGAAGGGGTTTTCCGGCGTGTTCTGGTCGTTGTGCTTGCGGACGAGCAGGAAACGGGCGGTGAAACGGTCGCGCAGGTCCTGGCACCACGGGATGCGTTCCGGCGCGGCCTTGCCTTCATCGATGAGATCGAGCGCGGCCAGTAACAGCAGCGGTTTGTGCGGGCGTTCGTGCGGAGTCCCCTCCTCCAGCGGCGTGGTGCCGGGGTTGAGGTCGTAAAGGCGTTCGATGGCCGCATCAAGAAGCACGCCATGAAGCAAGCGAAAGAACTGCTAGAGGGAAAGCAGGAAATGCGGGCGGCCGGAGAGGGCTGCGCCGGGGCGAGGAAACCTCGCCGGTCCTTGCTGCCCTTTCCTTGGTGAATCTTGGAGAAAGACCTGCGGATGGAGGGATAGCCGTGCGGATCCGGGGCAAAACTCTGAAGGTTCGGGTCAAAACCATGAAGGTTCGGGGCAGAACCATGAAGGTTCGGGG
>DAISZP010000299.1:0-7240 GCA_036824745.1 Luteolibacter sp.
GGCGAAGACGGCGTTGATTTCGTTGATGTCTCCGCGCTCGGCGAGCATGGCTCCCATGATGTGCGGGAATTCGCTGACGGTGAGGGCGGGCTCGCCGAGGGCTGTTAGCTTTTCGTTGGCGGCGGCGAGTTTCGCCTGGGCTGCCTTGAGATCATCGCGCCATTTGCCGGCGACTTCGTTGAGGTGGTTCCACGCGGCTTCGCCGCAGACGGCTTCGATGCGGCGGACGCCGGAGGCGATGGCTCCCTCGCTCTTGATCTTGAACAGCCCGATCTCGCTGGTGTTGCGGACGTGGGTGCCGCCGCAAAGTTCCATCGAGTAGCCGTCGAGCGCGTTGCGCTTGCCGCCGATCTCGACGACGCGGACGATCTCGCCGTATTTGTCGCCGAAGAACTGCATGATATCCGCGCGGTTCTTGATGTCGGCGTGTTTCACCTCGGTCCAGGAAACGGCCATGTCCTGCTTGATCGCGCCGTTGACCATGTCCTCCATCATGGAGATCTGTTCGCTTGTTAGAGCGGTGCTGTTGAAGTCGAAACGCAGGCGGTTTTCATCGACCGAGGAACCTTGCTGGGTGGCGTCCTTGGAAACTACTTCGTGAAGCGCCCAGTGGAGCAAGTGCGTGGCGGTGTGGTGCGCCTCGATCGGGCGGCGGCGGGCGGTGTCGATCTTGAGGGTGACTTTGGAACCGGGATTGATTGCCGATTGATGATTGTCGACTTCTGATTGTTGAATGATCAGAGCGCGGGCCTTGCCGATTTGTTGGACGCCTGCGACGGGGATGTCGTTGCCGTTGAGGGTGAGTGTGCCGGTGTCGCCGACCTGGCCGCCCATCTCGGCATAGAACACGGTCTTGTCGGTGATGACGAAGAGCGCGTCTTCCTGCGGATGGATTTCGAGGATGGTGGCTTCGCATTCATCGTGGTCGAAGCCAACGAACTCGGTGACGGCTTCCGTTGAGATGTCGAGAGCGCGGACGATGGAGGATTTCTGCGCGGCGCGGGCACGCTCGCGTTGTTGTTCCATGAGTTCTTCGAAGCGGGGCATATCCACGCTGAGACCGCGCTCGGCACATAGGAGTTCGGTAAGATCAATCGGGAAGCCGAAGGTGTCGTAGAGTTCGAAGGCGAAATTCCCCAAGAAGTTTGATGGTGGAGACCAATTTGGAGCATCCTCTTTTCCAGCGGCAATTACCTCTTCATATCCTTGAGCGGAATACTGTTCCCACCACTCGAGAAGTGTTCCTTTCCATTGCTCGCGCCCAGCAGGCGATAGAGCTAATTGTGGATTTGCTTTGAGGTGTTCATGTAGGCTGTGCGTTGCTTCAATGATGCAATACTCGTCGAATCGTTTAAGTCCGCGATCTAAAGTCTGGTTGAAGCTCGATTCTTCCTGCGACAGCGTTTGCTCCACGGTTGACTGGCGATTCTTCAGCTCAGGAAACACGCCGCCCATTTCTGCAACAAGCGTCGGCACGAGCGCGGCGAAGAACGGCTTTTCACCTGAGAAACCGAGTTGGCGTCCGTATCTCACCGCGCGGCGCAAAATACGACGCAGCACGTAGTTCCGCCCGTTGTTCCCCGGCATGATGCCGTCCGCGATGGAGAAACTCAACGTCCGCAGGTGATCGGCGATCACGCGGAAGGCGATGGCGGTTTTCATCTCCTCGGAGAAGGCCGAGCGGTCGGCTCCGAGTTCCGGATAGATGTTCACGTAGGTCTTGCCGCTGAGTTCCTCCAGCTTGCGGAAGATGGGGGTGAAGACGTCGGTGGCGTAATTGGATGGCTTGTTAGAAAAGTCGGTGAAGCCCTTGGTGTTCTGGATGATCGAGCAGGCGCGCTCGAAGCCCATGCCGGTATCGACGTGTTTGGCGGGAAGCTCTCGGAAGGAACCGTCGGCCTCGGCGTTGTATTGGATGAAGACGAGGTTCCAGATCTCGATGCAGAGGTCGGAGTCATTGTTGACGAGCTTGCCTTGGGAATCGCCTTCGGGTGTTAGATCGACGTGCAGCTCCGAGCACGGGCCGCAGGGGCCGGTTTCGCCCATCATCCAGAAGTTGTCCTTCACGTTGCCGTGGACGATGTGGATCTCCGGATCGACGCCCTTGCTGCGGAAAAGCTCGGCCCAGATGTCCCAGGCTTCCTGGTCGAACTGGCCGGGGTCGCCGGGTTTCGGCGCATAGACGGACGCGTAGAGGCGGTTGGCGGGCAGGCCCCAGCGTTCGACGACGAGTTCCCATGCCCAGGCGATCGCTTCCTTTTTGAAGTAGTTGCCGAAGGACCAGTTCCCCAGCATCTCGAACATCGTGTGGTGATAGGTGTCGTAGCCGACATCCTCGAGGTCGTTGTGTTTGCCGCCGGCGCGGATGCACTTCTGGGTATCCGCGGCGCGTGGCGGATCGTAAGGGGCCTTGTCGGTGCCGAGGAAGTAGGGCACGAACTGGTTCATGCCGGCATTGGTGAACAGCAGGCCCGGCGACTGCGGGAGCAGCGAGGCGGAGGGCACGATGGTGTGCTGTTTCTCGCGGAAGAAATCGAGGAACGATTGGCGGATCTCGGCGGCGGTCATGGTGGTGGGGAAAATGAGCGCGCGGCGGCATGCCGCGGCCGCGGGGCCGGGAGGATGAGCGGGAGCCGGGGCGGAAGTAAAGCCCGGCGGAATGAAGGAAACCGTCGGCGCGGG
The DNA here is from genome assembly GCA_036824745.1 of Luteolibacter sp. Taxonomy (GTDB): domain Bacteria; phylum Verrucomicrobiota; class Verrucomicrobiia; order Verrucomicrobiales; family Akkermansiaceae; genus Luteolibacter. Next base: position 2,683 of record DAISZP010000299.1, read on the forward strand.
ATCAGGCTCCGCCGCCGTCCACCACGGGGGCCGGAGTTTCTCCGTCCTTGAGGATTTCCTTCGGACGCAACAGGCTCTTGAGGTCCTCCCCCCACTGGCGGGCGGAGCGGTGGGTGAGGTTTTTCTGGATGTGGGCCATCATGCGCATGGCGGCACCCTTTTCGTCACCGGCCTTGAAGAGGTCCATTTCCATCTGCCATTGGAGGTCGGGCAGGGTTTCCTCGTTGAATTTGTCCAGTGCCTGGCCGCGTGGGCCGATGGGTTGACCCGGGCGCCGGCCGCCACCGCCTTCGCCGTCCATGGCTTCCACGCGGATGGATTCCTGCTGGATGCGACGGATCCATGCGGCGCGGAGGGCGTCGGTTTTCCCGGGCACGCGGAGTGAGGGGAAGACGACCTGGCCGTAGAACTGATCGAGGTTGATGGGAGACTGTGGCCAGCGTTCGCTTTTGACGCCGTTGATTTCATAGGCTCTCGCAAACACGGTGGCGGTGACCGGTTGGCCGAGTGTCTCGATCTGCGGCCCGAGCTTTGGGGCGTCCACGAAAATGGCGTTCACCACTTCCTGACCTTCGGGAGTGATCTCGGAAAATTTGGTTTTCTCGGACGCGGCGCGCAGGGTGAGGACGAGCCAGCGGAGTTGGTAGCGCAGGGCGAGGCGGAATCCGGGCTCCTTGAGGCGGTCCTCCTCTTTCTTTTTCCATTCGCGGAAATCGGCGGCTTTGCGCTGCTGGTCCTCGAAGTTCACCTTCTCGGTGCATTTCAGATAGAACTCGTAGGCGGATTCCTCAGTGGCCATGGCCTCGCGGTAAGCGGCGATCGCCGTGCGGAAACGCGCGTCCACCCGTGAGTTGGCGTCGTCGCGGATTTTCTCCAGGTTTTCGAGAAGCGCCTCGCGGTCGGCGGGAGAGAGTTGCTCGGAACGGGCGGTGCAGAGGCAGGCGGCGGTGCAGAGGAGGGCGGCGGCGAGTCGCATGGGTTGTTTCATTGCAGGGGATACGTGGCGAACCAAGGCGGAAAAACACCGAAATGAAACGAAGGTTCCGCGGCGCTTTCCGGACTTGGAAAAAAACCATTCCGGGGCATCTTTGCCGCGTCACCCGCACCCCCGCACATGAATCCGTCATTCCGCAGGCTTCTGGCGCTCGCCGCCGTGTTTGTCTCCGCCTTTCTCGCCGTATCCGCACTGAGGGGCGGGCTGCGCGGCATTCTGCCCACGTTGACCGGAAACAAGGGCCAGTTCCGCCCGGAGTCCTTCAAGCCTGCCGAAAAGGCACCGTTGGAACTCGGCGATGTGGAGCTGCTCTCGCGCCTCAACGATGAATACGCCAATCTAACCAAAGCCGTGGTGCCCTCGGTCGTCAGCATCGATACCTCGGGGGTGCGCACCGAGCAGCTCTACGATCTCTGGGGGCGCTCCCGCATCCGGCCATACCCGACGCGCGGCCAGGGATCGGGCGTGATCGTGACCTACGAGGGTCACGTGGTCACAAACCACCACGTCATCGCCGGCCAGCAGAAAATCCAGGTCAGACTGCATGACGGGAAATCCTATCCGGCACCCTTGATCGGCGAGGACACCTTGTTGGACATCGCCGTGTTGAAGATCGAGGCCAAGGGGCCGTTCATTCCGTTGAAACTCGGCGATTCCTCTCAGGTCCAGGTCGGCCAGATCGTCTTCGCCGTGGGCAACCCCTTCGGGCTCGGCGAAACGGTGACGCAGGGCATCATTTCCGCCAAGGAGCGCTCTCTATCAGACAACCAGCGCGATCTTTTCCAGACGGACGCCGCGATCAATCCCGGTAATTCCGGCGGCCCGCTGGTGAACCTGCGCGGCGAGATCATCGGCATCAACGTGGCCATCTATTCGCCGGACAAGGAGAACCCCGGCTTCCAGGGGGTGGGTTTCTCGATCCCAGCCAAGGACGTGCAGGAGGCGCTCTATCAGATTCTCGAACGCGGCCGGCCGGTGCGCGGGTTCCTCGGCGTGCAGATGCGCGATCTGGATCCGGAAACGAGGAACGCGCTCCAATACAGCGGCGAGTATGGTTCCGCGGTGCTCGGTGTTTCGCCGGGTTCCCCGGCGCAGGCGGCGGGTTTGCAGCCATCGGATGTGGTGCAGAGTTTCAATGGCGAGCGGATCCGCTCCGCAAACCAGTTGTTCGCCCTCGTCCAGAGCACCAAGGTGGGTGAAACGGCCGTGCTCGGCGTGTGGCGCGATGGCAAGCCGCTGGAACTCAAGGCGACCATCGCCGAGGGCGGCACCTCCGGACAAACGGCGAAGCTGCCGGAAAACCAAAGCCCGCAAGGCCGCACGCGCGATCCGGACGAGATCCTGCGCGCCCTCGGCATCGACGTGCGCGATCTATCCGTTCCCGAGCGCATGCGCGGTTACCGCGGCGTGGTCGTCACCGGGCTGACGGAAAACGCGCTGGCCGCCGACAAGCTGCGCCCGGGCGATCTGATCATCGCCGTGAACAACGCCCGGATCAGCGGCGCGTCCGAGTTTTTCCTGCATCTATCCGCCTCCGCCGCCGTCCAGGACACCACGCTGGTGGTATACCGTGATGGCAAATCCGCACGCGTCACGCTTCCCGCCGTTCCACGCAAGGAATGACTGATGAAACGCGGGCGCCGTTTCCAACGTTTCCCTCAGGGCCTTCATGCCACACTCCCCATCACGGCTTCCCTATTTCTTCCTCGGCCTCGCAGCCTTGCTCGCCATCTCCGCGCTGGTGATGCTCATCGTCCGTCCCGGTGTGGACCCCGGGCCTCCGCCTGATAGAAAACAAGTCCAGCAGGCCCCGCCGGAAAAAATCGACGGCATCGACAAGCCGATCCCGCCCGAGGACCCGGAAACAATTCTCAAGAATCTCGGTGTCGGCGTCGCCTCGGTGGATCCGGCCGATCTTGTGAACCAGATCGCCAAGGCCCTCGAAGCCGGAGACCTCGCGGCGGTGGGCAAGCTCATCGGCAAGGACGCCATGGACCCGCAGACGGCCGAGCGGCTGAAACAACTCTCCGCCAACCACGTCAAAGTCCGCCAACCGGACGGCGTGCGCGAGGTGGGTGAGCTGGAATTGAACGCACGCACCCGCTGGGCGCTCGAACTGGACGGCCAGGAACCCGGGCGTGACCGGATTTTCCTCGATCTCAAGCGCAACGGCCAGAAGTGGTCCGTGGAAAAAGTGACCCTGCCCCCCGCCGCCGGAGAACCGGTTCCCAAGGCGGTGCTCGCGGACTCGCTCGGCATCGCGGACGCCTTTCTGCAGGCCGTGCTGCATCAGGATTTCGAGTTTGCCCGCGCGTTCGTCGACCCCAAGACCGTCTCGGATGCCAAGATCGCCGGCCTCTGCATCCTGTTTGAAGAAGGTGAATACCGCATGCGCAAAACCAAGCCGCTGCGAGCCATGTTCCAGCGCCAGGACACCGTCGGCTACCTTGCCAATGTGGAGACCGTCGATGGCAAACAAAGCGCGCAGTTCACCATCGCCCTGCGCCAGCCGCCCGCACCCTCGAACTGGATCGTCTCGGAGATCAACCTCGACCAACTGCTCGCCGACTACGCCCGCCGCGTCGCCGGGGGCGATGTCTACTACTCGCCCTTGGTGAAAAACCCGAGCGGCGGGGACACGCTCGCGCTCTACTTCGAGTTCGACGAGGATGTGATGAACCCGCGCACCCGGCGGCAGTTGGAGATCGTTTCCATGATCCTGAAGGCGGACCCTGGTAAAAAGATCACATTGAGCGGCCACACCGATTCTCTCGGTACTGAGGACTACAACAACCGCCTCTCCGCCCGCCGCGCCGATGCCGTCCGCGATTTCCTCAACAAAGCCGGAGTCAGCGCCGCGCAGATCGTCACCGTGGCCAAGGGAGCCAGCCAACCACGACGCCCCAACGTCACCGAAACCGGCGACGACAACCCCGAGGGCCGCCGCGCCAACCGCCGCACCGAGATCTATCTGGATTTCTGAAGCGGGTGATCTGGAACGGCCCTGCCGGAATCCCGGAATTCAAGCAAAAATTCCGACTCTGGGATTGCCAAATCCGTTTCCATGACTAGACATGCGCCCCCGCGCGCACATCCGCCGCACCCGCAAACCGCAGCAAACCACAGGCATGAAGGATCTTACCAAATACCGCAACATCGGCATTTTCGCCCACGTCGATGCCGGCAAGACGACCACCACCGAGCGCATTCTCAAACTCACCGGCAAGATCCACAAAATCGGTGAAGTTCACGACGGCGCATCCACCATGGACTTCATGGAACAAGAAGCGGAGCGCGGCATCACCATCCAGTCCGCCGCCACCACCTGCTTCTGGAAAGGTCTCCAATTCAACGTCATCGACACCCCCGGCCACGTGGACTTCACCATCGAGGTGTATCGCTCGCTCAAGGTGCTCGACGGCGGCATCGGCGTCTTCTGCGGCTCCGGCGGTGTGGAACCACAATCCGAAACCAACTGGAGCTACGACCACGACTCCAAGGTTTCCCGCGTCATCTACGTCAACAAGCTCGACCGCACCGGCGCCGACTTCTTCCGCGCGGCGG
>DAISZP010000300.1:0-7226 GCA_036824745.1 Luteolibacter sp.
TCGGCGCACCACGCTGCCAGCAGGGAGGCGTCGTTTTGCTCGTTCATTTCACCCATCATCCCCCGCCGGTGGGGGAAGTGTGACAAGAAATTTTCCAAATCACCGGGATGCGGCGATCGTCAATCGCTCACCCGCACGCGGAGAAACGCGCGGCCTGGCGGCAGCGGTTCGAGTTTCCAGGATAACACGGAGTTTCCAAACTCATCCACAGTTTCGGACACGAACGTGAAGGAATCCGGCGACCAGCCCGCGAGGTTGGTGGTCCATTCCGGGGTGATCGACGCGGCATCCGCTCCGAGGCGGCGCTTGATGGAGAGGATGCTGGTGACGGGATCGAAGGTGGGGGCGGTTTCCGCCAGCGCGTAGCCTAACAGACCTTGGCCTGGAGCGCGCGGGAACGAATCGGTGGTGCCCGGGTTTCCGTTAGGTGCGGCGCTCGGCCGCCAATGAAGCGGGTTCGCGGGATCGGAACTGGCAAACACCAGACTGCGGCCGAGGCCATCGGCGGCGGTGGGCCATGGGAACACGGTGCCGTAGGTGAAATCGAGCAGCGTGGAACCGTCGGCGGCTTCGAGGCGCAGGCGTTCTCCGGAGTTCGAGAGCGCGGTGCCGTTGGCGAACACACCCGCGATGGCGGGGCCGGGGCCGTGGAGGGCGACGAAGGCGGAGACGTCCCGGACGAGCAACAGGCGGCCGCCGGGAGCGAGCGTGGTGCCGGGCGCGAAGGTCAGATCAATCCCCTCGGTGAATGCCGCGCCGGATAGATCGAGCGCGTCGCCGCTCACGTTCTGGAGCTCGAGGAACTCGGCGTCGCCATGGGGATCCGGCGGGTGATAGGAGATTTCCGAAACCACGAGGCTGCCCGACGAAGGGGGCACGGTGCCGACCTGATAGACCGATTCCGCCAGAGCGCTCCAGTTGCTTCCGCTCCTGGCGCGGAACCGGAGTGTCTGCGGTCCGGTTCCGGTGAGATAGACCGGGGTGGAGGTATTCACCCGCGTAGCCGTCAGCGATAGATTCATGCTGATGTCGCTGCTGCTATCGAACGCCTGATGGATCTCCACGGCGATGACATTCTGGCCTTCGACAAGATGGGACGATGGAATGGAAAGTGTCTCAGTCGCGTCATCGATGGCGTTTCCGGTATAATAATCATGTGCCGGATCCTGCGGGAGGTTTCCAGCGATGCGGGTGCCGTTGAGATAGACGGCGTAGGCGTCGTCATACTCCACGGTTAGGGAGAGGCCGGTGAGTGCCGCGTGGTTCGTGACATTGAAGGCACGGCGGAAATAACAGGTGGCCGCCTTCTGCACGCCGGGTGTGCCCGGATCCACGTCCACGATCGGGACGGTGGTGGCCTCGTCACCGTCGCCGTATCCGAGTTCCGCGGAACCGGCGGGCCATGCGGTGTCGTTGAAAGAGGGTTCGCGCCATGCGGAGCCTGGGTCCGTTCCGCTTGCGAAGTAGCGCCACGAGCCGGACGACCAGGGGATGAGCGTATCGTTGGAAGTGGTGGTGGAATAGACCTGCGCGCCGGGCTTGATGCCGCCGCCCACCACTCGGGGATCGCTGCCGTCCGCCATGAAATAGACCGTGCCGCCGGCGGGGCCTTGCACGAAGATCTGGGTGCCGGTGGCGCGATAGCCGTCGTCCGGATTGAGAACCGGCGCGTCGAGGCTCGGATAGAGCGAGTCCGCGCGCAGTTGGTCGAGGACGACCGGGTTTCTGGCAGCGAGGTAGGAGTAGAGGTTGTCACGCGCTTGCAGCCAGTGGAGCCGGGTGTAGGGAGTGGCGTTCTTCGCATCTCCCCATCGGGCGCTTTCCGCGGCGATCGCGGGATCGACCTGCGCGGCGAGGGCCTGCACGCGCGCCTGCCATGCGGCGGCTGTGAGTTTCCCGGGGCCGAACATGTGGTGGTGGATGCGGTCCGCCCAGCGCATGCGGTATTCGAGGTTTCCGGTGAGATCCTGATGGAGGAACATCGGGTTTGAATAAACAAACTGCGATTCCGCGGCGTTGGTGAAGGGGCCGGTGCGGTCCTCCCAGACGTTCAGCATCGTGTGCTCGAAGTCATGGACGAAGAAACGGAATCCCTGCCGCGGGTTGTTCACGCGCATGCGGCTCGCGAACCAGTTGTTTCCCCGCTGCTCGCCGAGGAAGGCGGATACGCAGCCGTCGAGATTGCCCGACCACATGGTGAGAAGCAGGTAGTCGATGAGATTGTCCGGGTCTAACAAAACCGGATCCGCCGTGGGAGTGACACCATCGGCGGCGAGGCCCATCAGGCGGAAGTAATTGGCGTTGGTCGGCGAGGCGCGGTGGGTCTTGCACTTGTTCCAGAGGTCCTGCCATGCGGCGAGGTCTCCGTCGGTGGGGCCCACGTTGAAATCCACTTCCTGCTGGGCCTTGACCACATCGTAGTCCTCCTTGTTTCCACCGAGATAGGATTCGGAAAACGCCGCTTCGGTGCGCTCGTCGAGGTTGTAGAGACCCCAGTAGCGGCCGTTCAGATAGAGATGGACGTATCGCACGTGCGAACCGGGATTGCCCATGTCCAGCATGGCCTGGCGGCAGGCTTCCTCGCGAAGGAACGTGTTGCGGTCATCGTTTTGGAAGGACCACGAGTAGTTTTGTGAGGTGCGGAGGTCGATCTTGTCGAACTCCTGCGCGCCCGTCCGGCCGAAGAGCGGATAGCGGAGCTTTGTATCGCCGTATTCCTCGCGGAAGAAGAGGCGGAAGGCGTGTTTCGGGTTTTCTTCGGAGCGTGAGAAACCTCCGCGCAGGCGGACTCCGCCATTGATCTGGAATTCGCCATTGCCATTCGGATGCGTGGCGTCCGGCGGGCTGATCCATTCCATCGAAACCGGGCGCTCCCAGAAGAATCCGCGTTCGTAGGGATGCGAGTAGATGCCGTTCGATCCGTTCATGTCGAAAAGGTTCGGCAGATCGGTGGTCAGGGAAACGGAGGGCAGGGACAACAACGCCGACTTCACCGTTTGCGCGCCGCCGACCTGCGGGTTTGCATGGTTCACCACATCCGGATCCATGCCGTAATCGAGCACCTGCGAGGTGCCGCTGTTAGCCGGCCATCCGGGCGCGGGTGAACCATCGGCGGACTGTGTGATCACATCGTCCGGAAACAGATAGGTCTGCGTGTCCACGTCCGTGGATTTCCAACCGGCGAGCAGGGCCCGCGCACGCAGCACGGTGGTGGATGAAACGGAAATCGGTCCGCTGTAAACCGTGCCGTTGGTTTCACTCGGAGTCGATCCATCGATGGTGTAGCGGATCTCCGCGCCCGGAGTGGCGGTGGTGATTTCCACGTTGAATGGAGCGGTGAAAATGCCGCGTTTCACGCTGAACACCGTGTCCGCCACATCGCCGAGCGAACTGGTGGCACCGTTGATCCAGCCGGGAGTGGCCAGGCCGTTTCCATAAAACGCCGGTGCGAGTCCCGTGTCCAAGGTGCCGACGACGAGCTCGGGCAGCACGAGGAAACTCGTATCAGCGGTGGAGGTTCGCATGCCTTGGATCGCAAGGCTGTTAGCGCCGTTCACCAAGGCTGATTGCCATGAGGTGAGATTCACCGCATGGCGCGCGAGTGTCTGCGGATTGGACCGCGCGGTGGTGGCCGCCGAGTTCCACGCCGGGCTTGCGGGCGAGTTGATGGAGGCCACGGAGTTTCCGTTCAACCAGACGTTCACGCCGTCATTGAAGCGCAGCAGCAGGCACATCGCTCCGGCGTTGCCCGGGCCGTTGGTGTTGAAGGGCATTCTCACGTAGGCTCCGTTGCGGCCGCTCATCGCGCTGGTTAGGTCCGTGCCTACCACGCTGCCCGCGCCGGGTGGCGTGGTGGTGACGGCGAGCCCTCCGTTCGCCACATCCCCGACGAGGCGGAAGGCCCCGGAATCGAACGAGCCGTAGGTTCCCTGCGCGGCGAAGAACTCCACACAATCCCCCACGTAGCCCTCGAACATCACCGCCTGGAACGTGTGCTGCCCGGCGCTCAACGTCACGGTGCCGAGGTGGTCCTCCGGTCCGTGGAAACTGTCATCCCGCATGATTTCCACGCCGTCTATCAGGATGCGTCCGCCGTCGTCGGAGTTCAGGCCGAAGGTGTAGGCACCGGCCGTGGGGATCGTCACATTGCCGGTGGCCACGATGGCATAGTTGTCGATGTGTTCGTCCGGCAGCGTGTCGTTGAATCCGAAGCGGCCGTCCGCTCCCTCGCCGAGGATATTGAGTTTCTCCGCGATGTAGGTGGTGGTCTTGAGAATCGATGGATCGTTTTCCGGCAGGCTGATGAGGTTGAGCGCGTCGTTGAGTCCGCTGATGCCGCCGTTTTTGGAAACCTTGCGCACCGTCATGCCGGGCACCGTTATGCCGAATCCGAACCCGCTCGGGCCGCCCGTCCAGGAAGAGTCGTTGAAGGATGTTAGATTCCACGTGGCGGGCGGATTGGTGGAGCTGGAGGGCACCCGGTATTTCCCCGTGGCTCCCTGCGCGATGAGGGTGGTGGATTGGAACCGCGAGCCAAACGCCTCATCCGCCAACTGCGCGGGAAACTTCGGCACGAACGATTGCTCCGTGATCGTTCCGCCCGGTCTGACGAGTGCGAGGAACTCGCCGTCCTTCGAAAGCGAGAAATTCGTGTGCAGCGGCGCGCCGGGCACACGGCGGTTTTTTCCCGATGCCCAGACCACGAGGAATCCGCCCGGCTCCAGAGTCACCGCGGGAAACTGCCACTGCGTGAGGTTTCCGGACTTGTCCGTGAGATACCAACCGTCCAGCGCGACCGGCGATGCGTCCGGGTTGTGGATCTCGATCCAATCCGAATACGCGCCATCTTCGTCCGCGAGGGTGGATTTGTTGTCCGCCATGAACTCGCTGATTACGGGAGCTGCCGGAGCCTCCACGACAATGAGGAAGCCCGCGATCCAAGGAATCAGCAATCTCAAATGCATCTACGAGTTTCCGCCGGATTCCGGACCCTGCCAATCCCCTTTTCGAGTGGGTTTGAGCCGTAACCATGCAATTGGAAATTGCCCCTTTGCATCCAATCCCGACGGGATTGAGCATCCCAGACCGGGGTTGGCACAACCCCGGGTCAACGGATTGAGCGCATCCCGAATGCTGAAAGCGTTCCGCAGGTGGAATCGTCGCGTTGGGGAGAACCGAAACGGTCACCTCCAGAACACCTTCGGCGTTCGATTCCTTACCGCTTTGTGACCCGGGGTTGTGCCAATCCCGGGCTGGGGTGCGGAATCCCATGGGGATTCGTTTGGAAGAACCCCTAAGACTCCGGGCGCTCCGCGACGCGTGCCCGAAAACGGATCGGGTGGGTCATCCAAAGGATTGGGTTGGCCATCCAATGAATGAGGTGGGTCATCCAAAGGATTTACCTGCCAATAAAATTTTTGGACGAGCCTGTGAGTAATTTGGAATGGCAAGTGAGTTTCCAACTTGGCCGGGTGATGGAGTGTTCAAGCCAGCCGTATCCGTTGGATGGGGGCTCAGATCACCCGGTCCACCAGTGGTTCGCCGTTTTCGAATCTCCGCAGGTTGGTGAGGAAATGTTTCACCAAGGTCACATCCTCCGCGTGGTGGCCTCCGGCGATGTGCGGGGTGATGAAACAATGCGCTTCGCGGCGCAGCGGGTGGTCATCGGGGAGAGGTTCGGGTTCGGTGACGTCGAGCCAGGCGGCGGCGATTTTTTCCGAGCGTAGGGCGCGCAGCAGGGCGTCCTGATCGACGGTGCTGCCGCGGCCGATGTTGTGAAACACGGCACCGGGTTTCATGGCGGCGAAGAGTTCATCGTTTACGAAATTGCGGGACTCCGCGTTGTCCGGAAGGATGTTGATGACGTGGTCCGCTTCTGCCATCGCGGCGGGGAGATCGCGGGTGGTGACGACGGGAATGCCTTCATCACCGCGCGGCGTGCGTCGCATGGCAATGAGCTTCGTTTCGAAAGGCGCTAACAATTTCACCAGATGCCGCGCGATCACGCCGAAGCCCAGGATAAGCACGGTCTGGCCATGCAGGGAGCGCGAGGCGGCGCGCAGGCCGAGCCATTCCGGAGACCCGTTAGGCGCGCGGCTGGCCAGCGCCTGGGGCAGCATGCGGGCGTGGGCGAGCATGAAACTGAAGACGTGCTCGGCGCAGGCTTGGGCGTAAACCTCCGAGCTGTTGGTGACGATGAGGCCGCGTACTTTGGCGAAGGCGCGGAACTCCGGGGTGTCGTAGCGGGTGAAACTCGCGGAGCTGACTTGCAGCCATTTCAGTTTCTCCGCCGCACGCAGGCATTCCAAATGCGGCTGGCCGAAGGCGATCTCGGCCCGCGCGAACTCCGGATCCGGCTCGGCCTGGGCCAGCACCGAGGCGGCCGGCTTGGCCGGGGTGAGCAGGGTGTGGGAAGCGGTGTCCGAACGCAGGAGGGCGGCGGCGCTTTCCCCGAGCATGGGGTCGGCGAAAATTGTCAGGGGATTCATGTGGGGATTGAGCGGCCGGACCGGGCAGGGGTCAAGCGGCCCTGCGGCGTTCCGCGGGCAAAAAACTTTGCAAGTCGTTCATCCCGCCTATGGTTCCGCCCTCCCGTCCCACGATTCATGAGTTTTTCCCAAATCCTGACCCACCCCGGCGGCTCGCATAAGGACGAGTTCCTCGCCTGCTGCCTGCTCATCGCGCATTGCGGCGCGCCACTCGTCCGCCGCGAACCGACTCAGGCGGACCTCGATGACCCGTCCGTCGCCGTGGTCGATGTGGGCGGCGAGCACGATGCGGCGCGCGGAAACTTCGATCACCACCAGTTTCCCAAGGACCATCCGCCGGTGTGCGCGCTGAGTCTGGTGCTCCAGCACCTCGGAGTTTACGAGGATGCGCGGGCCTTCTGCGACTGGCTGGAGCCCGCCGAGTGGTTCGATACGCGGGGGCCGATCGAGACCTCGCGCTGGCTCGGCGTGGACCGCGGAACGATGGCCAAGCTCAATTCGCCGATCGATGTGACTTTGCTGCGGCGCTTCGCGTTGACCTCCGAACTCAAACCCGGCGATCCGCTGTATGAGGTGATGCGCTGGACGGGCGAGGATTTGTTAGGCTATCTGAAGAACCTGCGCGAACGCCTCGATTTCATCGCGGAAACCGGCGAGTTTTGGGAAATCGACGTGGCGGAGGGAAGTTTCCACGTGCTCTACCTGCCGCGCACCGAGCCATTGCCGGACGAACCATCC
>DAISZP010000301.1:0-7222 GCA_036824745.1 Luteolibacter sp.
TTCCGTTTTCCAGGCATCGCAGCGCGGCGAACATGCCGGCCGGGCCGCAGCCGACGATGATCACCCTGCGCGGATCCGAGGGTAGGGGAGGGGCGGACCAGGTGGGCTTGATGTCTTCCGGCGGCGGGCCGTCCAAGGCCACATCAAGTCGGAGTTGAACCTTGATGTTGCGTTGCCGCGCGTCGATCGAGTGTTTGCGCAGCACCACGCCGCCGATTCGTGAAACGGGGATGCCGAGTTTTTTTGCCGCGGCCTTGCGGCGAGCCGCGTCGTCCTCGGAGCGTTCGAGGGGCAGGACTATATCGACGGTTTCGACGTTGGGAATCACGCGGGAAAATGGGCTTGGGGTCAGCCGCGGATCGCTCGCTTGCGTCCGGCGTCGTCCACGCTGACGAAGGTGACGGACGTGGAGAAGATCGCATGCGGGCCGGCTTTTTCATCCACCACACTCACGGAGTAGGTGACGCTGGTGGTGCCTTCGCGCTCCTTTTCACAAATGATCCGCAGGATGGTTCCCTCGCGCACGCTGTGGTGAAACTCGACGGTGTGCATCGCCACGGTGACGAACTGGCAGTGCGGGTAGTCCAGGCTCGCCGCGATCCAGGAGGCCTCGTCGATCCATGCGAGCAGGCGTCCGCCAAACAGGAATCCGTATTGGTTCAGGTCCGCGGGCAGGACGAGTCGGTGCGTTTGCATGATCTCACCAGCGGCGGCGTTTGCCTTCCTTGTGGATGGCGGCGTCGATCGAATACGCGCCGGCTCCCGTTAGAATGATCGCGATCATCGGCACCAGATAGAGCAGCGCGGGTTCCTTGGACGATTCCACACCCGGACCCATGAACCATGGCGCTCCGTGGTGGGTGTGGAAGGCCGCCACCACCATGGTGAATCCCAGCATGAACGCCGCCGGACGGGTGGCCACACCCAGCACGATCAGGGCGGCGGCACCGACTTCCGCGGCGATGCAGGCGATCAGGCTCGTCTGCGAATTCATGTAGTGGAGCGGGAAAAAATCCGGAACCGGGAAGATGGATTTCAATTTCCCGAAGTTCTCGATTTTCGCCACGCCATGGCCCGCCAGCATCATCATGCCGGTCAGCACCCGCAACACGAGGATGCCCAGCGAGGCGGTGGCGTCCCTTGTGCCGCAGTCAAAAAAGAACGATTTCATCAGCCCTGCGGTTTCGGGGAAATGGTGATCCGTTTGAGGCGGTCCTCACCTTCGGGCGAGTGGCATTCGATGCCGGCGTCGTCCGCCAGGATGTGATAAACCATGCGGCGGTAGTAGGCGTTGAGCGGGCGGATCTGGAAGGGCTTGCCGGAGGCTTTCACCCGGTCGGCGATTTCGTGAATTTCCGCGGCCATCTTGTCCTCGCGCATGCTGCGGTAGTGCTCGCAGTCCACCTTGATGCGTTCGGCTTTAGGGAACTGGCGGCGGAGGATGCGGTTGACGAGATACTGGATGTCATCAAGCCGGTCACCTTCGCGGCCGATGATCGCCTTGCTGTCAGTGGTGTGGATCTGGAGGCAAGGGCCGTCCGGAGTCTCCTGCGTCTCGATGGTGGCGGGCAAACCGAGATGGCCGAGCATCGTATCAAGGATTTTGGTCGCTGTTTCCACGGTGTTCATGCCCGGAGTCTAATGACATCGCTGGCCGGGTCAATCACCTCAGGCTGGAATGTCCGGAAAAGTTCGCATCCGCATGGATTGCGCTAGATCGAGCCTTTTTTCTGCCTGATGGAGTGAAACCGCGGTCGCTGCAATCACCCCCCTTAAAGGGCATCATTTGCTGCTTGGCAGGCATGGGGAAATCAGCGAAACCCACCGGCGTATGAAGAAACCCTACCTGATGATATCGGCGCTGGTCATTGGTCTGGCCTCTTGTCAGAAAGACCCCGGCATGAACACCACGTCCGCAGTGAAAGAGGAGGCCTTCGGCAAAATGCCGGACGGCCGCGAAGTCAAGATTTTCACCCTCACCAACAAGAACGGTCTGAAGGCCCGGGTCACCGAGTATGGAGCCATCCTCGTTTCGATGGAGACCCCTGACAAGTCCGGCAAATCGGCTGACATCACCCACGGTTATGATGATCTCGCGGGCTGGCTCACCAACACCTCCTACTTCGGCTCCACGGTCGGCCGCTTCGGCAACCGTATCAAGGACGGCAAGTTCACGCTCGACGGCAAGGAATACACCCTCGCCAAAAACAACGAGCCGGGTGGCATTCCCTGCCACCTTCACGGCGGGCTCAAGGGTTTCGACAAGGTGCTTTGGTCAGGCAAGCCTACCGACTCGAACGGCGTGGAGTTCACCTACGTCGCCAAGGACGGTGAGGAAGGTTACCCCGGCAATCTAACCGTCAAGGTGACCTACTCGCTCAATGACGACAACGAGCTCAAGTGGGAAGCCACCGCCACGACCGACGCGCCGACGATCCTCAACGTGGTGCACCACACTTACTGGAACCTCTCGGGTGATCCGAAAACCAGCATCAACGACCAGGTGCTCCAACTCAACGCCCCGAGTTATCTTCCCACCGATGCCGGTCTGATTCCGACCGGCGAGATCGCTCCGGTCGCGGGCACTCCGATGGATTTCACCAAGCCCACCGTGATCGGCGAGCGCGTGGAAGCCGATTTCGAAGCGCTCAAGCTCGGCGGCGGATACGACCACGCCTGGGTGCTTGAAAAAGGAACCGGTGTCCGTCTGGCAGCCCGCCTCAAGGATCCCAAGTCCGGCCGCGTGATGGAAGTTTCCACCGATCAGCCTGCGATCCAGTTCTACGGCGGCAATTTCCTCGATGGCACCGTGGCGGGCAAGGGCGGCCTCAAGTATGCCAAGCGCAGCGCGCTCTGCCTCGAAACCGAAGGTTTTCCGGACTCACCGAACAAGCCGAACTTCCCATCTCCCGTGCTCCGCCCAGGTCAAACCTACAAGCACGTGATGATCCACAAGTTCTCGGCCGAGTGAGGTCATCTCGCCAGTCCGGAATGCACACACCTCCGTACCCATGATTACACCATTGCCACTGCTGGCGGCCGCGTCCGCTACGCGCATCACGCTCCAGCCGGTTGATAACGCCATCCTCATCATTTATGTGTTGGTGGTCGTTGCGATCGGCTTCGCGCTGTCGCGCTACATGAAAAGTTCGTCGGACTTCCTGACATCGGGACGTTCGATTCCCACCTGGGTCACCGGGCTTGCCTTCATCTCCGCCAACCTCGGCGCTCTGGAGTTGGTCGGCATGGCCGCTTCCGGAGCCAAATACGGTGTCGCCACCGCCCACTTCTACTGGGTGGGAGCCATTCCGGCCATGGTCTTCCTCGCGGTCTTCATGATGCCGTTCTACTACGGTTCCAAAGCCCGCTCCGTGCCGGAATACCTGAAGCTGCGTTTCGACGAACGCGTGCGCGCGCTCAACTCGGTGGCCTTCGCCGTGATGACGCTGTTCGCCTCCGGCATCTCGATGAACGCGCTGGCCAAGCTGCTCAACCAGTTGCTCGGTTGGAACTACGACGCGGCCCTCTGGATCTGCTCGGGCGTGGTGCTGCTCTATGTGCTCAAAGGTGGCCTCACTTCCGCCATCTACACGGAAGTGCTTCAGTTCTTCATGATCGTGCTCGGCTTCGCCCCGGTCGTTTACCTCGGCCTCAAGGACGTGGGTGGCTGGGACGCGGTGACCAACATCCTTCAAGGTGTGGCGCAGAACCCGGCCTCGGTGAACATGCCGCCCGCCTCCTCCGGTGCCTATGATCCAAACGCATGGACCAGCGCGTGGTCGCCCATGCTCGCCGGACCGTCGAAAAACCCGATGGGTGTGGACTGGTTCGCCATGATATTCGGCCTCGGATTCGTGCTCTCCTTCGGCTACTGGTGCACCAACTTCCTCGTGGTGCAGCGCGCCATGGCCGCGAAAAACATGACCGCCGCCCGCAACACCCCGCTGGTGGCCGCCGTGCCGAAAATGGTGTTCCCCATCCTCGTCATCCTGCCGGGCATGATCGCCCTCGCGCTCACCGCCCTGCCGGAAAAAGGCTACCGCATCCCGCCGCCGATCCTCAGCGACGAGGTTTACGCCAAGGCGGTGGTGGCCGTGAATGCCAACGTCAACGATCCCGCCGCCGCTCAGAAGGCCGTGGAGGAGGCGCTTGGCAAAAAGGTCAACGCTTCCGACTTCAACAGCCTGATCGCCAAGCACAAGGCCACGCCGCTCAACGAACAGCAGCTCACCGAAGGGGTTTCCCACAGCATCGCCGAGTATGACTACGATGGCGTCATCCTCTCGCTGGTGAAGAAATACTGCCCGCCGGGACTGCTCGGACTGGCCCTCACCGCGTTGCTCGCGTCCTTCATGTCCGGCATGGCCGGCAACGTCACCGCGTTCAACACGGTGTTCACCTATGACCTCTATCAGGCCTACTTCGCCAAGGACAAGAGCGACTCCCACTACATGTGGATGGGCAAGGCCATCACCGTGGTCGGCATCGTGCTCTCCATCGCCTGCGCCTACTTTGCCAAGCAGTACAACAACGCGATGGACATCATCCAGCTCGTGTTCGGCTTCGTGAACGCGCCGCTCTTCGCCACCTTCCTGCTCGGCATGTTCTGGGCCCGCACTACCGGCACCGGGGCCTTCCTCGGCCTGTTCGGCGGCATCGGCACCTCGGCCCTGTTCCACTCACTCACGCTCGCCGGAGAAAACACCCCGGGCATCAAAGGCGGCTACCTCGGCGTGGTTCACACCTTCCCGAGTGAAATGGCGCAGAACTTCTGGCTCGCCGCATTCGCCTTCGGTGCCTGCCTCATCCTTACCGGCGGCATCTCCCTGATGGGCCGCCGCACCAAGACCGATGAGGAACTCAAGGGACTCGTTTACTCGCTCACCCCCAAGGTGGTCGTGGAAAACCAGCCCTTCTATCAGACTCCGGCCTTCCTCGGCACCCTGCTGCTGATCGGCTGCGTGGTCCTCAACTTCATCTTCTGGTAAACCCCAACATCACCTAACACCATGGGACTAGATCTTCGCAAACCAATCGGCTGGTTCTTCCTCACTCTCGGCCTCATCCTCGCCATCTACGGCCTGATGACCAACGGGGACAAGGAGATGTACCTCCGTTCGCTTGGCATGAACATCAACCTGATCTGGGGCGGCGTGCTGATCGCCTTCGGTCTGTTCATGCTCATCCCCGCGCTGCTCTCCAAGGGCGGCAAGGACTGAAAATTCGGTTCATCGCCTGATTCTGAAAACGCCTCTTCCCGTGCGGAGGAGGCGTTTTTTCGTCGTGAAATCTTCCCCGGCCACTACGCGAACACGGAGGATATCAGGAATCACTAACTTCTTGCAGGGCGGAAACACTTCCGGCAAGGATCGGTCTTCGCTCCCCCCCTAATGCGATTCCCCCCGCCATCGATGTCCCGGATGGCCAGTCTTGTTCCGTGCTGTGATCCGGCATCTGGAACGGTTGGCGTTTGTGGAAACGAAGTTCCGCCCGGATTGAAGTCCCCGGCGCCCGGAGTCCCGTCCTCGCGGGGCATGAGCCTGATTTTTTCCGCGGTCTTGCTGGCGAACGTTTCCGCTGCGTCGCTGGAAATGGATTTCTCCGTCTGCTCGGAAGACCGCCCTCTATCCGCCGGCCGGAAGTTTGACAGCGGACCAAACGGACCGCTTTCGCTCAACCGGCTCGACTTTCTAACAAGCGGGCTCGCCCTCCAGCGCTCCGATGGAAGCTGGGTGGAGGCGGATGCCTCGTGGGTTGAATTTATCAGCCATGGAAAAGGCCGCCTCAAGTCGCGCGCGGAGGGATTCCCGGATGGAATCTATCAAAAAGTGCGCTTCCGGGTCGGCATCGATCCCGCGACGGACAAGGTGGCCCCGTCCGTCTATCCGCCGTCCCATCCGTTGCATCCGGATTTCTGCGGCCTGCACTGGAGCTGGCAGGGTGGCTATATCTACATGGCGCTGGAAGGGCAGGGGAGCCGGTCGGACGCGGGGGGGAACGGATTCTCATTCCACCTCGCGCGGGAGGGCAACGCGCCGATGATCGAGCTTCCCGTTTCACTTGATCTGAAGGGCTCCGCCACGGTCCGTCTCGGGCTTGATCCCGGGAAGATTCTGGCAGGAATCGATTTCAAGAAGGACGGAAACTCCACCCACTCGCGCAAGGGTGATCCAGTGGCGTTGACGATGAGGGAGAATCTAACAAACTCGTTCACGGTTCTGTCCGTGGAATCCGGCGCATCCTCTTCGGATTCCAAGGCCGCGCAAATCGTGAAAGCGGATCCTCCCGAGGGCACGCGGCCGTTTGATCTCAGGCTCGCGAAGCACCTTCCGAAGGTCGATCTCCCTGCGGACAATCCGCTCACCGAGCAAGGCGTTTCCCTGGGGCGGAAGCTGTTTCGAGAACCACGCTTCTCGATCAATAACTCCGTTTCCTGTTCCTCCTGCCACCAGCCGTCCACGGGATTCAGCGATGCGAGGAAATTCAGCGTCGGCGCGGAAGGTCACACGGGTGCCCGGCGATCGATGCCGCTCGTCAATCTGGCCTGGCAGAAGTCGTTCTTCTGGGACGGCCGCGCGCCGACATTGCGCGAGCAGGTGTTGATGCCCGTTCGCGATCCGCATGAGATGAATGAGAAGCCGGAGAACGTCGCGGAAAAGCTCGGAAACGATCCTATCTATCAGAAATTGTTCCGTGAGGCCTTCGGCTCGGAGGGAGTCACGGTGCCCCGCATGGCCCTCGCACTCGAACAGTTTCTTCTGACGAACATCTCGCAACAATCGCGCTTCGATCTCGCCCTGAGCCGGGCGGGCGACCTCACGGAAACCGAAAAGCGCGGACTCCAGTTGTTTGTCACGGAACACGACCCGGAACGGGGCCTCCGCGGCGCGGATTGCTTCCACTGCCATGGAGGCATGCTTTTCACCAACCACGAATTCCATGACAACGGCCTCGATCTCGCCAAAGCGGACATCGGCCGGATGGCGGTGACCGGCAGCGAGGCGGATCGCGGGAAATTCAAAACTCCCAGCCTGCGCAATGTCGCAGTGCGCGCCCCCTACATGCATGACGGCCGCTTCGCCACGCTTGAGGAAGTGGTGGAGCATTACAACTCCGGCGTCGTGCGTCGTCCCAATCTCGATCCCAATCTCGCGAAACACCCCGCCGAAGGACTCGGCCTCACCGATCTGGAGAAGAGCGAACTGGTCGCCTTCCTCCGCAC
>DAISZP010000302.1:0-7212 GCA_036824745.1 Luteolibacter sp.
TCCGGCACTCCCACCGAGAGCGGAGACTTTCAGTTCAAGGTGACCGCCACGGATTTCGTGAATCCGGATGTGGAGAAGAACTACACTCTGCGCGTCGCCGCGGCGGGCGCGGTGCTTCCTCCAACATGTTTGTTAGACACCGCGGCCTCACCCGCCGGATACGGCACCACCACGGGCGACGGAGCGTTTGATCCGGGACAAATCGCAACCGTGGATGCCGTCGCCGCCCCCGGATTCCGCTTCGTCAACTGGACGGACAACGGACAAGTCGTCAGCACGAACACCAGCTACTCGCTGACTCTCGATGTGAACCACTCCCTGGTCGCGAATTTCATCGTGGATGTTCCGCAATGGTCCATCACCACCAGTGCCTCGCCCGCCAATGGCGGAACCGTGACCGGCGGCGGATTGATCGACGACGGTGCCAGCGTTTCATTGACCGCCACTGCCGATGCGGGATTCGGATTCACCAACTGGACGGAGAACGGAACCGTCGTCAGCAGCACGGCCACCTTCACCTTCACCGCCATCGAAAACCGCACGCTGGTCGCGAACTTCACCGCGCTTCCCACCTATCAGCTCACGCTCGCGTCGAATCCTTCGGCAGGCGGCACGACCACCGGCGGCGGATCCCATCTATCAGGCTCAAGCGTCACCGTGAACGCCACGGCATCTCCCGGCTACGTGTTCTCACGCTGGAGCAAGTCCAACGGCAGCACCGCCAGCCTTTCCGCGGCTTACGCGTTCAACCTGACCTCAAACACCACGTTGACCGCGAACTTCGTCGTCATCGGCGAGCAGAAGTCGATCACGCTTTCTTCCAACCCAAGCATCGGCGGCGGCACAAGCGGCGCGGGCAACTACGCATCCGGAGACAGCGCCACAGTCACCGCAACACCGAATCTTGGATATGAATTCTCCCGCTGGACCGAGAACGGCACCACCGTGAGCACGTCACCGGATTACACCTTCACCGTCACCGGAAACCGCACGCTCGTCGCCCGTTTCAATGAAGCTTTCATCATCACCGCGGTCCCATGGCCCGCGGAGGGCGGCAGCACCGAAATGGACAGCCTCACCTACAAATCCGGAGAAAAAGCCCGGGCCATCGCCACCCCGGAAGTCGGTTGGAGTTTCGTTAACTGGACGGAGAATGGCACGGTGGTTTCCACCGATCCTGACTACCGGTTCAACGTCACAGGAAACCGCACGATCCGTGCGAATTTCATCTCACTGAGCGACGTGTCCATCACCCTGAGTGCCATGCCTGCGGAGGGAGGCACCGTTGACGGCGGAGGAACCCTAGCCATCGGCACGGACATCACCATTTCCGCGAACGCGAGGGACGGTTTCAAATTCACCCACTGGAGCGAGAGCGGCGTCGAAGTCAGCACAGAAAGGAATTACACTTTCATCGCCAGCGCGAACCGCACGCTTGTTGCAAACTTCCTCGCCATTCCCGATACGGGCATCCACGGGACGGAGAATGAAAACGAATTGGAATTCGAATGGCCGGAGATCTCCGAAGGCTGGGTCCTACAGGAAAGCACCGACCTGAAAACCTGGATCAACAGTACCCGCCTGGTCGAGATCCGCGGAGGAAAGAAATGCGTCCGCGTCAACAAGCACGCGCAGCCCGGCATCTACTTCCGCCTCGCGCATCCCTGAAACTTCCCGCTGCTTGTCATGAGTCCAACGGCTCCGGTGTCCGCACCGGGGCCGTTTTTCATGCGAGTCTTGAAAGGATCTTCTCCACCGCGTTCTCCGGAGTGAGTCCGTGAAGTTTGCGGAGGATTTCGGGTTTTCCGTGCTCGACGAATTCGTCCGGCCAGCCGATGCGTTCGACGGGAGTGTGGATGCCCCGGGTGTGGAGATGATCGATGACGGCCGCGCCGAAGCCGTGCATGAGGACGTGGTCCTCGAACGTGCAGAGCACGCGGCATTTACGGGCGTATTCCTCGATTACGGCCGTGTCCATCGGCTTGATGAAACGTGGATTGATCAGCGCGACGGAGAGGCCCTTTTCCTCAAGCAGCGCCTTGGTCCGCTCCGCCATTTCGAACATCGTGCCAAGACCTAACAGCGCGACATCCGTTCCAACGGCCACGACCTCGGCCTTGCCGATTTCGAGAAGCTGGGGTTTCTTTTTCAATGGAGTACCCTTGATGGACCCGCGGGGATAGCGGATGGCCGATGGGCCGTCGTCATGGGACGCCATCGTGAAAAGCATGTCCGCGAATTCGTCCTCATCCTTCGGCTGCATGTGGATGAGCCCCGGGATGTGGCGGAGGAACCCGATGTCGAACAAGCCGTGGTGGGTAGGACCGTCATCGCCTGACAGGCCGCCACGGTCCATGCACAATCTAACGGGAAGCCCCTGCAGCGCCATGTCATGGATGATCATGTCATAAGCGCGCTGCATGAAGGTGGAGTAGATCGCGAGGAAGGGCCGGAAGCCCTCAGACGCGAGACCGCAGGCGAACAAGGCGGCGTGTTCCTCGGCGATACCGACGTCGAAATAACGGTCCGGCAATTCGTTTTTGAATATTTCGAGCTTGGTACCGCCGGGCATGGCGGCGGTGATGGCGACGATCTTTGGATCTTTCTTCGCCATGTCCGTCACGGTGCGTCCGAAGATGTCCGAGCAGGTGGGAGTGGGGCTGGTTTCGGTGGAGCCGTCGTCGATCTGATAGGTGCCGAGGCCGTGGAATTTCCCCGGATTGTCGATGGCCGGCTGGTATCCCCTGCCCTTCTCGGTGATGATGTGGAGGACGACGGGTTCGTGGAGCGTTTTCAGATGCTCGAACGTTCTAACAAGAAGCGGCAGATCGTGGCCGTCGATGGGTCCGTAGTAGCGCAATCCGAATTTCTCGAAGAGCACGTTCGGAAACAGCAGGTTCTTGGCCCCTTCCTCCATTTTGTGCGCGAGGTGGCGGGCGGCCTTGCCGGCGATGCGCTCGACGAAGTCCGCGGCCTTGGCGCGGACGGATGCGAAAGTGTGATGCGTCTGGAGGTCGTTGAAGTAACGGGCAATGGCACCGACGTTCTTGTCGATGGACCACTCGTTGTCATTCAACACCACGATGAACTTGCGGGTCGTTTCCGCAATGTTGTTGAGCGCCTCAAGCGTGGGACCGCAGGTGAAGGCGGCATCTCCGGCCACGGCGACGACGTGGTTGTCACCACCGGCGAGGTCGCGTGCGGCGGCCATGCCGAGCGCGGCGGATAGCGCGGTGCCGGCATGGCCCGCGCCATAGGCGTCGTGCTCGGACTCGGAGCGCAGCAGGAAACCGTTGAGGCCCTTGTAGGTGCGGATCGTGTGGATCCGGTCCGCGCGGCCGGTGAGCATCTTATGAACGTATCCCTGGTGGGCCACATCGAAGACAAACTTGTCCGTGGGGGTTTCAAAAACCCGATGAAGGGCGATGGTCAGCTCCACCACGCCGAGGTTCGGGCCGAGATGTCCGCCGGTCTTGGATAAATTGGTGATCAGTGACTGGCGGATCTCGGAAGCCAAGCGGACGAGATCACCATCACCCAGCTTCTTGACGTCTGCCGGCGAGTGGATGGTTTGCAAAAGCGGGCCGGGTGCCGGAGAATCAGAAGAGGCGGATGTCATCGTCGTCGGAGTCCTCCGGATCTTCTGAAGATGCGGGGGCTTGGGTGGGAAGGATTGTTTCAGCATCACCTCCGCCTTCGTTCTTGGAACGGAGGGTGATCAATTCGATGCGGCCGCGTGCGGATTTGAGGAGGGATTCACATCGATCCAGCAGGCCTGCTCCCCGTTCGTAGTGGGAGACCAGATCTTCTAACGGAAGCTGCTCGTGTTCCATGGCGTTGACGATTTCCTCGAGACCCGCCAGCGCTTCCTCAAAGGAGGGCGCGGTGTCTCCATCGTCCGTGTTGGTTTTCCTGCGTGCCATGTCGGATCAGTTCTTCTGACTTTCGAAGGTGAGCTTGCGGTCGCTGTAGAATGTCATCAGGAATCCGAGCCTGTTTCCACCGAGCGGATTCCGCTCGCCGTAGCGTTTTGTGACTTCTTCGAAGAACGGCGCGGCTTCGATGATGCCCACACGGCGACGGGTTGCCTCGATCACCGGCCCATCGAGCACCATCGGCGCGAAGTCTCCGTATCCCGCGATCACATCCATGACGCTGCCGGAGCCGTAGGAGCTCGGAGACATCACGATGCCAGCGGACGGTGTCTGTTGATCGGTGGCCACGGATTCCAGTTTGGCGAGTCCGTCCATCTTCTTGGGCAGCCAGATGCTCATGCGATCCGCATACCAAGCCACGGCCCATGGTTGATCCGAGAATACAACCTGTTTTTCCGAAACCCCGTCGTAAAAGCCGCTGTCCGGTCCGTTCAATGCCTGCGCGTAATAGGGCGGCCAATTCGGCATGCCGCCCTTGTCCCGCAAACTGATACCGACCCGCACCTTCATGGGCATGGTGAGAATAAACGGCAGCGCGCATACCACGATGATGACCATGTGGTGCACGTTGCGGAGCATGGGCGTGGTGGCGACGAACTCCAGACGGCTCCAGAGGATGGAAACCAACGCCAGACCGTATGCGGTCATGATGGGCGCGAACAGCAGATGGATCTGATTCGGGTCCAAGGCATCCTTGCTGATCCCGAAGAAAGCCAGGCCGATCGCAGCGAACACCCACATCAACAGGATGGCCCAACGGAAATTCGCGATCGATGCCCGTTTGAAGGGATGCAGCAATGCGACGAAGAACAATGGCGCGACGATGATGCCGCCTAACAACTGGATGATGCTGGTGGCTTGGACCAAGGTGGTGCTGAGAATCTTGCTGATCAATCCATCCAGCACCAAGGGTTCCGCCTCGAGGTCGATGTTGCGCATCACGCTCCCCTCGCTGCCGTTTCCGAGGCCGTTGTAGAGCGTGAGAAACGCGGTGCCGAGCGGGTGGCCGGTGAACCCGTAGTTTCTCATCATCACCAGCGACGCGGGGATGATCAGCAGGGCGAGCACGGAAATGCCCACGATGCCGCGCGGGCGGAAGGCGATCGCGGCGAAGATGATGTAACCCACCATGATCCAGACCGCCAGCCAATGGGTCAGTGCGAGCAGGGTGAAGAAGATGCCGGCGATGATGGCAGGAGCCATCGCGATGCGCCCCTCTGCGGCGGCTTCCACCGCCCGATAGACGAAGTAGAGGGCGCAGGAAAACAACAGCAGCATCAACATCTGCGGCAGCCCGCTGAAGCCGTAGTCCCAGAACGTCTGGCAGAACAACATCAGGATGGCGGTGACCCCGGCGATCTTCGCGTCGAAGATCCTCGATATCAGCAGGTAGCTCACGCCGATGGACATCAGCAGGAAAAGCGTGGAAACCGTGGCGATCACGCGGTCCAGCGGAAACACATACTCGTTCGAGGTCATCCGCCATGCGGCCATGTCGTCCCCGCCGACGAGTTTGAGCACGGCGGCGTTGATGAGAGGATTGAGCGGCGAGTGGTAGGTGTCCGGGAAGCCCCTCAGAGAATAGGTTCCGCCCGCCTTGCGCTCAGTCTGATAGTAGGCGACCGGGCGGATCATCTTGGTGGTGAAACCGTTGCCGCGGGCGATTTCCCGGGCGATCTGCGCCTGCTCCATGCCCTGCGGCGAGTTGAGGCCGCGGAACTGGGTGAACAGGTTCGCCATGGTGAGCGCGATCAGGATCAGGAAGAAAAGACTCCGGCGGATCAGGATGCCGGAATCGATGCTTGAGGAGATGCTACTCATGGAATAGTTGGAGAAATGGGGAGGGATTCCGTCAGAGACCGAGTTCCCGCAGCTTTCGCTGAAGGGTTCGGCGGCTCACGCCTAGGAGATCCGCCGCACGGGTGCGGTTCCCACCGGAAGTGGCAAGCGCGGCGCGTATGGCGTTGGTTTCGAGGGCATGCAAGTTGAATTCCCCCGGGGCATCAAGGGCGTTTTTGTGCGGCAGCAGCGGCGGAGCATCGATTGCGGGGCGGGAGTCCAGAAACTGCGGCAAATGGCGCAGGTCGATGACCGGATCGTTACTCATCACCACTCCGTGTTCGATGGCGGTCCGCAGTTCCCGGACGTTTCCGGGCCATGAATAGGTGACGAGACGCTCCATGGCCGCGTCGGTCAGCGGTTTGACCGGGCGGTCGTTTTCCTTGGCGAATTCCTGAAGGAATGCACCCGCGAGCAGCACGATGTCCTCGCGGCGGGCACGCAGCGGCGGCATTTCGACCTTCACCACATTGAGGCGGAAAAACAGGTCCTCGCGAAACAGCCCGCGGTCCACCAGGTCCCGGAGGTTTTTGTTGGTGGCGGCGATCACCCGGACATCCACCTTGATCGGATTGTTGGAACCCACCCGCTCCAAGGTCCGCTCGGAAAGAATCCGCAGCAGCTTGATCTGCGTGGCGGCGTCGATCTCGCCGATTTCATCGAGGAAAATCGTGCCGCCGTCCGCTTGTTCGAAGCGCCCGATCCTGCGCTGGGCGGCTCCGGTGAACGCGCCCTTCTCATGGCCGAAGAGCTCGCTCTCCAACAATTGTGCCGAGAGCGCGGCGCAGTGCACGGTGACCATTTTCGCCGCGGGTCTGCCTGATAGATGGTGGAGCAATCCGGCCACCACCTCCTTGCCCGTTCCGGATTCCCCTTCGATGAGAACCGTCGCGCGGGTGGGGGCCACCTGTTGGATGAGTTCGGAAACCCGGCGGATCTCGGGGGATTTGCCGATCAGTTTGTCCAGCTTGTGGGTTTTCTTCACCTGCTGGGTGAGCTGCTGGTTCTCGGTTTCCAGATTCCGACTGCGAAGGGCGCGTTTGAGCAGCATTTCCACCTCGTCGAGGTTGAGCGGCTTGGTGACGAAGTGCCAGGCACCCCGGCGCATCGCCTCCACTGCGGTGTCCACCGAGCCGTAAGCGGTCATCATCACGGCCACCGGCGGCTCCGGCAGGGACAGCGCGGCATCCAGCAGATCCATGCCGGACTCGCCGCCGAGGCGCAGATCCGTGAGCAGGATCTGGATCGGCTCGGACTTGAGGATTTGCATCGCCTCCGCCGTGCCGGCCGCGGTGTACACATCGAACTCCTCCTCTAGCGCGCTGCGCAGCCCTTCGCGGGTGGATCGTTCGTCGTCAACTATGAGCAGGGTCGCTTGCATGGGAAGGTTTCCGGGATTCAATCAAGATCGATGACCGGCTCGGCGGGCGAGCCTAAC
>DAISZP010000303.1:0-7187 GCA_036824745.1 Luteolibacter sp.
GAGCCGTGATAGTTCGCGGTTGGCGTGTAAACCAGGTCCGGAGCCGTGCCGCTCAAGCTGCCGTGAGACGGGCTTCCAACCTGATAAGTAAGCGCGGAACCTTCCACATCGCTTCCAGCAAGCGTTATGTTCAGTGTGCCGTCCTCGCTCACCGAAACGGTTTGCGAGTCAGCCACCGGCGCATCGTTCACCGGAATCACCGTGATCGAGATCGACGCCGCGGCCGAATCCACCGTGCCGTCGTTCACCGTGAAGGTGAAGCTGTCGGCACCGTGATAGTTCGCAGTCGGCGTGTAAACCAAGTCCGGAGCCGTGCCGCTCAGACTGCCGTGAGACGGGCTTCCAACCTGATAGGTGAGCGCGGAACCTTCCACATCGCTTCCAGCAAGCGTGATGTTCAGCGTGCCGTCCTCGTTCACCGAAACGGGCTGCGCATCGGCCACCGGCGCATCGTTGATTGGATTGACCGCGATGGAAACCGTCGCTTCGTTCGAATCCACCATGCCGTCGTTCACCTTGAAGCTGAAGCTATCGGAACCGTGGTAGTTCGCCGTCGGCGTGTAAGTCAGATTCGGAGCCGTGCCGCTCAGCACGCCGTGAACCGGAGGAACCGTGATCGTGTAGGTCAGGCTGTCCAGGTCCACATCGCTCGCTCCGAGCGTGATGGCTTCCGCCACATCCTCGTCAGCATCCACCGATTGCGAACTCGCAACCGGCGCATCGTTCACCGGAGTCACCGTGATCGAAACCGTCGCCGCGGCCGAATCCACCGTTCCATCGTTCACCTTGAAGGTGAAGCTGTCCGCGCCGTGGTAATTGGCCGCAGGCACATAAGTCGCCACCGAACCACCAATCGTCACGGAACCATGGAGCGGCTGTGTCGCCACCGAGAAGGTCAGGGAATCCCCATCCAGATCCGATCCCGTCAAATTCACATCCAAGCTGCCATCTTCCGCGACAGTCCCAGAATTCGCATTGCCCACCGGTGCGTCATTCACAGAGTTCACCGTGAGGCTCACCACCGTATCCGCGGATTGCACCACACCGTCGGACGCACGATAGACGAACGAGTCCGCGCCATGATAGTTCGCATCCGGCGTGTAAGTGAAACTTCCGTTGGAATTCAGAGTCAGATTTCCGTGGGTGGGCCCGGTCACCAAGCTTGCGGACAGAGAAACGGATTCGGGGTCGCTATCGTTGCCCAATACTCCGGGCGCCGGAACCACCAGCTCGACATCCTCGTCGGTCGCATGGCTGTCCGCAGCTGCGAGCGGGGCCTCATTCGGGACATACACCGCGTTGAGCGTGTATTCCGCGCTCATCGTGAACGTCGTGGCCGCATTGGTCGAAAAGTCCACACCATTGCGGACCCATTTCTGGAAATTCATCGCTCCTATCGCAGCCGGAACCGCAAGATTCACCGAAGTGCCGTCCAGATAGGTGCGGCTGAAGGATGTCGCGCCTCCACCGCTGCCGCCAAAGTCATTCGGCGTGAGCGTGGCAGCCACACCACTGTTCGGGCTGGACTGCACGTTGAGTCCGCGCACAAGACGGGGCACCACGCGGACCTTGTCGAGCACCATGTCCAACCCGATCGTCGCCGGAGAAATATCCGTGAAGGTGAGGGTTGTGACCGCGCTGTTTGCGGTGAACTGGTATTGCTTGGCACTCCAGACGGTGTTCCCGGCGCTGTTGCCGGTGAGGGTTTCGTCCAAGGTCATGACCTGCGAACTGCCGGTAAGCGTCACCCGCAACTTCTGCTGGGAATTGTTAAAGGCCTGGATGCCGAGATCGTATTGAAGGTAATACGGGCGGCCGGGAGTCGTGGCGAAGGACTGGATCAACGAGGCGTTCGGCGTGCGATTGCCAGAGTTGAACACCATCAGTTTCGTTCCATCCGTGGACGGACGTGAACCGGAGGTCGCAGAGACCTCATAGTTGCCCGAGACCGTCCAGAAGTCGGGTGTCCAGGTCGGAGCCGTTCCCGTAAGCTGCTCGAAGCTGCCATTCTTGAGAACCTCGCCGACCGAGATCGAAATCGTTGCCGGGGCCGAATCCGAGACACCGTCATTCACCTTGAACGTGAAACTGTCAGATCCCACAAAAGTCGAAGTCGGTTGATAGGTGATGTTTGGCAGAGTGCCGGTGATCACCCCATTGGCCGGCCCGGTGACGACGGAGTAAGTGATCGGATCGCCATCCGGGTCGCTGCCGACCAAGGTGATCGCGAGCGAGGTGCCGGCCGTCATGGAGAGCGCTTCGGAGTTTGCCACCGGCGGATCTGACCTCGGCGTCACCGTGATTGAGACGGTTTCGACATTCGAATCCGCGGTTCCGTCATTGGCTTTGAAGGTGAAACTGTCGGAGCCGGAATAATTTGCCGCGGGAGTATAGGTGAGATTCGGCGAAGCGCCGCTCAAAGTGCCGTGTTGCGGTGCAGCCACCACCGCGAAGGAAAGGGTGTCGCCATCGATGTCGGAACCGGTCAAAGTGACGGGAACCGCGGTGTCCTCCTGCGTCTCGACAGACTGGGCGTTTGCGACCGGCAGATCATTCGCGGGATTCACCGTGAGGGAAACCGTGGTATCCGTGGATTGAAGCGTGCCATTCGAAGCGCGATAGACGAATGAGTCAGCACCGTGATAGTTCGCGGCGGCCTCATAGGTGAAACCTCCATCCGGATTCAGCAGGAGAACGCCGTGAGACGGGCCCGAGACCAACTCAGCGGAAAGCGCGAGCGCGTTGGGCTCCACGTCATTCGAAAGCACGCCGGGCGCCACGATCTGAAGAGGAACATCCTCCGTCGCCGCATAGTTGTCCGACGTCCCGCGGGGGTTGTTGTCCACCACATAAACTGCCGTCATCGTGTGCGCCGAGTCCATGGTGACGTTCGCGGTTGGATTCGTGGTGAGATCCACGCCGTTTTTCTGCCACTTCTGGAATACGTTCGGACCTGAAGCAGCGGTCGCGGTGAGAGTCACAACAGCGCCGCTGGAATAGGTGCGTGCGAAGTTCGTGTTGCCATTCGTCCGACCGGCGAGATCGGCCGGGCTCACCGTGACGGGGAGTGCGGTGACCGGCGTCGAGTTCACCGTCAGGATGTAGGCCGAGCTGATGGCGGTGATCCGGACATTGTCCAGAATCATGTCGCTGTTGTTCGCCGTGCTGTTGGATGCGTCGGAGAAGGTGAGCGTGGTCTGCGTGCCGCTCGCGATGAATGTGTAGGACTTCGAAGACCACTGGCTGACATTTGCGACCGTGGAGGTGTAGGTATCCAGTTTGGAGAGCAGGTTGTCCCCGCTTCCGCCGGGCGAGGAATCGACCACGTTCGTCTGCAGGCGCTGGGTCGCATTGGTGATGGTTGCGGAGATGCCGAAATCGAAGGCCAGCGTGTAGGCCTGATTGGGAACCGTTGTGAACGTCTGCGAGATCGCTCCGTCAAACGTGTTGCTGGCTCCGTTGATGACCGCCATGCGCGTGCCTTCCGTGGCCACGTAGCCCGGCGCGCTGGTCAGGTAGCCGAACGGCGGATACGGCGGGGATCCGGCGCTGCCGGTGACCGTCCATCCGGTGAGCGAGCCGACGTTCGCCGGGCTGCCGGCCTCAAAGCTGCCGTTCGTGATCGCGTTGACCGGAGCCGCGACCACCGTGATGGAAACGGTGGCCACGTTGGAATCGAGGCTTCCATCATTCGCCTTGTAGGTGAAGGAATCGACGCCGGAGTAGCCCGTGTTCGGCGTGTAGGTGAATCCACCGTTCGTGTTGAGAGTAAGCGTTCCATTGCCCGGATTCGCGACCACCACGGCGGTGAGCGGATCGGACTGCGCGTCGGTGTCGTTTCCAAGCACACCCGGCGCGGAAACCGTAAGCGCGACGTTTTCATCCGTGCTGTAGGAATTGTTGTTCGCCACCGGTGCCGTGTTGGCAGCGGGAACCGTGATGCGGACATTGTCCAACACAAGATCTCCCGAAGCCGCGCCGGCTCCCGCACCATCCGCGAGCGTGAGGGTGGTCTGAGCGCCCGTGGCCACGAACGTGTAGGTCTTGGCCGACCACTGGCTGGTGTTGGCCAGCGTGGAGGGGAGAGTTTCCAGTTGGGAAAGCAACGTGCCACCGCCGCCACCGGAGGTGGAGTCCGTGACAGTCACCTGGAGTTTCTGGATGTTGCCTGCGGAGGGCGAGGTCACACCCACATCGAATGCGAGCTGATAGGTTTCGCCCGGAGTGGTGTTGAACTGCTGCGCGACCGCTCCATTCGGCACGTTTCCGGCACCGTTGAAAACCGCAAGACGCCCGCCTTCGGTGGCGACGTAGTCGGGAGAGGTGGTCAGATACCCGAAGGGAGGGAAGGCTCCGGTTCCGGTCACCGTCCATCCGTCGAGCGATCCGACGTTGGCGGGTGTACCCTGTTCGAAGCCGCCGTTCACCAGGCCGGTGAAGGTCGAGGCGTTCACCGTGAGCGAAACCGTCGCCACGTTGGAATCCAGACTGCCGTCATTCGCTTTGTAGGTGAAGGAGTCCGGTCCGGTGTAACCGCTGGTCGGCACATAGGAGAAGCTTCCATTCGAATTCAGCGTGAGCGATCCATGGGACGGACCGGAGACTTGGATTGCAGTCAGAGGGTTGCCCTGCGCGTCGGCATCATTCGACAACACACCCGGAGCGGCCACATTCAGCGTCGTGTTGATCGTGGTGGAATAGGTGTCGGCCACAGCCACCGGGGCAGTGTTGCCGGAGCCGTTGACGACGACCTCGACGCCATCAAGCAACATGTCGGCATTCTGCGCGTTGGCACCAAAGAAACCCGAACCATCCGTGAAAGTCAGCGTGGTGGAGGTGCTGTCCGCCACAAAGGTGTAGTTTCTCGTCACCCACTGGGCGGCGCCCACGGCAGCGGTCAGATCCTCTACCTGCCCCAGCACGTTGGCGGCTCCATCCGCGGTGATGACCATCCGCTGTTGACGCCCCGCCGCGCCGGCGATTCCGAGGTGGATGGTCACCTCATAGGTCGCGCCGGGAACCGTGGTGAGGACTTGGGAAAGCGTACCGCCAAACGAGTTTCCAGTGCCATTGAAGACCGCAATTCGGACTCCATCCACCGCGGTGTATGTCGCATCAGCCACGTAACCAAACGTATTTCCTCCAACAACCGTCCAATTGTCGAGCGCGGTCACCTGCCCGGAAACCACAGCACCGATTTCGAAACTGCCGTTGGCCACAAGATTGCTCGCTGCAGCCGTCACCGTGATGGAAACCGTCGCCACGTTGGAATCCAACCCTCCGTCATTCGCCTTGTAAGTGAACGAATCACTTCCGGAGAAACCGTTGGTCGGAGTGTAGGTGAAGCTTCCGTTCGCATTCAGAGTCAACGTTCCGTTCGTCGGATTGGCGACTACCACCGCGGTGAGCGGATTGGACTGCGGATCCGTGTCATTGCCGAGCACCCCGGGAGCGCTGATCGAGAGCGGCGTGTTCTGCGGGGTGTTGTAGCTGTCATTGACCGCCACCGGAGCGGTATTCACCACATAGACGGCGTTCAGCGTGTAGTCCGCATCCATCGTCACGTTGGTGGACAAGGAAGTGGTCAGATCCACCGCGTTTTTCTGCCATTTCTGGAACAGGTGACCAGTGATCGCATTCGGGGCCGTCAATGTAACGGAAGTGCCGTCCGCATAGGACCGCGTGAAGTTCGTCGTTCCATTGCCGTTGCTGCTGAGATCGTTCGGGCTCACGGTGATCGAAGCCCCGGTGACGGGTGAGGAGTTCACCGTCAGCGTGCGGCTGATCGGCTCTGTCACCCGCACGTTGTCGAGCATCATGTCGGTGAACGAGGTGAGCGAACCAGAGAGCGCGAACGACCCGTCTGATAGAGTCAGGGTCGTGGTGGAGCTGTCCGCGGTGAAGGTGTAGGAGCGCGGCACCCAGAGCGTGGGCGTGCCGGTCGCGGTGATGTCCGCGAATTGGGCGAGCCGGTTGGTCGCGCCGTCCACGGACACCAGGATCCGCTGCTGTTTTCCCGCACTGCCGGTGATGCCCTGATCAAACGCGAGCGAGTAGGTCACTCCGGGAACCGTGGTGAAACTCTGTGAAATCACACCGTTGAACACATCACCACCGCCATTGAACAAGGCCATGCGCCCACCTTCGCTCGGCACGTAGTTGGTCGGATGGGAGAGATAACCAAATGGATTTCCGGTCACGGTCCAGCCATCCAGGCTTCCCCCATCACCTGGGGATCCCAGCTCGAAACTGCCGTTGGTGAGAATGCGGTAAACCGCCGTCATCGTGTGATTCGCATCCATCGTCACACTGGTGGCGGAACTGGTGCTGTAATTCACCCCGTTCTTCTGCCACTTGTCGAACACCTTGGTTCCGGAGGCCGAAGGGGCTGTTAGATTGACCGACGTCCCTTCGTCATACACCCGGTTGAACTCGGTGGATCCGTTGGAAGCGCTGTTGTTATCCGGAGGTGTCACCGTGACGCTCACGCCGCTGGCAGGCGTGGAAGCGACGGTCAAAGTGGCGGTTCCTCCCGCGTTGAGGCGCACATCGTCCAACAGGAGATCCGCGTCATTGGTGGTGCCAGACACATCATGAAACGAAACCGTGGCGCTTGAGCTGTCCGCCACAAACTGGAACGACTTGCTCGTCCACGTCGTGCCGAGCGCTCCGGTGCCCACCATGTTCTCGACATCGGAATAAAGCGTGCTGTTTCCGACAACCGTGACCTGCATCGACTGGGTGATGTTCGGATTGCCGTAAACCCCCATGTCATACTCGAAGCGGTAGGTTTGCCCGGGAATCGTCGCAATCGTCTGTGTGGCGGTGCCGTTTGGCGAGGTCTGCGAACCGTTGAAAACGAGAACCTTCGTGCCATGGGTGGCAGGAAGGTTGGAGCCGGCGATCAGATAGTTTCCGGAAGTCGTCCACCCCTGCGCGTTGCTTTCGAAGCTTCCGTCAATGATTCCGCGGGATGTGAAGGTCCGCGTGGACTGGGGAGCGATCACCAGATTTTCCGCAGTGCGATCATGCACGTTGCTGACCGAGACGGTATGACGGAGATTGGGCTGCTGGGTGCTGGTCGTCAGTGTCACCACCCGTTTGGAAGCGGCGTCGAGCGAAGCGCCGGTCACGACCACGCCGTCTGATACATTGAAGTTCGAGGCAACCGCGTCGGCATCCTTCAC
>DAISZP010000304.1:0-7113 GCA_036824745.1 Luteolibacter sp.
GGGTGTAGCCATCGATGACCACCGGGGCCGTGATGTCGGGGAAACGTGAGCCTTGCGCCGTGATCGTATGCACGCCGGTGCCGGGGATGTTGAAGCGGATGGTGCTGGGCACGCCATCGTTGTTGGCGGCATGGATGGCTTCTCGGAACGAGCAGTGCGCCACAGTGGCGGCACCGTCGTCCGTGTCATCGGCGACGTTCACCACATACTCAGGCCCGCTTTGGGCCGTCTCGCTGATCGTTATGGCAAAGGTTCCGTCATCGATGCCACCGCGGCCGTCGGAGATGCTGAAGTCGAAGCTGTCAGCTCCCTGTGCGGTTCCGGCGGTGAAGCCGACGAGTTCGTTGTGGATGTCCGCCTGGGTGAAGGTGGCGCCGATGCCGAGCGGCAGGAAGTTCCGCACAAGCGTGCCCTTGGTGGGCAAAGATGTCAGCGTGAAGGTCACCGGATCGTTGTTCGGATCGGTCGCTGCGAGTGCGGTGTTGCGGATCACGCGGGTGGTGCCGCCATTGACGGTCGTGCCGGTGTTTGTGGCGATGACCGGCGGTTGGTTTGCTGCGATCGTGATTTGAAACGATCCGCTTGCGCTGCCGCCGAAACCGTCTGAAACGGTGAAGTTGAAGCTGGTGGCAGACCCTCCGGCGACATAGCTGACGCGGCCGCTGCTGACTTGTGCCTGGGTGAAGGTGTCGCCAAGACTGAGGTTGATCCCGTCACGTCTGAGAAGGCCCGAGGTGGGAACGGTGTTGAGCGTGTAGGTCAAGGCATCGCCATCCGGGTCCACGGCTTCAAGGCGGTCATTCCGGATGAACACCGTGCCGCTGGGGTCCACGGAAAGGCCGGTGTTGGTGACGATTGTGGGAGCCTGGTTCGGCCCGGTGGTGATGGTGAAGGTCGAGTTTGTTAGATTGCCGTTGGGATCAAGGACGGCGAAGCCGAAGCTGTCGCCGGTGGATCCGCTGTTTGCCGTGTAGGTCAGCAGACCGCCATCGATGAAAGCCTGGAACCACTCGCTGTTGAGGGACAGGGACGCGCCGTTCAGGCGCAGTGTGCCGTTGGTGGGAGGGCTGGTCAGCCGGTAGGTCACCTGGGCGTTTTCCGGATCACTGGCCCGCAGGCGGTCGCTGGCGATGACCCGCGTATCGCCGGGACGGACGGTTAGACCGCCGTTCACCTCGATCTGGGGAGGGAAATTGTTCACGGCCACGCCGCCGGATTCGAAGGCACCGATGTCCGAGCGCGCATTGACCTTGCGGCTGAAGAGGCGTGCGTCGGAAAACAGCGAGCTGGCAGGATCGGCGGCATCGATGGCAGGGCTGCCGCTTTGCAAAGCGCGGGTGGAGACCGGCCCGCCATTGTTCGCCAGCGGATCGAGGTTGGAGTCCACTCCGGTCAGGTTGCCGGTGGTGTTGCCGGTGAGAGTGGCGCCGTTCGGGTTTTTGATCAGGTTGTAGCCGTTAGAAATCAGCGTGCCGCGGGCGTCTCCTTTGGCATCATCGGCAAGAAGGCTGTTGCCGATCGCCACGGTTCCGGAATGCTGGACCACACCCGCGCCATTGAATCCGGTGCCGTCGCTGCCGGGCAGGGGCACACCCAACACCGAGCCGGTGGGAGCCGCGCCGCCATCGCCGCCGGTGTTGTTGGCGATGGTGCAGAAGTTCAGGACAACCGCGCCGCCGAGGGATTGAACGGTGCCGCCGCCGTTTCCGCCGCTGCCTTTCTGCCGCCCGCTGCTTCCGCCTGCTCCGGCCGTTCCGCCGGTGTTTCCGGTGAAGGTGCAGTTGGTGAGTTGCAGGGTCCCGGAGCGGGCCTGCACGGTGCCGCCGCCGTGGCCGCCGTTGTTAGGATGACCGGCGGACGAACTGCCTCCGCCGCCCCCGGTGTTTCCATGGAAGGTGCAGTTGGTGATGCTCATCGTGCCTCCTGAGAAATCCACGGCCGCGCCGCTCCCGTCGGTTGCTTGGGTCGCCGTTCGGCGGCTCAGGGCGACGCCATCGTTGCCGCGAATCCCCTTGAAACCGGTCATGGTCAGGCGGTTCAGGCTCACCGAGTTGGCGGTGACGAGCAGCCCTCGGTGTTGTCCTGATCCGTTGATGGTGATTCCCGCCCGGGAACCGGTGATCCGCATGTCCGTGGTGATGGGGGGCAGGGGCGAAGCCAGCGTGATCGAGCCGCTCAATTCGTTGGCGAAAACGATCTCATCATCGGCCGCCGTGAATCCGGCCGCGATGATGGCCTCGCGCAGGGTGGTGCCGCCATTGATGCCGGAGGTGTCGAGGACGCCATCGCCCGGGTCGGCGAGACTGGTGACGGTGAAGACCGTGCCGGGGGTGCTGGAATCGGTGCTGGTCAGCTCGATTTCAGAAAACTGCATGGAGTCCGATGCCGCACGCAAGCCGGTGACTAACAGACGGAACGAGCGGTAAGCGGTGGTATTGGAAAAAGTCACCGCAGTGCCCACGCGGTTGCGGCCCGGATCCACGGCGAGGCCGGAGGGGCCGTCGTAAAGCAGCGTCCAGGAAGAGTTGAGCGAAGTGGTGGCCCCGATGTCGTTGGTTCCTTCCAGCGTCACCGTGATCGGGTCGCGGGAGGGATTGTCGCCGCCCGTGGCGAAGCGCAGCCCGGTGATGACCCGCGGGCCCGCCGCCTGGGTGGTGACAATCAGGCCCACTCCGGTCTGACCGCGGTTGAGGTATTTGGTGCTGCTGTCGTTATCGATCGCATTGGCGGGACCTTCCGCTGACGGGACGTCGCCGCTGGGGCTGAGAGTCGAGCTGTTTTGACCTGCGATCGCACGCACCGCCGCTACCGGATCGCCAGGTGCGGTCATGTCGGCCGATGCCAACGAGGCGGAGACGAATAGACAGGAGAGCACCCGCGCGATAGTCCTGAGATGGGAACAATTGAATCTCTTCATGGATGGCGATGAGGTGATGAGCTGATTGGACCCTTTGAGAACGGATATTGCCTGACGATGATCTGGTTCAGGGCGCGGATGTGACTTTCAATCTTCCGAAGCGGCGGCTGGTCAGGGCTGGATCGGTGACGCCCACTCGCTCCCAAGTGGCATCGATGGACTCAACAGTCGCTCCGCTGAGCGACAGAGGCTGAAGGGCATCGAGCTGTTCGCCGGTTTCTACCGTGTAAAGGATGCCGGGGTTTGTCGTGGCCTTCCGGCGGACGAAGGTGACGGTAAGTTGACCCGTTCCATTCCGGCCGATCCTCGGCAGTCCGGCCACGCCGGTTTCCGACAAGATTTGCGTTCGGGGCGTGGTGAGGTCGCCGGCATTGGGTGCCAGGTTGAAGGCATATTTCAAAAGATTGGAAATGCCATCACCAGATGAGTTGGCGAGGTCTTGAGAACCATCCGCCGCGAGCCCATGCAAGGAGCGCCAGGCTTGGAGCGGGGATTGGATGGTAAAGGTCGAGCTTGCGACTTGGGATGGCGACCAATTCGTCCCGTATGCCACCGCACGGATCGTAGCGCTGCCACTCAAGGCGAAGGGACCCTGGTAAACCGTGCCTTCCGTAGCGCTTGGGGTGCTGCCATCGAGGGTGTAGCGGATCACCGCACCCGCCAAGGCCGTGCTGAGGGTGATCGTGGGAGCGCTGGTGAAAGTGCCGCCATTGGGAGAAATCGATGGAAGCGCCGCTTCCTGCAGCGACGTGAACTCGAAGGCTCCGATGTCTGGAGCCGTCCCCTGTGGACGAGAGGTTCCCCGTTGGTCCGTGGCGAGAGATGTCGCAGCTTCGGCAGCATTCACCGCAGGGCTGGTGGAACTCAATGCCATCGTCCGGGTTGGTCCCCCGTTAAAGGCCAGGGCTTGCAATCCCGAACTGGCCACGTTCACCAAATTGCCGTTCACTCCATGGACCAATCCACCAGAGTCGGTGCTGTCGATGAGATTGTTACGGCTGCCGGACTGGAGAGGGCCGGTGATGTTGCGGGAGTTTCCGGCAACGATTGAATTCATCAGCGTGGCCACGCCGCGTGAGCTCATTGTGATGGCACCTTCCACAGTTGATGAGTTTCCGCTGATCGTCACATGATTGAGCGTCACCGCCCCATCGACGAAAACAGCGCCGGCTACGACCGCCGTGTTTCCCGAGAAGGTGGAATTTGCGAGGACGGCCGTGGCTGCCGGAGCCCACGTCGCGCCGGTGTAGATCGCACCGCCTTGGCCGCTGGTGGTATTGCCCGTGAAGGTGCAACGGTTCACTGCGAGGCTTCCGGTATTGAAAATCGTTCCTCCGGCGCTTGAGTTTCCCCCTGATATCGTGAGATCGTTGAGCGTGAGCTTTGGATTCACCCCCGCCACGGCGGAGTCGATCATGAAAAGCCGCAAAGTGCCGCCGCCGCTGAGGGTCACGCCCGGGCCCGTGGTGGGTCCCTGGATGGTGATATCCGCCGTATCAGAAATCCGGAAGGCGTTCGGACCGTAAACATTCGCCGCGACCGTGCTCAACACCAAGGTTTGTCCGGCGAGATTGGAACTGAAGGTGATCGTTTGCGGAGTAGCCTGAGTGAGGGCGTAGTTGATCGCCTCCCGCAAGCTGGTGCCAGTTCCGCTCGTCGGCGAAATTGTATTGTTGTTCTCATCGACGGTGGTGGTCACCACCAAGGCGACGCTGTTCGGTGAGATTCCGAGATAGGTTTGAGTCACGGCATCGTTGGTGGTGACGACCAGGTCCACCGCACCGTCGGCATTCAGATCCGAAGGGATCACCCAGTTGGAAAGATAGTCGACTGCGAACTGGCTGCCGACCGTGAACCCTCCTGCTCCATTGCCGCGGAAGATGACCAAGCGGTTGCTATTGGTATTGATCGACCTCGGGGTGATCGCCAGATCGAGGTCGCCGTCGCCATCGATATCCGAGGCCGCGATGTTCTGAGGAAAGGTGCAAAGGCTGTCGGCCGCGGAGAGGTAGGAGAAGGCAAAGGTGCCATCCCCATTTCCCAGACCCACGCCGATCACGATTTCCGCACCGGTGGTGCCGTAGTCGATCCCGGTGATCGTAGTGAAGGCGATATCCGCCTTTCCGTCCGAGTTGAAATCCCCGGTCGTCGCCTGGCCTGGAGGGCCGGTCAGCATGGCCTCAGCCAGCGGGGTGAAGCCGCCGCTCTGATTATTCAGGAAAACGCTCAAAGATCGCCGGGTGCGCGGGTTTGTCACCACGAGGTCCAGCCAGCCATCGCCATTGAAATCCGCAGCCGCGACCGAGTTCGCCTCGGTGTAGAGCGTTGCGGGGGAGCTTTGATAGGTGGTCCCTTGGGTGAAGGTTCCATTTGCCTGACCGCGGAAGGTCTTGAGGTAGCCTTCCCGAGCATCGCCAGTGTAGCCGGTGAAAACCAGATCCATCCGGCCATTCCGGTCGAAGTCCACCATCAGCATGTTCCGGGGGTAGATTCCAATCGGGGAGAGAGTTGGTGATGAAAAGCCTCCACCCATCAATCCGAAGTAGAGTCCCACCGTTTGGTCGTCAGAGTTGGCCACGACGATGTCGGCATATGAATCGCCACTGACCAACCCACTCGACACAGCGATCGGCCGATTGCCGGTATTGAGATAGGATGCCGAGCCGAAGCGGCCATTGCCAAGGCCCGGTTGGATCGACACATGGTTGCCCACCACGAGGCGCAGCAGATCCGGGACGGAGTCGCCCGTCACATCTCCGATATGGAAGGGAAAGATGGCGGAGGCCCCCGCAATCGTATCCGGTTGGCGGAAAAACTGGAGATTGGGATTCTGGGCCTGGGCGGACGAGAGAAGCCCCGCGATCGAAGACAAGATGATCGAATTCAGGAAGGTTCTTCTCAACGAATAAGCGGATGTCATGGGGGTGCTAGATGAAGTGCCCAGAGAAGATTAGATTCGGTTCGATCAGAAGTGAGTTCGAGTCATATCGTGTGGGGAGCGAGGAACGAGGACGCCTTGGAGGATGGGATCATCGCTGAGTTTCCAGTTCACCGAGGGGTGATGATCACATCGTCGATCACCACACGTTCGACAGCGCCGCCGGTGCGGGCCCCGAAGCCGAAGCGGCCGTTTTCCGGATAGGTGAAACCGGGGGTGGGGACTTGGGAGAAGATGATGACGTGGTTGAACTTCACGGTGATGCCGCTGGCGAGATCGTGGCTGATTTCGACGGGGACGGTAGCGCCGTTGGTGAAGGGATTGGTCGGGTTGATGGCGATATTGGTGCCATTGACCCAGAGGTGGATGCCGATGTTCTGAGTGGCTGGGCCGTTGTTGTAGGTGTCGAAGCCGACGGTGAGATTTCGCGCGGTGGCGGGGCCGGTTTCGCCCCAGGTGCCGGTGCCGAGGTCGCCGACGGAGAAGCTCACGCCATCGGCAGGATTGATCTGCCCGTTGGGTCCGATGTTGAGATTGAAACGGGCGGTGAAGCCGTTGAGGGCGGGAGTGGTCGTCAGGTCGTTGAGGACGATGGAGCCGCCTTGTCCGCCGAGTGCCTCGGTGAGGATGATCTCACCGTTGCTCCATGCGGTGCTGCCGCGAAGGGTTGCGTTGCCGGGGCCGGAGGCGAAGTTGTTGCTCGTCGCAGTTAGGCCTTCGACGCGGACGCGGGCGAAGCGTTTGCCGCCGGTGCTGGGATCGGTGACGGTGACGCGTTCCCAATTCGTATCGATGGACTGGATCGTGGCGGAGGACAGGTCGAGGGTACTCCAGTCTCCGAGGTTGCCGGTGGTATCGACGTGATAGCTGATGCCGGGATTCGTCGAGGCCTTGCGGCGGACGAAGGTGATGGTGAGCCGCGGGGTGGAATCGGCGGTGATGAGGGGAAGGCCTGCGTTTCCGCCGGGCGCGAGAGTGTTTCTGGCTGTTAGAGGAAGATTGAAGGCGTATTTGAGGAGGTTGGGAACGCCGTCATTGGCGGCTTGCGCGAGGTCCTGTGAGCCATCGGCAGCGAGACCTTGAAGAGTGCGCCAGTTTTCCAGGCCGGACTGGAGGGTGTAAGTGGCACTGCTTTCCGAGGAAGTGAGCCAACCGCCAGCATAGGAAATCGCGCGGACGGAGGGGGTGGTATGGAGCGTGAACGGCGCGGTGTAGTGCGTGCCGTGAGTTTCCGTGGCCTGGCTGCCAGCGGTGGTGT
>DAISZP010000305.1:0-7092 GCA_036824745.1 Luteolibacter sp.
TTGTCCCATCTATGACTGCGTTGCCATCGTGATTCCACCACCCCCGCCGCCGCCTCCGCCGCCACCCCCACCGCCGCCGCAAAAACTTCAGCCCGCGCCAATCACCATCTCGAACGTGACTTGGTGGCCGACCTGTTTCCTCGACGGCACCGCACCGCCGTTCCAGATCCAACTCGGATTCCGGGTCACGCTCGGCGCGGCTCCAACACCGGAGGCGGACGGCATCTACTGGGTGTCGGTCTATGTCCACGGCAAGAAGATCGACGCTCCTAACATGACGCCTAGGCAGTCCATCGACTACTCCGTCGCCGTGCAGGGCGCACTCGGGGAAACCATCCAGATCCGCGCCAACGCCTACCTGCCGATCAAGAAATTGCAGTCCAACGACCTGCACGAATTCAAGTTTCCGAAAATGTGCGGCAGCGGATGCTCCAACCCCCACGCCGCCAACTACAACCCGGAAATCTCCGACGACGACGGCTCGTGCATCACCTGCGCATCCGCGGGGAAGTGCCTCCCGAATGACACCGACGAAGGGGACAACTGCAACGATGTCGGCAACGGCTGTTGCGACGGCTACTGCGAAACCGCCGGGGATTGCAGCCCGTCGTTCAGACAGTCGTTCACGGCGGAAAACGGAACCTACTACCCAAGCTGCTTCGGATAATGGACAAAAAAGACCTCATTCCCGCGTGTTTGCACTCGTTTCAGAACGATCCGCGGTTTCGCGCCTCGCTGAAATCGGCCATGCCGAAATCGCAACCGGCGTTCGACGCAGTCGCTCGCGACGGGATGTTTCTAACCAACGGCATGCTGTCGCAGGCGGGTCATGCGTTCATCAAGGAACTCAACGCGGCGCTGCCCATCGTCGCAGCGTCGCTGGCGGCTCACAGCGACGACCGGATCGCGATCCATGCCGCGAACTATCGGAACGGAGTGGAGGCGAGACGGAC
Source organism: Luteolibacter sp. (assembly GCA_036824745.1). Taxonomy (GTDB): domain Bacteria; phylum Verrucomicrobiota; class Verrucomicrobiia; order Verrucomicrobiales; family Akkermansiaceae; genus Luteolibacter. The sequence continues at coordinate 954 of DAISZP010000305.1, forward strand.
GGCACATGAAAAGAGCCGCCATCCGTCAACACCGGGCCTGCTCAAAAGAGCCGGCAGCCTGGCAAAAGCGATTGGCTCGGAAACCAAGGCGATGGCCAAAGGACAACCGAGCCTCACTCCGAAACAAGTGGCGGAGCGGCTCGCCGCATGCGGATCATGCGACCAGCTCAGATCGAACCGGACCTGCGCCCGCTGCGGTTGTTTCGTCGATGCCAAGGCGCGGTTCCGATCCCAGAACTGCCCGCTGCGCAAATGGCCGGCCACTTGAAGCGGTTGACAGGCACGCATGGACGTGAAGCTCCACGTCGATCTTGAGACACTTCAACTCATCCAGGGACCGGGCCAACGAAGCGCGGTCACCTCCCTGCGATTCAAGCGCGGCGATGCCGCCAAACTGCAGGTCGTGTTCCTCGAAAACGGCCTCACCCCGGCCACCATCGGCGATCCGGGCCTTCTTCAAATCCAGTTCGGCATCAAACCGCGCAACCAGTTCAACCGCTCCTATCTCGCACACGGCAGCGCATGGACGATGCCATCGGAAGGCGACGACGCGCCCGCCTACGAAGGCTCTATCAGCTTCAACACGCTGCAACTCGACTCCGCGCTCAACGTCGGATCGGCCACCGCCGAGGAGCTGCCCGAAATCACCCTGATGGGCGAGATCACCTGGCGCGAGGGAGCGGGGGAACCGACCAGCACACGCACCTTCCTGGTTGTCGTCGAAAACGACGTGAACCGTGGAACCGAGGGTATTCCAACATCCGCGGAACCGGCTTATCCGGCGGCAAGCCGTGTCATCACCATCGACAACATCGGTCAATATGCCACCCCGGATAGTCCCTCGGCCGGTTCTCCGGTGTTCATCGAACACACCGCGGATGCCTATGAGTGGGCATGGAGCCGGCGCGACGGGGAAAACGCCATCGCGCCCGGACAGGTATTTGTCGTGACCGGCGAGGGCGGCAGGGTGATGCGCTGGGCGGGCGACGCTTCGGCGGGTGCGTCTGTTAGCGTGACGGCGGATTTTTCGGGCCTGCACGTCGTGCATCCGGGCTTTCCGGCGCACTTCACACGAAGCGGGGATTTTTACCACGACGGCCCGGTGTATGAGGACGTGCTTGGCTCCGGCTGCAAGGTGGTCCGGCTTCCGGCCAACACGGCGGACTTCGGACTCGCCAGCGTGAACATCGCCCGCTGGGTGCTGGTGGGCAGCAGCGGAAACTCCGGTGCCACCGCCCCCGCTGCCGGAACCACCCCGCCGTGGTCGGTCGCATGGAGCAGCGGTTCGGTCGCGCGCAACAGTTTCGCCGCGCCGGCCAACTGGGAGATCCAGCGCGAAACCTATCAGGCGTTCGTGTTCCCCTACGGCTACTACCGGATCAATGGAATCGACTGTTATTCCTACTCGGTGTTTTTCATCGGTTGGATGGCGGAAGGCGGCGCGCCGAGCGTCCGGGACTACGGGAACGGGAACCCGATTCCATACGATCTGGCCCGCTTCACCCGGTTTTCCGTCAAGCCGCCGTCCGGCTACTACGGCCTGACCGAAGGCGAGCCGATCAGCGATGGCGAAACCTTCTTCAGGACCATCAAGGCTCCCGTAGGGCGGGTCATCTACCTGGAAATGTCATGATCGTTTCGTCCTCAACCTCACCCGTCACTCCGGAGTTCGCCCGTGTCTGCTGGCGGTCGCAGGAGCGTTACGCCAAACGCACCGGCCATGGGTTCGCGGCGCATTCCGTGTCGCGGGCGATGGGGGACTTCGAGCACCGGATTCCGGTGATGCTCGGGCACCCGGACGACGTCCTGCTCTATCTGGAATGGGACATTTTCGCCGAGGAGGATGCCACCGACCTGACCGCGATGCTCGGCGACAACGACATCATGCTGCCTGCCTTCGGCAACGACGCGCTCAACACCCTTTGCCCTGCGTTGAGGTTTCCCTGGCACATCATCGGCGTGATGCTCGTGCGGGGCGGAATCCTCGCGGAACTCGAACGCATCCGCAGCCATTGCCACCCCTATGCGCGCCGCATGCCGTCGGTGGCCGCCCACTACGAATGCACCGTGTTGATGGCGATCCAGCAGGGCGGCTTCAAGCTCGGCACCTTTCCTCCTCACGTCCACCGCTTCTGCGGCGACCCAAACCCCGCGTGGTTCCGCCACTTCGAGGGGCAATCGAAAAACCAAATCATCCACCATGCATCTTCACGTTCATGAATCCACCGGCCGTTACTCCGTCTGGCCCACACTTCCGCCCCTTCGCAACGGCTATCTGGTGATCGAACCGGACGCCGCGATGATCGCCAAACTCAAGCTCGGCAAACCGCTGCGCTGGCAACCGGTCGAGGGATCGGAAATCGGCGAACTCGTCGAAATTCCGCACGCCGCGACGGTTCCCGTCAGCATCAAGGCATGGCAGGCCAAAGCCGTCCTCGCCGCGACGCCCAATCCTGACGGCGGCACCATGCTCGATGCCGCGCAAGCCGCCATCGCCGCCATGCCCGAGGGCATGGAGAAAATCGCGATCCAGTCCGCCTGGGCCAACAACGCGGACTTTTCACGCACCGCCCCGGCCATCGTCGCGCTTGCCGCCACGCTCGGAATCAACGACGCGCGGCTCAACGCGATGTTCATCGCGGCGGCGGCGCTCACGGTGTGAATCGCGCCGAATTGACACCGCGCCCTGACCATGCGCCAGCCCATCGACCTCGACTACGTTTGCAAAGCCATCGTCGGCATCGCCTCGCCGCTCGTCGGCGTGGTCACCTCGCTTCAGGAACAAATCGAATGGACCTTGCGGGTATCGTCGCTGGTCGTCGGCTTGTTAGTGGGTGTGATGTCGCTGGTGAGCATGGTGAAGAAGCTCCGCCGCAAGTGACGCCAATGAAAATCCCCGACAGAAAAAACCCGGATGGCTCGCACCGTCCGGGTTTTTTCGTTTTCCGGTCAGACCGCCGCGTCCACCTGATAGAGCTTCCTCAAGGCGGCCAGAACCGCCTCGAAGTCGTAGAGGTAAAATCGCGGGCTGATCTGGAGGTAGGGGATCTTGCGCTTGCGCGCCCATTCGTCGATGGTGCGCGGGCTGACGGATAGGCGCTTGGCCAGTTCCTTTTTCTTGATGAGCGTCGGGGTGTCGGTCGAAGTGTCAGTCGGAGTGTTCATGGTTACGCACCGTTGGCAGTGTCAACGCAACAGCTCTCATGCGGACAATTGCTTCAACCGCTCCCGCAGCGACCGGTTCAGACCGGCGGGTTCCCAGCCTTCGGGAGGGGTGATCGACCACCACGCCTTGGTCGCCTCCTCATCCACGATTTCCCGGTAGTGGCGGAAGATCATTTTCGGAGAGTTGCCAGCCTCCAGAGAGGTCCGGGCCACGTCGCCTGTCAGTGCCACGCGATAGCTGATGAACGAGTGTCTGAGGGCATTCTGACGCCATCCACCCGGGATCCGCGCTTTCACGGCGGTATCGCCCAAGGCTCCCGACGTGTCGCTGATCGTGAGGATGGGGCCGGTTTCCCCGCGCCATGGCGCGAGCCACGCCTTGAGGTTGTCTGATAGAGGAACCAAGCGCCGCGCCGCCGTCTTGGATTTGCGGCCGGCGATCTCGATGTGCCCCCGGTCCCACTTGATGTCCTGCCAGGTGAGGCGCTCCACTTCGGCCGACCGGATTCCGGCGAAGCCCCCGATGGCGATGAGCGGCAGGATCCGAGCATGGGCGGCGAGCAGGATGCGCTCCATTTCCTCGGGAGTGAAGATGGCGATTTCCTTCTCGGGTTCCTTGAACGAATCGCTCTGCTCCGCGGCCGTCTTGCGATCGGGATGGAGGTATCCCTGTTTCTTGGCGAAACCGAACATGGTGACGATGTTGCGCCGGATGCCGTTCTTGCTGACCGGGCCGAGCTTCTTGAGGCTGTCGAGGAAACGGTTGATGTCGGCCACCGTCACATCCGCGACGTTTCCGGCGACGGCATCCGTGAACCGCTTGAGGCTGCTGGTCGCGTTGCGGACGTAGATGTCGCTGACACCTTTCCGCTTGAGCGACTCGACGAACTCGGCGGCCACCTGGATGTTGCTGCGGACGGCGAACAGATCGATCCGGTTCGCGGCGTAGAAACGCACGGCATCCGAGAGCGGGACCTCACCCGCCGTCCGACGGGCGCTGGCCCATTCCTCGACGGCGGCGGCGAGCGTCACACCGAATTCCCGGGCGATGCGCTCGCAGTGGCGGAGCATGTCAATGTCGCGGCGGGTCGCCTCGCACGCCTCGGTGCCACCGTTGATGAGCCGGACGGTGACCTGCTGGCCGACCATCTTGGCCTCGTCCATGCAGGCGAAGCAGCGGGTCCGCCGCCGGCCTCCTTCCTTCCATGCGAGGGTGAACTGGTCGTATCCGTCCTTGCGGTTGATGGTGTAGATCCGGACTTTGGCCGGACCTGTCCCAATTTCCACGACGGCACTGCGGCGTTTGCGTTTCCGGGTCATCGAACCCGGCTTCCGCGTCAACTTGCGTGGAATTGTGTGTGGAAAGCCTGTCGCGGCCTTCTTTGATTTGCTGTATTCAGTTGAATCTGAATCAGTTGCGGCATCGTTCCTAGACGATGGCGGAGAGGGTGGGATTCGAACCCACGGTGAGTATTACCCCACGTCCGATTTCGAATCGGGTGCCATAGACCACTCGACCACCTCTCCTAGGTATCGCTGTCGCGGGGCGCGGAAATTGCGCTGTGCGGCGGGGTTTGTAAAGCCCGCTTTTTTCGGATCAGTCGGGGAAAACAATGGCGCGGTGGCCATCGATGATGGTGCGGTCGTGGACGTGGTAGCGGATGCCCTTGGCGATGGCGTTCCGCTCGCAATTCCGGCCGAGGCGGACGAGGTCGTTGGGCGTGTGGAAGTGGTGCACGCGCTCGACTTCCTGCTCGATGATGGGGCCGGCGTCGAGATCTGCGGTGACGTAGTGGCAGGTGGCACCGATGAGTTTCACGCCGCGCTCGTAGGCCTGCTTGTAGGGATTGGCTCCGATGAAGGCGGGCAGGAAACTGTGATGGATGTTGATGATGCGGCCTGCGAAATCGCGGCAGAAGTCATCGGGAAGAATCTGCATGAAGCGGGCGAGGACGATGAGCTCGACGTCCTGCTCGACTAACAAGCGCCGGATCTCGGCGAAACCGGAGGCTTTGTCCGCATCCATGTCGATTTCATGGAACGGGATGCCGGCGTGTTCGGCGTGGCCGCGGCAGTTTGGGCGGTTGCCGAGGATGGAGGTGATCTCGACGGGGAGTTCGCCGAGCTCGGTGCGCCAGAGGATTTCGTTGAGACAGTGATCGGTCTTGGTGACGAGCACGGCGGTGCGCATGCGATAGGGCAGGCGGCGGAAGTGCCAGTTGGCTTGCAGCGAGCGGCCGAGCGTGCCGAAGCCGTCCATGAAATCCTGGGAGTCCACGTCGAGGTCGGCGGTTTCGATTTCAAGGCGGGCGAAAAACTTGGAACCGAGTTGGTCGGAAAACTGGTTGAACTCGATGAGGTTTCCGCGATGGCCGGCGACGTAGTTCGCGATCTTGGCGACGATGCCCGGTTGATCGGGGCAACTGAGTTTGAGGATGAGTCCCGGGCGCGACATGCGGGGTAAGATTGCGGGGACGCGGGGACTTCGTCAATGGTGCGGCAAGTCCCAGGAGAGCAGGGAATGGCTCAGGGTTTCTCGCCGTGGCTGCGGCTTTTCCTCCGGCAGGTTTTGCAAAGCACGGCCTTGGTGAAAATCATGCCTCTGGCGACTTCATACCACCATTTCTGGCGCTTGGCGGTCCAGATTTCCTTCTTCCCGCAGTCCTTGCAGGTGAACTCCTCGTCCCGATAGTAGCCGCGGATCAAGAAACCGGGTTTGTCGTAGGTGAAGGACTTCGGCCAAACGAGAAGCTCCTCGTTCACCGCCGCCCGGCCGTTGTCGTAGGGAGAGCGCTTCGGTTTCTTGGAGGGTTCCTCCATCGTCGGCAAAGTTTCCCGAGGCCTTACTTCTCGGGCATCATTCCGGTAATCTCGGCCGCTACCTTCGGCTGGGGAGCCGTATCAGCGGGAAGGGCCTGCGCCTTGGGCTGCGGGTGGATCACGGTGATCACGTTCGTTTCCGGCCATGGGCGAT
>DAISZP010000306.1:0-7026 GCA_036824745.1 Luteolibacter sp.
CGAGGCGGCTCCGAGCAACACCACGCCGGCATCGCCGATCACATCAAGCAGCTCGTCATGATCACGTGCGGATCCGGTGAGCGGCACGGCGTGCGAGCGGATGAGCTGGAGCGCGTTTCCTCCGGACCGGATTGGAGGAACCGATGACCACTGGCTCTCGTTCGGGGCAGGCGCGGTGTTCACTTCGGAATCGGTTGGGTTGGTTCACTGGTGAAGGGCCGGGTTCATGGATCCGCGCGTTTCATGGGGCTTTTCACCATGCACGTTCACTGGCGGGAGGCAAACGGATTCGCAGGCACGCCGGATTTCATTCGGGATTGAAACACGAAGCGCCCTTGATTAGCCTCAGCGCATGAATGGATCGGGCTTGTCGTGGCGGCGGGGCGTGGTGGTGGTCGCCTTGGTGATCTCCGCTCCCGCGTGCCGCAAGCCGTCCGATGCGGTGAAATCCGATCTCAAGCAGGCGGGCTATCAACTCACCGCGGAGGATTGGTTTCGCGCCAGCCGGAGCAACGAGGTCTCCGCTTTGAAAAAATTCGTTTCATCCGGATTCCATCAGGATACCCGCGATGCCGCGGGCGATACGGCGCTGCATGCGGCGGCTTCCACCGGGGCGAAGGACTCAGCGGATTTCCTGCTCGATCGAGGAGTGGCCGTCGATGTGAAAGGCGCGGACGACCGCACGCCGCTGATGTCCGCAGTGCTGGCGGGGGAAAGCGCGATGACGGCGTGGTTGCTCAAACAAGGCGCATCGGCCGCCGCAAAGGACAAGGAGGACTTCACCGCGTTGATGTTGGCGGTGCGCGCGGACAAACCGGGCTGCGTGGCTGAGCTCGCACCTTATTCAAGGGACCAGCTCGACGCGGCCATCCTGCTGGCGGCGCTGGAAGGTCACGCGAAGGTGATCGACACGCTCACGAACTACGGGGCATCGGTCTATGCGAGAATGGAGGACGGTCGCACGCCCTTGATGGTGGCGGCGCAGAACGGTCACGTGGAAGCGGTGAAACTGCTGCTTGAGATCGGATCCAGCCGTTTGAGCATGGACACTTCCGGTTTTACCGCATCCCAACTCGCCGTGGAAGCAGGGCACCTTGAAATCGCCGCCCTGCTTGATCGTGATCCCCTTCCGGATGAAATCGCGTTGGAATCTCCGGAAGACGTCGCCAAGTCGATGGATGCCTTCGTTCAATCCGCTTACAAGGAAACCGGCGCACCTGAAACCGGCAGCACCGCACAAACTCCCTCCGGCCCCACCGTGATCCCAATCGAGGGGGCGACTGTCAGCAAGATCGCAGCCACCTCAGAGGACTCGACGGATTCCGCAGCCCAACCACCCGCCGCCAATGACGCCCGGCTGCCTGCGCTTGCGATGCGCCATTACACCGAGCGCGAGCTTCCGATCCAGATCCGCTCCGTGGAAGGAGAGACCGCCACGTTCGAGATCATGGGGGCCAAACACCGGGAAGTCAAAATCCGCACCGGCGATACCATCCCTAACACACCGCTGGTCGTCGTCCGCATGCATCGGCGCATCGAGGACAGCAAGCTGAGCCTCGGACAACCCGTGGAAATCTCCGTGGTGGAAGTGAAAGATAGCCGCAACGGAGCCAGCCGCGAATGGATCGTGGGGCTTCCGAGCAGTTCCCGCGATCCGGTGGCGCTCATTGAGGATGCCGCCACCGGCCGACGCTATACCGCCGTGGCCGGTCAGCGTTTCAAGAGCGAGGATGGCGGAGAATTTTTGATTTCCGAAGTGCGCCCGAACCAGATTGTCATCAAGGATTTGACCAGTGGCGCGGTCAGCACTCTTCCCTTGCGCGGTCCACGCGGATAAACCGAACTCAACACATGGCTTCAGAAATTTTCATCGATCACGGCACACCGGTGCGCCAGTTCTCAGTGATGCTCCCCAACCGGGTGGGGGCGCTCGCGGCCTTGGCCAAACTTCTCCGCGCCTCCGCCATCGAAGTGATCGGCTTGAGCGTTCAGGATTCCCGCGACGCCACCGTGGCGCGGCTGGTGGTTTCCGATCCGGAAAGCACCGAGCACCTGTTCATGGAGAAAGGCATTCCCCACGCCTCCTGCGAGCTTGTGGTGGTGTCCCTGCGCGAGTCCGGCCCCGGCTTGATGCAGTGTCTGGACACCCTGATGATCGCGGAAACGAACATCGACTTCGCATACGCCCTGCTGCCGAGTCCCGGAGGGCATGCGATGCTCGCGCTGCACGTGGAGGACTACGAGTTCGCCGTCGCCATCCTCCACCAGAGCGGATTCAAACTGATGTATCAGGACGATCTCAGCCGCTGATATCCTAACCGGCTCAATCCATGCCCTTCAGCATCGCCCTTGCGCAGCGGCGCAGGGCGGCCGATTCCGGCAGACGGGCCAGACGGTTTCCGATTCCGGGCTTGGGGAGACTCACGGAGACCAGTCTTCGAGTGAGTTCGAGAAAATGAAGTCGCAGCCAGGTGCCATCCTCCACCGCCGAGCGATCACCGCCATATGCTTCCATGAACCCTTCGAAATCGCTCATCCTGCAACCGCAGCGGGACAACTCCCCCTCCGGCGCGGGGGTGAGCCGGTAAACATCCAGATAGATCAGGAAGCGGCTCATGTCGTGATGGATCGGCAGCCGCTGGTTTGCCCGGAAATCAAATCCCACCGCACTTTCCCGATCCACGAAGAGGTTGAACGGAGTGAAATCCCCGTGGGCCGTCGAATGCCGCATCATCCGCCCGTTGAGATCCGCGGCAATCCGTTTGGCCTCTGAGACGCACTCGCCGAGGAAACGGTCATGGCCGCGATGATGGGCAAGGCCGAGTTTCTCACCGGATTTTTCAAGACTCTCCAGATAGTGGGCCGCCTCGAATCCCATCCGGGTTTCACCAAAACTTCCGTGAAACCATCGCAACCAGGTTCCCGCCTGGCGGATGACCTTTCTGCGGGTGGATGGAGAAAAACAGCCGCGCATCAGGAGCGATCCCGCGATCGGCGCGTTCACATAGTGCATGGCCCACGCGTTCTCCTCGTGAAAACAAGCGACCGGCTCCGGCACAGTGCACTCGGCAGTGGATTCGGCGTGAAGCTTGGCGCTTCTGCGGTGGAGGTTCATCGCGAGATTCCGGCTCACCGCCCCGCCACGAAACATCTTCAACGCAATGGACTTGCGGAGGCCGGACTTGGACGCGAGGAACAAGATCCGGCAATCCCGGCGCTCCATGGTCCGCTTCACGGGAAACCAATCATCGCATCCCGTCGCCTCACAGACCTTGGGCAGCATGGTCGCCAGCAATTCCCTTTCTGACATCCTTCGCAGCTCCGCATCACGATCCTTCGACGCCACCGCCGGAAACGTTTCCTGCGGGCATTCCACCGGAACACCGGAGAAATGTCCGGTCGCTGTTCCAGTCCCCTCGTTGCCACTCATTCGCGGGGTTCTATCCAATGCCCGGATGAGAGGCAAGTTGCATGTCTTGTGTAAAACTCAGGCCGGATTTCCCAAATGTTCGTCCAGTTTCCTCCTTCTGTAATCGAAGATCCGCTGGAGTTTCGAGCGCACGAACATGAAATGCGCCAGGGCGCCGAGCCACCCGAAAGGCAAGGCGTAGTGGACCACATCGGTCATGATCACACCGCCTTCGATCTCCTCGAAAATGTGGCGGTGATGCCAGAATTTGTAGGGCCCGAAGCGCTGTTCATCGATGAATGTCCGCCCCTCTACCACGCATTTGATCTCAGTGACCCAGCCGACCCACACCAGCGGCGCGACTTTCACCTGATAGGTGATGATCTGGCCCTCATACATCGCCGGTTCGGGAGCGCTGGTGATGCGGAACCCGAGCTCCGGCGGTGTGATCTCGTTCAGATTCGCCGGCGAAGAGAAATACTCCCATGCGGTTTCCAGCGAAATGGGCAGCCGCTGGCGTTGTTCGAGACGATGGATCCTCATCAGGCGCTTGCGGCGGCGAGTCGTTTGGAAACCTCATCCCAGTTCACGACGTTCCACCACGCCGTGACGTAGTCCGGGCGACGGTTCTGATAGTTCAGATAGTAGGCGTGCTCCCAGACATCGATTCCTAACAGAGGTGTGCCGAGATCGGCGTCCGGCACGATCCCCTTCATCAGCGGATTGTCCTGATTCGGCGTGCTGGTGATCTTGAGTTTCCCATCCTTCGCGATGAGCCAGGCCCAGCCGGAGCCGAAACGTTTCGCCGCCGCTTCAGCGAACAGTTTCTTGAAGGCGTCCATCGATCCGAATCCCCCATCCAGCAGCTTCGCCAGTTCGGGTGATGGTTTCCCGGACTTCGCCGGAGCTGTCATGATTTCCCAGAAAAACGTGTGGTTCCAGTGACCTCCGCCATGATTGCGCAATGCAGTCCGCACGGCTTCGTCGGAAACGGACGGCAGATCGGCAAGCAAGGTTTCCAAGGGAAGCCCGGCCTTGTCCGGCGCCTTGCCAAGCGCGGCTGTTAGACCGGCGACGTACGCCGCGTGGTGCTTGTCGTGATGGATCTCCATCGTTTTCGCATCGATGTGCGGCTCAAGCGCGCCGAAGGAATACGGAAGCGGCGGCAGCGAGGGAGCGTTTTCAGCGGCTCCCGCCCCTTGCGGCAAAAGGACAGCTCCGGCGGCGAGCGCTCCCAACTGGATGAACTGACGGCGTTGAAGATCGGGTGTCGGATTCATGATCCCAACCACCTAGGCCGGGTGAACGGAAAATCAAACGCTTAAATGCGATCCGTTCAGCGCCAGCGCCGCGGCGCCGATCATCGCCGCTTCCGCGCCGAGCGAACCCGGAAGCACCATCAAGTGATCCTTGAACGGACTCGATAGACGTGAGAACAGCTCCTCGCGGAACGGCCGGAATAACAGATCTCCGGCGCGGGTGATGGATCCTGCGATCACCACCGCCTCCGGATTCAACAGCCAGCACGCGTTCGCAGCGGCCGAGGCGAGCATGCGGCCCATTTCGTCCCAGCGGGCCAGCGCCACCTCATCCTTGTGGTGCGCCGCGGTGATCAGCGCGTTGATCGAGCACTCCTGAGCGGTTTTCTCGCTGCCGGCCGCCGCATAGGCGGCCCGGGCATCCGCCACGATTTCGGAGGCTCCGAGATACTCTTCGAGCGCGCCTGGATTTTCGCATTTCAGGGATCTTCCCTTCCAATCGATCGAACACATGCCGATCTCTCCGGCCACATGGCGGGATCCCCGGATCAAGTGACCGTTGGCCACCACCGCTCCTCCGATGCCGGTCCACAGATTGAGAAAAACCACATTTTTCAAACCCCGGGCCGTGCCGCATTTCCACTCCGCGATCGCCATGCAGTTCGCACCATTGTCGATCACGGTCGGAAGGTGGGTCTTCTCCTCCAGCAATCTCCCGAGAGGAACTCCTTCCCAAGACGGCACGTTCGTCATGCTGTGGACCCAGCCCTTGTCATAGTCCACAAACCCGGACATCCCCACACCCAAGGCGCTCACCCCGGGGTGGCTTTCCTGCAAATCACCCACGATTTTCGCCATCGCATCAATCAACGAAGCAGGCTCGTCAAACTCCTGCGTCGCGATCGGCGGGGCGAGATCAATGATGTGACTTTGAAACACCACCCCGGCTTTGACGGTCGAGGCACCGAAGTCGATTCCGATGGCCAATTTACTCTCGTTCATGACAAATCCGCATTATCGGATCTGAGCAAGAAATGCACGATTATTTTTGCATTGTGCCTACAATATTTCCACCTTGTCATTCAAAGACCCGGACAGCCACCCTACGGAGTCCATCCAATGTAATGTCGGCATCGATCTTGTCGATTTCCGGAAGCCCCTTGGAAATCAACTCCGCATCCCCGCCGGTGGCCACGATATGAGGTTTCCCGGGAAGTTCTGAGGATATCCGACTGAGGATCTCACGGACCAATCCCCGGTAGCCAAAAACCGCCCCCGCCTGCATGGCGTGGACGGTGGACTTCCCGATCGCCGATTCCGGCTCTTCGAGCTCGATCGCCGGAAGCAACGCGGTTTTTTGAGGCAAATATCCCGACATCGCGCCTAGTCCTGGGGCGATCACGCCGCCGCAGTAAGCGGGTTCATCGGAAATCACATCGAAGGTCACCGCCGTACCAAAATCAATGACGATGGCCGGCGCTCCATGCCTGGCGACGACTCCCGCAGCATTCGCCAGCCGATCCGCTCCGATCTGGCCTGGATTGGGATAATCAATCCTCATTCCGATCGGACTTCCGCATCCGAGCATGTGGACGGGAGCACAGGCTTCGAAATACTCGCGAAGAACCGCAGCCTTGGCCGGCACCACGGAGCCGACTATCACGGCGGAGAAATCCAGCCCCCGCACCAATTCGGACAAAGCCTCCGGAGTGACGCCCGCAGTGGGCAACACTCCCCGCCAATCCAGCAATCGTTCGGAATCCCCCAGCGCGAATTTCGTGCGGGAGTTGGAATTATCGACTAACAACCAGGCCATGGCATCACCAGTTTTGTGTTGGGAAAAATGAGACATTCGAACCGTCCACGGAAGGCGGGCCGGAACCGCTCCGGACCTCGAGCCAGCCGTCGTTGATACGGAGTTTCAACGGTCCCTTGAAATCCTCCGCCTCCAGCCAGAATTTCAGCCAGATTTCACGAATTTGTTTTTGATCGTCTCCGCCAAGGGTGGTGTCGGCGGCTTCGAGTTCCTTGCCCCCCGATGTCACCAGACGCACGGGTTTCATGAGATCGTGGGTTTTCCCTTCCGCCACCTCGATGCGCAGATCGAGCCAGTAGTTGGAGAGATACCTTTTCACCTGCGCACCCTCAATTCTTCCGCATGCTCCGGGATCCACATTCCAGGAATAGGGCCGCATCCAGCTCCACGCCGCAAATACCGCACTGGCGATCAATGCCACGATCAACAGAATCCTCAAGTGCGCCAGCTTCACGGACCAAGAGGAAACCACCATCGCCGTGGCATCAAACGAAAACGGGCGGCCTCGTGAGAAGCCGCCCGTTTGGAGAAATCCCGGTTGC
>DAISZP010000307.1:0-6969 GCA_036824745.1 Luteolibacter sp.
GGACGTCACCGAGTGGAAGGGCGATCTGGAAACGAGCACCGAATGCCCGTGCTGCAAGCGCAAAGGCGGCATGCGGCCGGACATCGTGTGGTTCGGCGAAATGCCCTATCACATGGAACGCATCGAGGCCGCGCTTTCGGACGCGGATATTTTCGCCGCCATCGGCACCTCCGGCCATGTCTATCCGGCCGCGGGGTTTGTCCTAACAGCACGATTCGCCGGTGCGGAAACCGTGGAGATTAATAACGCGCAAACCCAGGTGTCCGATCAATTCACCCGCCATCTCATCGGACCCGCGACGGTCGAGGTGCCGCGCTGGGTCGATGAGGTGCTCGCGGTGTGAAACTTCAGGGTTTCACCTGTTCCATCGCGGAACCCGGACGGTTTTCCGCTTCCGTAGCCCGCTTGTAGTTCGGCGCGGAGGTCATTTCGAACTCAAGCTCTCCACCCGCGACGATGTCGGAGTGTTCGAGCCAGGTGCGGTTGAATTCCCTGCCATTCATTGAAGCGCGGTCGATGTACGGGCGCTGCGGGCCGTTCTTCTTCGCGTCGATCACGAACTTCTTGCCGTCGGGCAGGGTGATCGTCGCCTTGTCGAACAAGGGGCTGCCGATCAGGTACTGCGTGGTGCCCGGCGTGACCGGATAGAAACCCATCGCGCTGAAGACATACCAGGACGACATCTGTCCGGTGTCCTCGTCGCCGCAGAAACCGTCGGGCGTGGGCTGATAGAGACGCGTCATCACCTCGCGGGCGCGGGCCTGGGATTTCCATGGCTGGCCGGCGTAGTTGTAGAGGTAGATCATGTGCTGGATCGGCTGGTTGCCGTGGGCGTACTGGCCCATGTTGGATGCGACCATTTCCGTCATCTCATGAATCATGCGGCCGTAGGTGCCCACCTTCACATCCGGCGGGGTGTAGAACACGGCGTCGAGCTTTTTGCCGAAGGCCTCCTCGCCGCCTAACAGTTTCACCAAACCCGGCACATCCTGGAACACGCTCCATGTCCAGTGCCACGAGCAGCCTTCGGTGAACGGACCGCCCCACTCGGTGGGATCGAAGTTCTCACACCACTCTCCGTTTTCCTTGCGGCCGCGGACGAAGCCGATCTTCTTATCGAACACCTTGGTGTAGTTCATCGCGGTTTTGGCAAAGGCTTCCTGTTCGCTCTTGCGTCCGAGCGCCTTGGCGACCACCGCGCCGCAGAAATCGTTGTAGGCGTATTCCAGCGTCTTGGCCGTGGCTTCCTTCACGTTCGGATAGGGGGCGTATCCGAGTTTCTTGTAAAACTCCGCGCCATCCCGGCCGATCGCGTTGCAGAAATCCGGCGACTGGTGGTTGGCGTCGTGGACCATCGCGTCGAGGGCTTTTTTCGCATCGAAATCCCTAACACCCTTCACCCAGGCATCCGCGAAGAGCGAGAACGAGTGGTTTCCGATCATGCAGGCGCGGTGGCCCGGGCTTGACCACGAGGGAAGCCATCCGCTCTGGTCGTATGCGGCGAGCATTCCCTGCATGATCTGCGCGCTGATCTCGGGAAACAGGATGTTGTAGAGCGGATGCGAGGCGCGGAAGGTGTCCCACAGGCCGGTGTCCGTGTAGAGATGGCCCTCGTGCAGCTTGCCGTCGAAAGGGCTGAAATAGACGGGCTTGTTAGACGCGTCGTATTCGAAGAACCGGTGCGGGAAGATCACGCTGCGGTAGAAGGCGCTGTAGAACGTGCGTTGTTGCTCGTGCGAGCCGCCTTCCACCTTCAGAAGGTTGAACGTTTCGTTCCACTTCGCCGCGGCGCGCTTGCGGATGGTTTCGAAATCCGCCTCGCCGATCTCACGGTCAAGGTTCCGTTTGGCCTGCTCGTGGCTGATGTAGGACGAGGCCACCTTGCAACTCACGGACTTGCCCTTGACCGTGTCGAACTTCAGATACGCTCCGACGTGTTTGTCCGCGAGTTTAGCCTGACCTTCGTTCACCTTGTCCGGCGTCCAAGTGCCGTAAGCTTCGAACGGGCGATCGAAGACGATCACGAAATAGTTCGCGAAGTTCTCCGGCACGCCGCCGTTGTGGTTCCGGCAGATGCCGACGATCTTGTTTTCCGCGGGGATGATCTCGACTTCCGAGTTGTTGTGGAAGGCATCGAGCACCACGTAAGAATCGCCGGGTTGTTCGAAGGTGAAACGAAACGACGCGCCGCGCTCTGTGGGTGAGACTTCCGCTGTGGTCTTCCATGTGTCGAGGCGCACGCTGTAGTATCCGGGGTTCGCCACTTCAGACTCGTGACTGAACTCCGACGCGCGATCATCCTCTTTGACCGCGAGTTTTCCGGAAACGGGCATCAGCGAGAAGTTCGCGTAGTCCGCGATCCACGGGCTCGGCTGGTGCGTCTGGCGGATGCCGCGGATCTTGTTCTGACGGTATTGATAGTAGAACGAATCCTTGGCGGGCTGCGTGTACGGCGCCCAGGCGTTCATCGGAAACGGCAGCGCGATCGCGGGGAACGTGTTGCCGTGCGAGAAGTCGCCGACGGAATCGGTTCCTTGCAAGGGATTGGCGAGTTCCACGAGGCTCGGCTCGGCCGCGTTCAGGAACGATACGCCGCACACCGCGGCGACGCTCAGGATGGGTATGGGTTTCATGGTTTTCCGGTTGGTTTCAATGAGGGGTTTTCTCGACGCCCCAGTTTTTGTTAGGCTGGGAGCCCATGGAGAAGACCAGCGATCCGCCCTTGGCGATCTCGGCATGGGGAAGGTACACGCTGTTCCACGGCTTGCCGTTCACCGTGAGGGACTGGATGTAAACGTTCGCGTCGCTCAGGTTTTCCGCCTTCACGTCGAGCTTTCCACCCTTGGATAGATTCATCACCGCGTGTTTCACCGACGGGCTGCCGATCACGTATTGATCGCTGCCCGGGCAGACTGGATAGAAACCCAGGGCCGAGAAGAGATACCACGCCGACATCTGGCCGCAGTCGTCGTTGCCCGTGAGCGAGTTCGGCTTGCTGCCGTATTGGGTCCTGAGGATGTGGTGGATCTTTTCCTGCGCTTTCCAAGGTTCACCAGCCTCGGAGTAGAGGTAGATCACGTGGTGGGCGGGTTCGTTGCCGTGCCAGTATTCACCGATGCGGCCCTGAACGTCGTCAAGCCCCTGGCTTTCGTTCGCGCCGAAAGTGAACAGCTCGTCGAGCTTTGAAACAAACTTCCCGCGGCCGCCCATGAGACTCATGAGTCCGGGAACATCGTGCGGCACATACCACGAATACTGCCAGCTCGTGCCTTCTGTGAAATCCCCGCCCTGCACGAAAAGATGCGGATCAAACGGCGATCTCCAGTTGCCTTTCGCGTCCTTGCCGCGCATCAGACCGGACGACGGATCGAAGAGGTTCTTGTAGCTAGCCGCACGCTTGAGGAAACGCGCCTCGTCCTCCTTCTTGCCGAGCGCTCCGGCCATGCGGGCAACGCAATAGTCGTCATAGGCGTACTCAAGCGTCTTCGAGACCGACTCGTTCTCTTCGTCCGCGGGCACCCATCCGAGTTTCTCGTAGGCGGCCACCGCGTCGTAATCCGTATTCGTCGCGGTGGTTAGAACAGCCTCGTAGGCGCGTTTGACGTCGAACCCCTTCACGCCCTTGAAATACGCGTCCACGATCACCGGCACCGCGTGGTATCCGATCATGCACCACGTTTCGTTCGCCTGCAGCGACCAGACAGGAAGCAGCTTGTCCACGCTCTCGTCATAGTGCGCGAGCATCGAGTTGATCAGGTCCGCGTTCTTCTCCTCATGGATCAGGCAGAACAACGGGTGTGTGGCGCGGTAAGTGTCCCACAGCGAGAACACGGCATGATTGGTGAAACCTTCAGAGCGATGGATGTTTCCATCGAATCCGCGGTATTCGCCGGTGACATCCTGATAGAGATTCGGCGCCTGGAAACAGTGATACACCGCCGTGTAAAACGTTTCCTTCTGCTCATCGGTTCCTTCGATCAAACGCAGCCGCTCAAGCTCCTTGTCCCACCTCGCGCGTGTCTTCTCGCGCACCGCCTCGAAGTCCCAATTCGGAATCTCCGCATCGAGGTTCTTCATAGCGTTCGCCGCGCTGATCGCGGAAACGGCGACCTTCACCGAGATCTTCTCATCGGCCTGGGTCTTGTATTCCGCGAGAAACTGCAGGTTCGTTCCCGCGGCCTCGTTGCGGCTGCGGAAGCGGTAGTTCTTCGCGCTGCTGTAGCGCACCTCCTCGCCGTTGCTGATGATCTTGTGGCTGTCAAAGGGCCGCGAATACCGCGCGGCGAAATAGAGATGCCGCTCTTTTCCCCAGCCGTTGATCATGTGGAAACCCGTGACCGTCGAGGGATCCTCCACGCGCACATGCGACCAGGTCACCTTGAACTTGTTGCCGCTGAGGAAATGCTGGAGATCGGTTAGAACGCTGGACTTGTCGCTCGCCGGAAACGTGAAGCGCATCATGCCCGCACGCTCGCCGGCGGTCAGCTCGGCGGTCACGTTCGGATCGAGCAGCTTCACCTTGTAATACCCCGCCGACGCCTCCTCCTGATCGTGCGAATAACGCGAACGGTAACCCGCATCCGGGTTGTCCTTGGGGCCGACGACGAATTTCGGCTCACCCACCTGCGGCATGAACAAAAAGTCTCCCAGATCCGGAATCCCGGTTCCTGATAGATGCGTCGTCGAAAATCCCATGATCGAGGTGTCCGAATACTCGTAACCGGAGGCGGTTTCCCACAGGTCGCGGTCGGTATCCGGGCTGAGCTGCACCATGCCGAAGGGAGCGGACGGCCCGGGGTAGGTGTTGCCTTCTCCCTGCGTGCCCACGAAGGGCCGGATGTAGTCCGAGAGCCTGGGCTCCGCACTGGATGAGGAAATCATGGCGGAAGCAAGCGCTCCCACCCACGGGATCAATCGTCGGCTTTTCACGGCTTTGGCAGGTTGGTGATGACGACCCGGTTTCAGGATTCAAGGGTCCGAAGAACCGTCTTTTCCCTGAGACGGCGGACAAGCCGCGTCCATAGGCGATTCACGCCAGTTTACCCACACATTACGCCAAACCGCCCCGATTGGGGGGCGGGGCCTCGTTCAAACCAGGCCGTCCTTGCGCGCCTGTTTCCAATACGCGTATTCGGAGCGGTTGAAATCGATGTATTCCGGCGAGAGGTCGCTGGAATACATGGTGTAATCGGCGCTGCCTTGGTTGAGATTGATCACGATCTCGAACTCGGGCTCGGCGACGGCGGCGCGCAGCTCGTCCATCGGTGTCTCGGCTTGAAGGCCACCGAGGCAGGCGGCTTTCCCGCCGATGTGGATGTCGATGAGTTCCTCGCGGATGCGCGCGCGCGAATAGCCGACGGCGTGGATGATGCGTCCCCAGTTCGGGTCGCCGCCGTTCCATGAGGATTTCACGAGCGCGGACTTGCAGACGGCTTCCGCCACCTTCTTCGCGTCGAGATAAGTGCGCGCGCCTTTCACCTGCACGGTGACGAACTTGGTCACGCGCTCGCCGTCTCTAACCACCGCTTTGGCGAGTTCCAGCATCAGCCAGCGCAGCGCGCGGCGGAATTGTTTGCAGCGTTTGCCGTTGCGGCGGATCGGCGACATGCCGGACGCGCCGTTGGCGAGCACCAGCACCGTGTCGTTGGTGGACATGTCACCATCGATGGTGATGCGGTTGAAGCTTTCCTCCACGCACTCGAGCACCGCCTTGCGAAGGGATTCGCTGGGAATGTTCGCGTCCGTGGTGATGAAACACAGCATCGTCGCCATGCTCGGCGAGATCATGCCCGCGCCCTTCACGCAGCCGCCGAGGCGCACGCGCGTGTCGCCGAGATCGAAGGAAATCGCGATTTCCTTCGGATGCGTGTCGCTGGTGATGATGGCGGCGGAGACATCGGAACCGTTCTTCGGGCCGAGCTTGGAGATGAGTTCCTCGTATTTCGGCTCGATGCGCATCATCGGCATCGGCAGACCGATCACGCCGGTGGAGCAGACGCCGATCTCGCTGCGCTTGAGTCCTAACGGTTTCGCCACGGCATCGCACATCGCGTTCGCGTCATGAATGCCTTGCACGCCGGTGCAGGCGTTCGCGTTGCCGGAGTTCGCGATGATCGCGCGCAGGTCGCCCTTGCGGAGATGCGATTGGGAAACACGGACCGGCGCGGCCTTCACGCGATTGGTCGTGAAGGTGCCGGCCGAGCTGCACGGATGCTCGGAATGGATCAACGCAAGGTCGAGGCGCGTGGCTGTGGGATTCTTGATGCCGCAGCTCACGGCGCTGGTTAGAAATCCTTGCGGCGCGCCGACGCCGCCTTTGATGCGGGTGAAGGGGAAGTCCATGACAGGGTTTGGGAAGGGGCGGAGCGTGGGCCGCATTCAGAAATTTTGCAATCCGTCAGTCGGGGTGAGCCCGAACATCAGGTTGAAACTCTGCACGGCCTGGCCGCCCGCGCCCTTGCCGATGTTGTCCTCGGCGCTCGTCAGGATCACGCGGCCGGTGCGCCCGTCGTGATGCCAACCGATGTCGATGAAGTTCGTACGGGCGACGTTTTTCGTATCCGCGCAGCCGCCCTTGCCTAGCAGGCGCACGAAAGGTTCGTTCGCATAGGCCGCGTCGAGCGCCTTGCCGACGGCCTCGGCGGAAACCCCGTCGCGCAGCTTCGCGGTGGTGGTGGTGGCGATGCCGGCGTTCACCGGGATGAGGTGCGGGATGAAGGTGATGGTCACGTTTTCACCGGCGGCGAGGGTGAGCTCCTGTTCGATTTCCGATAGATGCCTGTGCTTGGGAACACCATAGGCGCGCGCGCTCTCGTTGCACTCGCAGAAGAGCAGGGTGAGATCCGCCTTGCGTCCCGCGCCGCTCACGCCGCTCATCGAGTTGGCGACGATGGTGGCGGGGTCGATCAGGTTCGCACGCAGCAGCGGCAACAGCGGCAGCAGGATGCTCGTTGGATAACAACCGGGCGA